>NZ_JAZGQK010000012.1:0-519464 GCF_036422035.1 Plantactinospora sonchi
ACGGCGCGGGTGCATGAGTTGTTTGAGGCGCAGGTGGTGCGGTCGCCGGGTGCGGTGGCGGTGGTGTGTGGTGGTGTGGAGTTGTCGTATGGGGAGGTGAATGAGCGGGCGAATCGGGTTGCTCATTGGTTGCGTGGTGTGGGTGTGGGGCCGGAGTCTGTGGTGGGGGTGTGTTTGGAGCGTGGTGTTGATCTGGTTCCGGTGTTGTTGGGTGTG
This sequence comes from Plantactinospora sonchi, assembly GCF_036422035.1. Taxonomy (NCBI): domain Bacteria; kingdom Bacillati; phylum Actinomycetota; class Actinomycetes; order Micromonosporales; family Micromonosporaceae; genus Plantactinospora; species Plantactinospora sonchi. The sequence goes on from NZ_JAZGQK010000012.1 coordinate 217, forward strand.
TTGAAGTCGGGGGCGGGTTATTTGCCGTTGGATCCGGCGCAGCCTGTGGAGCGTTTGGGTTTCATGGTGGCTGATGCGTCGGTGTCGGTGGTGGTGACGTCGTCGTTGTTGGTGTCGGTGTTGGGTTCGGTGTGGTCGGGTCCGTCGTTGGTGGTGGATCGGGATGTGTCGGTGTTGGCTGGGTTGCCGGTGTCGAATCCGGTGGTTGCGGGTGGGTCTGGTGATTTGATTTATGTGATTTATACGTCTGGTTCGACGGGTCGGCCGAAGGGTGTGTGTCTGTCGCACGCGAATGTGGTGCGGTTGTTGTCGGTGGCGGACAGGTATTACGGGTTTTCGGCTGATGATGTGTGGCCGTTGTTTCATTCGTATGCGTTTGATGTGTCGGTGTGGGAGTTGTGGGGTGCGTTGTTGCATGGGGGCCGGTTGGTGGTGGTGCCGGGTTCGGTGGCGCGTTCTCCTGATGAGTTTGTTGATTTGTTGGTTGAGCATCGGGTGACGGTGTTGAATCAGACGCCGTCGGCGTTTCGGTCGTTGGTGGGGTTGGCGGCTGATGGTGATCGGCGTTTGGATGGGTTGTGTCTGCGGGTGGTGGTGTTTGCGGGTGAGCGGTTGGAGGTTGGTGAGCTGGTTCCGTGGGTGGAGCGGTTCGGGCTTGGTCGGCCTCGTTTGGTGAATATGTATGGGATTACTGAGACGACGGTTCATTCGACGTTTTACGAGTTGTCGGCGGAGGATTTTGTTTCTGGTGCGCCGAATCGTGTGGGTGTGCCGTTGGATGATTTGGCTGTTTATTTGTTGGATGGTTGGGGGCATCCGGTGCCGGTGGGGGTTCCGGGTGAGATTTTTGTTGGTGGTGCGGGGGTTGCTCGGGGTTATTTGAATCGTGCGGGGTTGACGGCGGAGCGGTTTGTGCCGGATCCGTTTGGTGGTTCGGGTCGGTTGTATCGGTCGGGGGATGTGGCGCGGTGGCGGGCTGATGGTGGGTTGGAGTTTTTGGGTCGTGCTGATGATCAGGTGAAGATTCGTGGTTATCGGGTGGAGTTGGGGGAGATCGGGGCGGTGTTGGCGGGGCATCCGGGGGTCCGGGACGCCGTCGTCATCCTCCGCGACGACACCCTGGTGGGCTACTTCCTGCCCGCGACCACCCCGGCGACCGCCGACGCCGACCACCCGGCCGACACCCCACCCGGCAGCGCCGAGCTCGCCGAACACTGCCGGACGGCACTGCCCGAGTACATGGTCCCGTCGGCGTTCGTCGTGCTGGACCGGTTCCCGCTGACGGTGAACGGCAAGTTGGACAAGCGGGCGCTGCCGGCGCCGGACCAGGACGCCCTGCCGACCGGCGAGGTCTACGTGGCGCCGCGTGACGAGGTGGAGGAGCGGGTCGCGGCGATCTGGCGGGAGGTGCTCGGGGTCGAGCGGGTCGGGGTGCACGACAGCTTCTTCGACCTCGGCGGCCACTCGATCCGGGCCGTCGCCCTGGTCGGCGCCCTGCGCGAGGCCGGCTTCCCGGCCGGGGTACGGGACGTGCTGGAGGCCCGCACCGTCGCCCGGCTCGTCGAGGCGCTGGACGGCCGGGACGAGGCGCGGGTCGAACGGGCCGTGGCACCGTTCGACCTGATCTCCGCCACCGACCGGGCGAAGCTGCCGGTCGGGGTGGTCGACGCGTACCCGCTCTCCCAGGTGCAGCTCGGCATGCTGGTGGAGATGCTCGGCGACGCCGAACTGAACCCGTACCACACGGTCAACTCGTTCCGGCTGCGTGACGGGCGGCGGTTCTCCGCCCCGGCGCTGCGGGCCGCCGCCGACCTGGTCGCCGACCGGCACGAACTGCTGCGTACCTCGTTCGACCTGGAGACGTACGCGGTACCGATGCAGCTCGTGCACGCCGACGCGACGATCCCGCTGTCCGTCCGGGACCTGCGTGGGCTGGCGCCGGCCGAGCGGGAGCAGGCGGTCCGCGACTTCACCGAACGGGAGCAGGCCGAACCGTTCACCGTCGGGGACGCCCCGCTGCTGCGGCTGGCCGCGCACGTGGAGAGCGACGAGTCGTGGTGGTTGACCGTCACGGTGTGCCACCCGATCACCGAGGGCTGGAGCCACCGCGCGATGCTGGTCGAGCTGCTCGACGCGTACCAGCGGATCCGCGACGGCCAGGCACCCGAGCCGGTGGAACGGCCGGCGGTGCGGTACGCCGACTTCGTCAACGCCGAACTCCGGTCGATCGACTCGGCGACCGACCGCGACCACTGGCGCGGCATCGTCGAGCGGTACGCCCCGTTCGCGCTGCCCGCCGCCTGGGCCGACCCGGCCGGCCGGGTCAGCGACGGCTACTCGGTCACCGTGGTCTGGGGAGACCTGGACCGGGAGCTGCGCGCCCTGGCCGCCGCGGCCGGTGCGTCGCTGAAGAGCGTGCTGCTCGCCGCCCACCTCAAGGCGCTCAGCCAGCTCACCGACGAGCGGCGGTTCTTCACCGGCCTGGTCTACAGCGCCCGGCCGGAGGTGGCCGGCGCGGACCGGGTCTACGGCATGTACCTCAACAGCCTGCCGTTCGGCTACGACGGCACGGCCGCCACCTGGCGGGAGCTGGTCCGCGACGTCTACGCGCACGAGACCGCATGCTGGCCGTACCGGCGGTTCCCGATGCCGGTGATCCAGCGCGAGTTCGGCGACGGGCGGCGTCTGGTCGACGTCCGTTTCTCCTACCAGGAGGACTTCGAGGCGGTCGACACCGACCTGATCGACGTCGAGAACGGGCTCGGCGACGGCGCCAGCGAGTTCCCACTGGCGGTGGCGGCGGCGGACGGCGGTCTGATCCTCACCACCAACCGCCGGGCGCTCCGCCCGGAGCACGCCGAACGGCTCGCCGGGATCTACCGGGCGGTGCTGGAGGCGATGGCCGCCGACGTCGACGGCGACGCCCGGGCCAGCCAACTGCCGCCCGGCGAACGGGACCGGCTGCTGGTCACCGCCAACCGGACCGATCCGGCACCGGTCCGCCAGGCCGTGCACCAGCTCTTCGAGGAGCGCGTCGCGGCCAGCCCGGACGCCCTCGCGGTCCGCTGCGGCGAGGCACGGCTGACCTACCGGGAACTCGACACGCTGGCCAACCGGTACGCCCGACACCTGCGGGCACTCGGGGTCGGTCCGGAGTCGACGGTCGGGGTGCTGCTCGACCGGGGCCCGGACCTGGTCGCCACCCTGCTCGGGGTCTGGAAAGCCGGTGGCGCGTACGTGCCGCTCGACGCCTCCCACCCGGCCGAGCGACTGCGTTACATGCTGGAGAACGCCGGCGCCCGGCTGGTGGTCACCCAGCAGGCGTACGCCGACCGGTTCACCGTCGGGACGGTGCTGGTCGACCGGGACGCGGCGGCGGTGGCGGCCCACCCGGCCAGCCCGCCCGACGGCACGACCGACCTGGACGGTCTCGCGTACGTCATCTACACCTCCGGGTCCACCGGCCGGCCCAAGGGCGTCCAGGTGCCGCACCGGGGCCTGACCAACCACGTCCAGTGGGCCGCCGCCGAACTCGCCTCCCGGGGCGACCGGGGCGCGCCGCTGTTCTCCTCGATCGCCTTCGACCTGCCGGTGCCGAACCTCTACGCCCCGCTGGTCACCGGCCAGCCGGTGCACCTGATGCCGGCGGACGTGGAACTGGACCGACTCGGTGACTGGCTGGCCGGGGCCGGACCGTTCAGCTTCGTCAAGCTCACCCCCGGCCACCTCGACCTGCTCGCCCACCAGTTGACCGCCGAGCAGGCGTCCGGGCTGGCCGGCGTGCTGGTGGTGGCCGGCGAGGCGTTCACCCGGCAGACCCTGGCCCGGTGGCGCGAACTGGACCCGGACACCCCCCTGATCAACGAGTACGGCCCGACCGAGGCATCGGTCGGCACCTGCGTCCAGCCCGTCACCGGGGCACCCGAGGGTGACGTGGTGCCGATCGGCCGTCCGCTGCCCGGCATGACCATGTACGTGCTGGACCGCTGGCTCCAGCCGGTCCCGGTCGGGGTCCCCGGCGAGCTGTACGTCGGCGGCACCGGTGTCACCCGTGGCTACGCCGACCAACCCGGGCTGACCGCCGAGCGGTTCCTGCCCGACCCGTTCGGACCGGCCGGCGGTCGCCTCTACCGCACCGGTGACCTGGTCCGGACGCTGCCGGACGGCGCGGTCGACTTCCTCGGCCGACTCGACGACCAGGTGAAGATCCGCGGCTACCGGATCGAGCTGGGCGAGATCCAGACGGTGCTGCTGGCGCACCCGGCGGTCCGGGACGCGGTGGTGGTGGCCCGCGAGGTGGTCCGGGACGACACGCCGACCGGTGACCGGCAGCTCGTCGCCTACTGCGTACCGGCCGGGGACGGCGGCGACCTCTCCGCCGGGGTGCTCGCCGAGCACTGCGCCACCCGGCTGCCCGACTACATGGTGCCGGTGGCGTACGTGCCGCTGGAGCAGATCCCGCTGACCGCGAACGGCAAGCTGGACCGGCGGGCGCTGCCCGACCCGGAGTCCACCGGCGCACCCGCCGCCCGGGAGTTCGTCGGACCGCGTACCGACGTCGAACGGACCCTGGCGGAGATCTGGGCGCGGGTGCTCGGCCTGCCCCGGGTCAGCGTGCACGACAAGTTCTTCGAGCTGGGCGGCCACTCCATCCTGATGATCCAGGTGCTCGCCGCGGCCCGGCAGGCCGGCCTGCCGCTCGCGGTGGCCCAGATGTACCAGCACGAGACCGTCGCCGAGCTCGCCGCCGCGGTGGAGGCCGAGACGACACCGGCGGTCGCGGCGGTGACCGAACAGGGACAGGTGACCGGTGAGGTGCCGCTGACCCCGATCCAGCGGCGGTTCCTCGGCCTGCCCGGGGACCCCGACCGGTACGCGCAGGCGGGCCTGCTCGACGTACGGCCGTCGGCCGACGTGGACCGGCTCGCCGAGGCGCTGCGTACCCTCGTCGCCCACCACGACGCCCTGCGGCTGCGGGTCCGTGACGGCGTGGCGGCGATCGGCGCGGACGTGCCGGCTGACCTGCTCACCGTCGTCGACGTCGGGCAGCTGTCCGAGGCGGAGCGGGAGGCGGCGGTCCGGGAGACGGTCGAGCGGGCCGCCGAGGGACACGACGTCGCGGCCGGCCGGCTGGTCCGGGCCACCCTGCTGCGTGGCGGCGGCGACGGCGACCAGCTGCTGCTCGCCGTACACCACCTGGCGGTGGACATCGTCTCGTGGCAGATCCTGGTCGCCGACCTGAACACCGCGTACGCCGGGGAGCCGCTGCCGGCCAAGACGACCTCGGTCCAGCACTGGGCGCGCCGGCTCGCCGAGCACGCCGCCGGGCCCGAGCTGGCCGCCCAGGCGGCGTACTGGCTGAACCGGATGCCGGCACCGGAACCGCCGGTGGACCATCCGGACGGGACGGACCGCGCCGCCGACGCGCGGACCGTCACGGTCACCCTGCCCCGACACCTGACCGCCGCGCTCACCCACCAGGTGCCGGCCGCCGGACAGGTACGCGCCGAGGAGGTCTTCTACGCCGCGCTGGCCACCGCGGTGAGCGGCTGGACCGGCGGCAACCGGGTGCTGCTCGACCTGGAGGGGCACGGCCGGGAGGAGATCTTCCCGGACGTGGACCTGTCCCGGACCGTCGGCTGGTTCACCAGCCTCTACCCGGTCTCCCTCTGGCTGCCGGCCAGCGGCGGTCCGGAGGCCGCCCTGCGGGCCGTCCGTGACCAGCTCCGCGCCGTCCCGGACCGGGGCGTCGGCTACGGCCTGCTCCGCCACCTCAGCCCGGACACCGACCTGGCGGCGACCCTGGCCGAACTGCCCGAGCCGAGGATCCTGGTGAACTACACCGGGCACCGCGCGGTGGGCAGCCAGACCGGTCCGGCCGGTCCGGACGGCGGGCGACCCAGCGCGCCACAGTTCACCCTGCCCGCGCGCCGGCTGGTCAGCGCCCAGGACCCGGACCGGCCGCGGACCCATCCGCTGCAGGTCACCGCCGGTGTGCACGACCACATGCTGACCGTGCACTGGACCTACCCGGGCCGACGCTACGACGAGGCCACCGTCCGGCGGGTCGCCGAACGGACCATCGAGGCGCTGACCGCGTTGATCGGGCAGGCGGTGCCGAAACCGACGAGCGGACCGGTGGTGGCCGGCGACGCGGTCCGGGCCGCCCTCGACGAGTACGCGGTGCCGGGCGCGGCGGTGGCGCTGGTCCGCAACGGTGAACTCGTCTCGGCGGACGGCTACGGCAGCCTGACCGCCGGCGGTGAGGTCCCCACCACCGCGGACACCCTGTTCCAGGTCGGATCGATCAGCAAGCACGTCTGCGCGGTCGGCGCGCTACGGCTGGCCGCCGCCGGGCGGCTGGACCTGGACGCCGACGTCAACCGTTACCTCACCGCCTGGCGGCTGGACGCCCCCGGCCCGGTGACGGTACGCCAGCTGCTCAGCCACGTGGCCGGGCTGACCGTGGTCCGCAACAGCGGCCAGCTGCGCGGGGAACCCGGGCCGAGCCTGCTCGACCTGCTCAGCGGTCGGCCGCCGGCGACCACGCCGGCGGTCCGGGGCGAACTGCCGCCGGGCAGCCAGTTCCGCAAGAGCAACGGGCACTACTGGGTGCTGGAGCAGTTGCTGACCGACCTGACCGGGCAGCCGTTCGCCGAACTGATGCGCGAGCTGGTGTTCGCCCCGCTCGGCATGGACGGCACCAGCTTCGACCAGGCGTTCCCCGAGACGTCGGGCCGGCCGGTGGCGGTCGGACACGACGAGCGGGGCACGCCGGTGCCGGGCGGCTGGCGGGTCAAGCCGGTGCTCGCCTCGACCGGGCTCTGGGCCACCGCACCGGACCTGGCCCGGCTGCTCGTCGCGGTCCGCCGGGCGTACCTCGGTGAGGGGGACCTGCTGCCGCGGCCTTACGCCGAGCAGCTGCTGACCGCGATCCACCGGGACGCGCTCTACGGGCTCGGCACCTCGGTCGACGACACCGGTCGGGAGGTCGAGTTCGGACACGTCGGCGAGTCGGTCGGTTATCGCGCGATGATGCTGGGGCGGGTGCGCAGCGGCACCGGTTTCGTGGTGCTCACCAACGCGGACTCCGGCAAGGAGGTGCACAAGGTCGTCGCGCTCGGCGTCGGCCAGCAGGACGGGCAGCAGTTCGGCGTCGGCCAGGGCCGCACCGAACTGGGCTACTGACCGGGGGCCGGGCGACCGGGGCCCGGCCACCGGAAGACCACCGAGCCGGTCCACCGGGCCGCGCGGGAATCCGAGAGATCGGTCGGACGGGAGACACCGTGACACGTCATCTCATTTCCATCAGCGACCTGACCGACGACGACCTGCACGCCATCGTGCGGCGGGGGGCCGAACTGAGCGCCGGGACGGCAGAACCGTCCCGGGCGCTCGCCGGCCGGATCGTCGGCATCTACTTCCGGCGTACCTCCACCCGGACCAGGACCGCCTTCTCCAGCGGGGCGCTGCGACTCGGCGGGCAGATCATCGCGTACGGGCCGGACGACCTGCAGATCCGGACCGGTGAGACGGTGGAGGACACCGGACGGGTCTTCGCCGGCATGCTCGACCTGCTGGTGGCCCGGACCGCGGACAGCCCGAGCGAACTGCGCGCGTACGCCGGGCACGGCCGGATGTCGGTGGTGAACGCGATGACGTCCGACGAGCACCCCACCCAGGCGTTGACCGACCTGACCACCATGCTCGTCCACTTCGGACGGCTGGAGGGACTGCGGGTCCGGTACGTCGGCGAGGGCAACAACACCGCGACCGCGCTCGCGCTGGCCCTGACCCGGATTCCCGACACCGAACTCGACCTGCGCACCCCGCCCGGGTACGGACTGCCGGCCGGGCACCTGCGGGCCGCGTCCGACCAGGCCCGGCGGTACGGCGCCCGGATCACCGAACGGCACGACATGGCGGAGCTGAGCGACGGGGTGGACGTGGTCTACACCACCCGGTGGCAGACCACCGGCAGCAGCAAGGCCGACCCGGACTGGCGGCAGGTCTTCGCGCCGTTCCAGGTCGACGACGCGGTGCTCGCGGCCAGCCCGAAGGCGGTGTTCATGCACGACCTCCCGGCGCACCGGGGCGAGGAGGTGACCGCCTCGGTGCTGGACGGCCCGGCGAGCATCGCGTTCGGCCAGGCGGAGAACAAGATGCACAGCGCGATGGCGGTGCTGGAGTGGTGCGCTACCGGAGGGCGGGCCCGGTGAGCGGAGCGCGTGCGCGTGGCGGATCCCCGGGCACCGGCCGGAGGTGGCCACGGTGACCTCGTCGGTCGCGGCCGGTTCGGCGGCACGCCCGGAGCCCGGCGCCGAACCGCCGCTGCGGCGCAACCGGGACTTCCTGCTGCTCTGGGCGGGTGCGGGCTTCGCCGTCCTGGGGGCGCGGATCACCGCGATCGCGTACCCGCTGCTGATCCTCTGGCACACCGGCTCGATCACCGGGGCCGGACTGGTCAGCACCGCCGCCCTGCTGCCGATGCTGCTGGTGCAGTTGCCGGCCGGCCTGCTGGTGGACCGCTGGGACCGGCGTCGGTTGATGATCGTCGCGGACGCCGGCTGCGTACTGGTCACCGCCACGGTCGCCGTGGCGGTCTGGGCCGGCGCGGTCTGGGTCTGGCACCTGGTGGCGGTCGCCTTCGTCCAGTCGAGTCTCGCCATCGTGCACCAGTTGGCGGAGCGTTCGGCGGTCCGGCACCTGGTCACCCCCGGTCAGCTGCCCACCGCGCTGAGTCAGAACGAGGCGCGGCAGCGCGGCGCGATGCTGCTCGGCCGGCCGGCCGGTGGTGCCCTGTTCGAGCTGGTCCGCTGGGCGCCCTTCCTGGCCACCACGCTGGCCCACCTGGTCTCGCTGGTGTCGCTGCTGCTGATCCGTCGGCCGTTCCAGTCCACCGCGCCGGCCGGCGTTCCGGGCGCCGCCCGCACCCTTCGGGCCGACCTCGTCGAGGGGATCGGCTGGGTGTGGCGGCGACGCTTCCTGCGTACCGTGATGATCTTCATCGCGATCAGCAACATCCCGTTCGAGGGGCTGGCGCTGGCGGTGATGTACGTGGTCAAGCAGGACGGCGGTTCGAGCACCGTGGTCGGCCTGCTGGCCGGGGTGAGCGGGGTGGGTGGCCTGCTCGGCGCACTCGGCGGTACCTGGTGGCTGCGCCGGCTGGACCTGCGGGCGGTGGTGGTCGGCGGCCTGGCCGGCTGGGCACTGGTCATGCCGGCGATGGCGTTCACCCGCGACGTCTGGGCACTCGGGGTCCTGTTCGCGGCGATGAGCTACATCGGCGGGGTGTTCAACGTGGCCGGCGGGATCTACCTGGTCCGGATCACTCCGGACGCGCTGATGGGCCGGGTCGGCGCGGTGGCGACGCTGCTCGGCTCGGGCACCAACTTCCTCGGCCCGCTGCTCGCCGGCTACCTGCTCGCCGCGCTGCCGGTCGCCACCGCCGTCCTGGCGCTCAGCGGGGTGATGGTGGTGCTGGTCGCGGTCGCGCTGGTCAGCCCGGCGGTCCGGTCCGTGGTCGACACCCCGGAGGGCCGCCGCCTGAGCTGACCGCACCGGTGGACCGCCGCGGCATCGGCCGCGCGGGACCGGGCGGGGCGGCGGCCCGGTGGCCGGCTCAGCCGCCGGTGTAGGCCACCCGGACGTTGCCGTTGCCGGCCTGCGCGTCGATCCGGCGTGGCGCGGTCGGATCCTCCCGCACGGTCACCGTCCGGGTGCCGGACTCCGCGCTGGCGTGCAGGTTGTAGCCGTCCGGCGGCGGCACGGCGATGGTGATCGCGCCCGAGTCGGCCCGGGCCAGCACCGTGGTCGGTGGTGTCGCGAAGCGCAGCGCCACGTCACCGGAGCCGGACCGGGCCTCCACCCGGGCCGAGTGCAGGTCCGCCCCGTCGACCCGGCCGGAGCGGGCGTGCAGCCGAAGCTCGCCGGCGACGTTCTCCACCCGTACGTCGCCGTTGCGGCTCCGCAGATCCAGCGACCCGGTCACGTCCCGGACCGAGACGGTCCCGGAACCCGTCCGCACCGTCACCACCACCTCCGGCGGCACCGCGATCCGGTACGCCACCGCGCAGCCGGGCAGGCGTGGCCGGGTACCACAGTCGGCGGTGACCAGCAGACGGCCGTCGGTGTGCTGCTGCCGGACCACCGGCCGGCCGTACGACCAGGTGAGCCGTTGCTCGACGGTGGCCTGCCCGGGCGGCCCGGCGGTCACCTCGGCGCTGCCGTTGCCCAGTTCGACGGCGAGTTCGGTGAACGTCCCCTGGTACGCGGCCCGCTCGGTGACCGTCTGCCGGGCCAGCCAGGACCAGGCCGACACCCCGCCGGCCAGTACGGTGACCGCGGCCAGGGTGTGGCCGACCGGCCGCCAGAACCCGGCCATCACGCCTCCCGCAGGAAGTGCAGCACGGCGAGCACCCGCCGGTGGTCGGCGTCGGCGCTGCCCAGCCCGAGTTTGGCGAAGATGCTGTTGACGTGTTTCGCCACCGTGCTCTCGCTGACCACCAGCGCGGCGGCGATTCCGCCGTTGGACCGCCCCTGCGCCATCAACGCCAGCACCTCGGACTCCCGCTGGGTCAGCCGCTCCAACGGGTTGGCCCGGGACCGGATCAGGATCTGCGAGACCACCTCGGGATCCAGTACGGTGCCGCCGGCGGCCACCTGCCGCAGCGTGGCCAGGAACTCGGCGACGTCGGCCACCCGGTCCTTCAGCAGGTAGCCCACCCCGCGGGTCGGCCCGGAGAGCAGTTCGGCGGCGTACCGCTCCTCGACGTACTGGGAGAGTACGACCACGGCGGTCTCCGGAAACCGGGCGCGTACCGCCAGCGCGGCCCGCAGTCCCTCGTCGACGAAGGTCGGTGGCATCCGGACGTCCACCACGGCCAGGTCGGGTCGCTGGTCGGCGACCGTGGCGAGCAGTCCCTCGGCGTCGCCGCTCGCGCCCACCACGGTCTCCCCGGCCGACTGTAGCAGCCGGACCAGGCCCTCGCGGAGCAGGACCGAGTCCTCGGCGATCACGACCCGCATGGCAACTCCACAGTGATCCGCGTACCGCCGCCGAGCGGGCTGGTGATGTCCAGGGTGCCGTCCACCGAGCCGACCCGTTGGGCCAGGCCGTGCAGACCGGTGCCGATGCCGGGTCGGGCGCCGCCACGGCCGTCGTCGGTGATCTCCAGGTGCAGCCGGGCGGCACGCCGCTCCGCGGTGATCACCACACCGGTCGCCCCGGCGTGCCGGGCCGCGTTGGTCAGCGCCTCGGCCACCACGAAGTACGCGACCGCGCCGATCGCCGGCGGCGGCCGGTCCGGCAGGTCGACCCGGAGCCGTACCGGGACCGGTGCGCTCGCGGCCAGGCCGGAGAGCGCCGCGTCGAGTCCCCGGGCGTCGAGCACCGCCGGATGCAGGCCACGGACCAGCCGACGCAGTTCGGCGAGGGCGAGCTTGGCGTCCTCGTGCGCGCGGACGATCTCGGTGTGCACCGACTCCGGGACTCCGGCCGTCTCCTGGCGCAGCATGCCGAGGTTCATCGCCAGCGCGGTGAGTCGCTGCTGGGCGCCGTCGTGCAGGTCCCGCTCGATCCGGCGGCGTTCGGCGTCGGCGGCGTCCACCAGGGCGTCCCGGCTGGCGGTGAGCGCCTCGACCCGACGGCTCAGCCGCTCGGCCCGGCTCGGTCCGAGCAGCGCGGTGGCGGCCCGGGTGTCCAGGGCGACCAGTTGGGCCGCCAGCCAGCGCACGGTGAGGCAGCTGACCAGCCCGACACCGGTCAAGGCGACCAGGATCGCCGGCTCGCGTGGGCTGAGCCCGAGCACGTTGCGCTCCGGCAGCGTCCAGGCGTACGCCCAGACGGTGGTCAGGCAGAGGCCGACCGCCCAGCCGAGGGCACAGACCAGGAAGCTGACCGGGGCGAGGACGGCGGCGCCGAGGTGGTAGCAGAGCTGCCGCCAGGTGGTGGCGGCCCGGGTCTCGGCGAGCACCCGGCCGAGCCAGGTGGGCGCGGCGTACCGGTCGGCACGGGGCGGCACCGTCACGCCGAGGCATTCCGCGAACCGGGCCCGGTGCCACCGGGTGAACAGCCGGACGCAGGCCAGCAGCGCACCGAGCGTGGGCAGTCCGAACAGCGGCAGCACCAGCAGGGCGGGCGCGCTCAGGACGGCGATCGGCAGCCCGGCCGCCAGGTGGGCGGTGCCGCGCCAGGCGGCGTACCAGCCCTCGGCGCGCAGCGCGGCCCGGAGCAGGCCGGCGGGCCGGGCGGCGTACGGGCGGGCGGCCGGCCCGGTCGGGACGTAGCTGTCCGGAACCACCTGACCACCATAGGCAGTCCGGCCCGGGGTGACCATCCGGTCAGGACCCGGGCCGGTATGGAACCTGGTACCCAGAAGAAGACGGATACCGCCGTTACCGACTTCCGGCGTTTCGACCGGAAAACTCGACCACATGGTGGCACGCATAGGACGTTTCTGTTACGAGCACCGACGGCTGGTGCTGATCGGTTGGTTGGTGGTGATCGTGGCCGGCGGGGTGGCCGCCGGTCCGGTGCTCACCAAGGTGGGGTCGACCCGGGCCGTCCAGGGCACGGAGTCCGACGACGCACAGCACGTGCTGCGCGCCGAGGCCGCCCACGGCCTGCGGATTGTGACGCTGGTCGACGGGATCGACCCGGACGACGGCGCCGGCGCCGCCGCGCTGGCCCGGGCCAGCGCCGACGTGGCCGGACGACCCGACGTGACCGGGGTGGACACGCCGGTGGCGGCCCGGGACGGCGACGGCGCCAAACTGGTGGTCACCCTGGACCGGTTCGAGCGCGCCGACCGGGAGGCCGAAACGGCCGCGCTGGAGGCGGTACAGGAGCGGTTCCGCCAGCTCGAGGCGGAACTGCCGGGGGCCACGGTCCGGTTCGGCGGCGCGGATCTCGTGCCGCGGCAGGCCGGCGGCGCCTCGCAGACCGATCTCACCCGGGCCGAGATCCTCGCCCTGGGGCTGACCCTGATCGTGCTGATCCTCATCTTCCGGGGCTTCGCCGCCGGCAGCGTGCCGGTGATCGCCACGATCGCCACGATGACCGGTGCGCTGATCGTCGTGCTGGCCTTCTCCTACGTCGTCGACCTGGACAACACCGTGCTCAGCGTGGTGTCACTGCTCGGGCTCGGCCTCTCCATCGACTACGGGCTGCTGCTGGTCTCCCGGTACCGGGAGGAACTGGCGGTCGGTCTGACACCGCCCGAGGCGCTCGCCCGGACCTGGGCGACGGCCGGGCGTACGGTGGCCTTCAGCGGCCTGACCATCGTCTTCGCGCTGGCCGGTCTGCTGCTGTTCGACATGCCCCGGCTGCAGGCGATGGGCGCGGCCGGCATCTCCGCCGCGCTGCTGGCGATGTTCTCCGCGCTCACCCTGACCGCGGCACTGCTGCGGGTGTTCCGTCGGTTCGTCAAGCCGTCCCGGCGGGCGCTGCGCCTCACCGCGCTGGCGGCCGAGCGCGGCCAGTCCCGCGACGAGGTGGAACGGGGCTTCTTCAGCCGGGTGGCCCGGCTCGCCCAGCGCCGTCCCCGGCTGATCGTCCTCGTCGTCACCGTGTTGCTGCTGATCGCCGCGCTGCCGGTGCTGACCCTGTCCAGCCGGCTGCCGCAGCTCGCCGGCCTGCCCCGCACGATCGAGTCGGTGCAGGTGGCGGACGAGCTGAGCGCCCGGTACGGCGAGAGCACCTTCCCGGCCGTGCGGGTGCTGGCCCGGACCGACCCGGCCACCCTGGAGTCCTGGGCGCAGCGGTGGCGTACCGATCCGCTGGTCTCCCGGGTCGCCCCGGCCGAGGCGGAGGGGCCGAACCTGGCCAGCGTGGCGATCGACGTGTACGGCGACAACCAGTCCGACGCGGCGCGTGATCTGGCCCTGCGGATCCGGGCGGACCGGCCGCCGGGCGTACAGAGCTGGGTCGGTGGTGACGCGGCGATCCTGCACGACCTGATGGTCCGGATCGAGGCCGGGCTGCCCCGGGCGATCGGGCTGACCGTGCTGGTGATGGTGCTGCTGCTGTTCCTGATGACCGGCTCGCTGCTGGTGCCGCTGAAGGCGGTGCTGATGAACGTGCTCTCGCTGGCCGCGACGTACGGGGTGCTGACCGCGGTGTTCCAGCACGGCTGGCTCGCCGGTCCACTGGACACCCTCACCATCGGCGGCCTGACCCCGTACCTGATGGTCACGGTGTTCGCGTTCGCGTTCGGGTTCTCGATGGACTACGAGGTCTTCCTGCTCGGCCGGATCAAGGAGTACGTCGACGCCGGGCAGGACACCGACACCGCGGTCCGGCACGGGCTGCAGCGTACCGGCGGGGTGGTGACCGCGGCGGCGCTGCTCATGATGATCGTGTTCGCGTGTTTCGGTGCCGCCCAGGTCGGCGACATCGAGCAGATCGGGGTGGGCCTGTTCGTCGCCATCCTGATCGACGCGACCATCGTGCGCTGCCTGCTGGTGCCGGCGACGATGACCCTGCTCGGCCGCTGGAACTGGTGGGCGCCGGGGCCGCTGCGCCGGCTGCACCAGCGGGCCGGGATCCGGGAGGGCGAGGCGGCGGTCCCGGCCGGGCACCGGGACGCCGCGCTGACCGGCCCGGCCACCGGTCGGTAGTTGCGGAGCCGCCCGGCCACCCGTCCGTGATCCCCCGCACGGACGCGGTGGCCGGGCCTGCTCCCGGCGAATGTGCCGGTCGACCCGGTGTTGCACCTGGACAGGGAGGTATAGCCCGGGTATAGGAGCGGTCCGCATGCTGCCTCCAGCGTCATCGGCGCGTCGTGTCGTCTGGCGGAGAGGGGCAGAGCATGGCTGGCGTGGACACCTGGGCTCCACTGGAGATTCACCCGTTCGACGTCGCGGCGGAGCCGACCGCGGAGGGGTTGCGCGGTTTCCTCTCCGACACGGCGAAGGTCGACGAGCTGCTGGTAAACGAGAAGGCGCTGGTGTTCCGCGGTTTCGGGATCACCGAGCAGACCCTCGACCCGGTGCTGGACCTGGCGCTGCCGAACCGGCTGGCGTACGTGCACGGCAACACCCCGCGCACCAAGGTGGGCGACAACGTCTACACCTCCACCGAGTACCCGGCCGAGTTCACCATCTCGATGCACAACGAACTGTCGTACGCGCACACCTGGCCGGCCCGGCTGATGTTCTTCTGCCAGCTGGCCGCGACCACCGGCGGGGCCACCCCGGTGGTGGACGGGGCCCGCTGGCTGGCGGCGCTGGACCCGCAGGTGCGGGCGGCGTTCGCGGACGGGGTCTGCTACCGGCAGAACCTGCACGGCGGCCGGGGCTTCGGCAAGAGCTGGCAGGACACCTTCGAGACGAACCGGCGCGACGAGGTGGAGAGTTTCCTCGCCCCGACCGGAGCGACCTGGGAGTGGCGGTCGGACGGCAGCCTGCGGATCAGTCAGCTCCGTCCGTCGACGATCCGGCATCCGGTGACCGGGGTCGAGGTCTGGTTCAACCAGTCGGACCAGTGGCATCCGGCGTCGCTGGGTGAGGACACCGCGTCGGCGCTGGCCCAGATCCTGCCCGAGGACGAGCTGCCGCAGTACGTCACCTTCGCCGACGGCACCCCGATCCCGCCCGAGTACGTCATCCAGGTGCGCGACCGGGGCCTGGAGGTGGCGGTCAACGTGGACTGGCGCTCCGGCGACCTGCTCCTGATCGACAACATCCTGGTCGGGCACGGCCGGCGGCCGTTCACGGGCGCGCGGCGGGTGCTCGTGGCGATGTCGGACTGAGCCGGTGCCCGCCATCGACGTGCGGTCCGACGCTCCGGTGTCCCGCGACGAAACGCTGTCGCGGGACCGCCGGCGCGGCCCCGACAACCACCACGCCGGCATGGACCGGCTGGAGCGGGCGCTCGGGGATCCCCGCGACCCGGCCGGGATCTTCTCCTACGCGGGGGCGGTGGCCCTGGACGAGCGGAGCGAGTTCCCGGACCGGGCCTGCCGCCGGCTGGACGAACTGGGTGTGCCCCGCAGCTACGTACCGGCCGTGTTCGGCGGCGACCAGGTCGACTCCGAGCAGCTCCTGCAGGTGATCAGGGTGTTGTCCCGGCGGGACCTGACCCTGACCATCGCGCACTGCAAGACCTATCTGGGCGCGGTCTCGGTGTGGCTCGCCGGCACGTCCGAGCAGGCCCGCCGGCTCGCCGGCGAGGTGTCCCGGGGCGGGGTGGTGTCGTTCGCGCTCACCGAGCGGGCGCACGGCAGCGACCTGCTCGCCGGGGAGGTGTCCGCGACCCTCGAGGAGGGCGGCTACCGGGTCGACGGCGAGAAGTGGCTGATCAACAACGCCACCCGGGCACGCTGGATCTGCCTGCTCGCCCGCACCGACCCGAAGGGCGGGGCGCGCGGCTTCAGCCTGCTCCTGGTCGACAAGGAGGCGCTGCCGGCCGGTGCGTACCGGTGTCTGCCGGACGCGCTGACGCACGGGGTGCGCGGCGCGAACATCAGCGGCATCGGGTTCCACGACGCCCGGGTGCCGGCGGACGCGGTGGTCGGCCCGCCCGGCGCCGGCCTGGAGATCGCGCTCAAGAGCTTCCAGATCACCCGTACGCTCTGCGCCGGCATGTCGCTGGGACTGGCCGACCGGGCACTGCGGATCGCCACCGGCTTCGCGGCCGGGCACCGGCTGTACGGCCGTCCGCTGATCGAGCTTCCGCACGCCGGTCGCACCCTCGCCGAGGCGTACGCCGACGGGTTCGTGGCGGAGGCGACCGCGCTGGTCTCGACCCGGGGCATCCAGGCGCTGCCCGGGGAGCTGAGTGTCGCCTCCGCGGTGGTGAAGTACCTGGTCCCGACCCGGACCGACCGGACCGTCACCGAGCTGGGCCAGGTCCTCGGCGCCCGCGCCATGCTCACCGAGGACTTCGCCGACGGCGGCTTCCAGAAGACCCAGCGGGACCACCGGATCGTCGGCATCTTCGACGGCAACACCATGGTCAACCTGAATGCCGTGATCAACCAGCTGCCGCAGCTGGCCCGCCGGTACGCCAGCGGCACGGTCGACGGCGGGCTGGTCGCCGCCGCCACGCTCGACGCCGAACTGCCCACGCTGGATCCGGCGCGGCTGGCCCTCACCTCGCGTACCGGGTGCAGTCTGGTGCAGGGTCTGCCGGCGCTGCTCGACGAGGTGGCCGCCGACGCCGCGGTGCCGGACGGACTGCTCGGACAGCTCAAGCAGGTACGCGGCATCGTCGACGAGTTGCACGATCGGATCGGTGCGTACCGGCCGGCCGCCCGGCAGGTGCCGGCGGAGGCGTTCGAGCTGGCCCAGCGGTACGCGACCTGCTACGCCGTCGCCGCCTGCCTGCGGCTGTGGTGGCACAACCGGTCGACGGTCGGCGGCCCGACGGCCGGGCTGTGGGCCGACGCGCTCTGGCTCCGGGCGGCGCTGGCCCGGCTCCTCGACGACCTGGCGCCGGACCTGGACCGCCAGTTCGCCGACGCCGAGCTGTACGACCGGCTGTTGCCGTGGCTGCGCGCCCAGCACCGCGACCACCAGCTCTTCTCGGTGCTGCCCTGCCGCCTCGGCGAGGCCGCCGGTGAACACCCGGGGGAGGGCGTCGGTCGGCGGCTCGGCGCGGGCACCGGTCACCGGACCGGTGCCGGCCCGGGCGACGACCCGCACGCCGGCACCGGAGCCGGGGAGGTCACGCCGTGACGCGGCTGCTCGACCCGGCGCGGCAGCGGCCGGCCGGGTCCGACCTGGAACTGCTGCTCGGCGACCCGTGGGACGTCGACAACCCGCTCGGGCACGCCGCACTGGTCGCCGCCGACGAGCGCGGTGAACTCTCCGGTCCGGGGGAGCGGGCCCTGCACGACCACGGGCTGAACGCGGAGTTCGTGCCGGCGGCGCTGGGCGGTCGGTTCACCGGTGCCGACCGGCTGATGCGTCGGCTCCGCGCGGTGTTCCGGCGGGACAGCGCACTCGCCATCGGGTACGGGCTGACCAGCCTGATCGCGTCGGTTCCGGTGTGGACCGCGGGTCGGCCGGAACAGCGGGACCGGCTCGCCGGGCTGCTGCTGGCCGGCGGTCGGGCGGCGGCCTGCTACACCGAACTGCCGCACGGCACGGACTTCGGCCGGGCCGAGTTCGCCGCCCGGGCGGAGGCCGGCCGGCTGGTGCTGAACGGGCGCAAGGACCTGGTCAACAACGTCGGCCGGGCGGACATGTTGCTGCTGTTCGCCCGCACCGACGCCCGCCCCGGTAGCCGCAGCCACTCACACCTGCTGCTGGACCGGTCGGACCTGCCGCCGGACCGGGTCAGCTTCGGGCCCCGGTACCCCACCTCCGGGGTCCCTGGCTGTCAGCTCGGCGGGGTGGCTTTCGTCGACTGCCCGGTCACCCCGGACGCCCTGCTCGGCGAGGCGGGGACCGGCATCGAGACCGTGCTGCGCGGGTTCCAGGTGACCCGCAGCGTGCTGCCCGGCATGGTGGTCGGCTCACTGGACACCATGCTGCGCACGGTGACCCGGTTCGCGCTGGACCGTCGGCTCTACGGCGGTTCGGTGGCCGACCTGCCGCAGACCCAGGCCGTGCTGGGCGGGGCCTTCGCCGACCTGCTGGTCGCCGACTGCCTGGCCACGGTGGCCGCCCGGGCGCTGCACGTGCTGCCGGAACAGGCGCCGGTACTCGCCCCGGCGGTCAAGTACCTGGTGCCGAAGCTGCTCCAGGACGCGGCGTACCAGCTCTCGGTGGTGCTCGGTGCGCGGGGTTACCTGCGCGAGGGCGACTACGCGATCTTCCAGAAGCACCTGCGTGACCTGCCGGTGGTGACCCTGGCCCACGCCAGCTCCGCGGTCTGCCTGTCGTCGATCATCCCGTCCCTGCCGGTACTGGCCCGACAGGGCTGGGGCGTACCGGGTGAGGTTCCGGACCGGCTGTACCGGTTGGACGCGGCGCTGCCTCCGCTCGACTTCGCCGGCCTCGGGCTCGCCGCCCGCCGCGACGACGTCTGCGCCGAACTGCTCACCGCGCATCGTGAGCTGGCCGGAGCGGCGGAACTGCACCGGCTGACCGGGGTGTTCGTCGCCGAGTTGGGTCGGCTGCGCGAGCGCGCCCTGGCCCTGCCGCCCAGGGAACGTACGGTCACCGCCGGCCGGCCGAGCTTCACGCTCGCCGCCCGGTACACCGTGGTGCTGGGCGCCGCCGCCTGCGTCGGCGTCTGGCGGCACGCGCCGGCCGGCTCGTTCCTGGCCGAACCGACCTGGCTGGTCACCGCACTGGCCCGGCTGGCGGACCGGCTGGGCGCCGACGGCGGGCACCGGTGGAGCACCGGTGCGGACGCGGAGCGGTACCGCCGGCTCTGCGCGGAACTGCGTGACCGGGTGGCCGACGCCCGGTCGCTCGACCTGGCCTGCCGGCGACTCGCCGGCTGAGCGGCCCTTTCACCGAACGGAGTCAGCGGCATGTCCGACACCACCATCTCCCGTACCCAGGCGGTGGCCGGGTGGCTCACCGAGCGGGTCGCCTTCTACCTCGAGCGGCCGGCGGACGAGATCGACCCGGACGCGCCCCTGGTGGAGCTCGGGCTCGACTCGGTGTACGCACTCACCCTCTGCGGCGACATCGAGGAGCGCTACGGGCTCGTGGTGGAACAGACCCTGCCCTGGGACTACCCGACCGTCAACGCGCTGGCCGGCCACCTCAGCGAGGTGCTGGCCGGGGCCTGAGTTCCCCCGGGGCCGGGCGCCCCCCCCCCCCCCCCGGGGGGGGGGGGGGGCCCCGGCCGCCCCCCCCCCCCCGCCCCCCGCGGGGGGGGGGGGGCGGGCGCGGGGGGCCCCCCGGGCCCGGCCCCCCCCCCCCGCGCGGGGGGGGGGCGCCCGGTACCGGATCCGGCCCCCCCGACGCCCGGATATAGAAGCTCGATAGGCGCCGATCGCACGATCGAATCGGCCCATGGCTGTGGCTTATGAACCAGCGGGATGGGCCTTCGCGTCGGAGTCGACCGGACCCGGCAGTGCTGAGGGGTAGGCCTGTGGCGACACAACCGCTAGACGGAATTCTCGCGACGATCGGGAACACACCACTGGTTGAACTGCGTCGGTTGTACCCGGACACCGACACCCGCGTCTTCGCCAAGCTCGAGCGTGCCAATCCCGGCGGCAGCATCAAGGACCGCTCGGCGCTGAGCATGCTGCTGGACAAGGTCCGGGCCGGCGAGCTGACGGCCGGCCGGTCGGTGGTGGTGGAGTCCAGCTCCGGCAACCTGGGGATCGGGATGGCCCAGATCTGCCGCTACTTCGGCCTCAGGTTCATTTGCGTGGTGGACGCCAAGACCACCGAGCAGAACATCGCCATCCTGCGGGCGTACGGCGCCGAGCTGGAGGTCGTCACCGAGCGCGACGCGCTGACCGGGGAGTACCTGCCGGTCCGGATGCGCCGGGTACGGGAGCTGCTCACCGAGCTGCCCCACGCCTACTGGCCCAACCAGTACGGCAACCCGCTCAACCCCCGGGCGCACGAGAAGACCATGCGGGAGATCGACGAGGCGCTGAGCGGACGGATCGACTACCTGCTCTGCGCCACCAGCACCACCGGCACCCTCAGCGGCTGCGCCCGGTACGTGCGGGAGCACGGCCTGCGTACGGAGGTGGTGGCGGTGGACGCGGTGGGCAGTGTGCTCTTCGGGCAGCCGGCCGGTCGACGGCTGCTGCCCGGGCACGGTGCCTCGATCCGGCCCACGCTGCTCGATCCGGGCGACGCCGCCGAGGTCATCCATGTCAGCGACCTGGACAGCGTGGTGGGTTGCCGGCGTCTGGTGCTGCGTGAGGCGATCCTCGCCGGCGGCTCCTCCGGGGCCACCGTCGCGGCGCTGGACCGGCTGATCCGACGGGTCCCCGCCGGCGCCACCTGCGTACTCATCTTCCCGGACGGCGGAGACCGCTATCTGGGCACCATCTACTCCGACGCCTGGGTCAACCAGCACTTCGGCGAGGTGGCCCACCTGTGGAAGGACCCCGGACGGGTACCGGTCGGGGCGGCGCGAGCGGCGGGAGCGCAGGGATGCTGATCCTCGGGCACGACGACGTACGGGCACTGCTCGGCGGAGCCGAGCGGGAGGTCCTCGACCTGGTCCGCGAGACGTACCGGCAGCACGAGGAGGGGCGTACCGCGGTGCCCTTCTCGACGTTCCTGCGCTTCCCGGACTCGGAACGCAACCGGATCATCGGCCTGCCGGCGTACGTCGGTGGCGCCGAACCGACCGCCGGCATGAAGTGGATCTCGTCGTTCCCCGGGAACCTGGCCCTGGGCCTGGAACGCGCCAGCGCGGCGATCCTGGTCAACTCGATGCGGACCGGTCGTCCCGAGGCGCTGGTCGAGGGCTCGGTCATCTCGGCGAAGCGGACGGCGGCCAGCGCCGCCCTCGCGGCCGACCTGCTCACCTCGACCGCGCCGCCGCGCGGGGTGACGCTGTTCGGCTGTGGCGTGATCAACCGGGAGATCCTGCGCTTCCTCCGGGTGGCGGTGCCCTCCCTCACCTCGGCGACGCTCTACGACACCGACCCGGCCCGCGCGGAGGACTTCGCCCGGAGGTGCCCGGAGGTGGCACCCGGGATCACCGTCTCGGTCGCGACCGGCGCCACGGAGGCGCTCGCCGCCCAGCCGCTCGTCTCGCTGGCGACGACCGCGGTGCACCCGCATCTGGATCTCACGGAGTGCGGGCCGGGCAGCACGGTGCTGCACGTCTCGCTACGGGACGTGTATCCGGAGGCGATCCTGCGGGCGACCAACGTCGTCGACGACGTCGACCACGTGCTGCGCGAGCGGACCTCGTTGCACCTGGCCGAGCAGCTGACCGGCCGTCGCGACTTCATCTCGGCCACCATCGGGCAGCTGATCGCGGGTACCGCGGCGGTGCCCCGGGACCCGGACCGGACGGTGGTCTTCTCCCCGTTCGGCCTCGGCGCCCTGGACATCGCGCTGGCCGACCACGTGCTCCGGGCGGCGCGGCGGCTCGGTGCCGGCGTCGGCGTGCCCGGATTTCTTCCCGGCGACGTGACCGCCGCGGCGGTCACCGGGCCGGTGTCATGAGGGACAACCCGAACCACGAGGGAGGCGGCAGGATGGCCGACGAGAACAGCGAGAGCACGTACCGGGTGGTGCTCAACGAGGAGGAGCAGTACTCGATCTGGTGGAGTGACCGCGAGTTGCCCGCCGGTTGGCGGGCGGAGGGCACCGTCGGTACCCGCGAGGAGTGCCTGGCCCGGATCAACGAGGTGTGGACCGACATGCGTCCGTTGAGCCTGCGCTGGCGGATGGCGGAGACCGGCGCGATCTGACGGTCGGCCCGGAGCACGTGTGGTGGCCCTGACGGCGATCCGTCAGGGCCACCGCCGTCGTTGCGGCCGGGTCGGCGGCGGGGCGCCGAACCGAGGTCCCGTGGCGGCCCGTGGTCGCCTGGCCTTGACCAGGGCCGCCGGTGGTGGATCAGCCGGCGCGGGCCGGCCGACCCGGTTCCGACCAGCTCGGCGTCGGAGGATCGATGGCTCCCTCGGCCAGGCCGGTCACGTCGAAGAAGGACCGCAGCACGTCCGCGATGTCCCAGGCCACCTGGTGCCGACCGGTGGCCGAGGCCTGGTGCAGCAGCCCGACCAGCACGTCACGTTCACCCTCGAACCAGTTCCGCGCGGTCTCGGCGGCGACCGACTCGGCGTCCGAGCCGGACCAGCCGATCCTCGGCCGGACCAGCGCGGGAACGCTGAGCAGCTTGCGGGCCTTCAGGGCACGACCGAGCCAGGCGTCCAGACCCCGGTCGACCGCCACCCGCCGCTGTTCCCGGTTGTCCTCGCGGAGCGCCTGTTCCCGGGCGAAGACCGCGACCAGTGGTTGGAACCGGTAGCGGGGCCGCCCCTGGTAGATCAGGCCGACCTCCAGCAGTTGTGCGTCGACGAGGTTCTCCAGGATCTCCTCCACGCCGCGCTCCGGCCGGCCGAGCACGGCGGCCGCGGCCCAGGCCGGGAAGTCCGGGGTGTCGAGCAGGGCCATCTGCCGGAACATCCGGCGGCTCGACTCGTCGAGCCGTTCGTACGACAGGTGGAGACTGGTGCGCACGTCCAGTTCGCCGCAGCGCAGCTCGTCCAGCCGGCGGCTGCGGTCGGCGAGCCGGACGGCGAACCGGTCGAAACTCCACGTCGGCTTGGCGGCGATCCGGACCCCGGCGATCCGGACGGCGAGCGGCAGACCGGCGCAGAGCTCGACGATCCGCTGGGCCGGGCGGGGTTCCGCCGCGACCCGGTCCTGGCCGACGATCGCGCGGAGCAGGCCGAGGGCCTCGTCCGCCGCCATCGGTTCGAGACGGGTCACCTGGGCCCCGGGCAGGGCGGAGAGCCGGGTACGGCTGGTCACGATCACCCGGCAGCCAGGTCCGCTGGGCAGCAGCGGACGCACCTGTACCTCGCTGGCGGCGTCGTCGAGCATCACCAGGGTCCGCTGCCGGGCGAGCTGGCTGCGGTAGAGCTGGATCCGTTCGTCCAGTGAGGACGGTATGGCCAGTTCGTGCACGCCGAGGGCGCGCAGGAACCAGCCGAGCACCTCGAACGGGTTCTTCGGGTGCGGGCCCATCCCGTCCAGGTCCACGTAGAGTTCCCCGTCCGGGAACTCCCGCCGGCCGAGGTGGGCCACGTGCACCCCGAGGGCGGTCTTGCCGACCCCGGCCGCGCCGGTGATGAGGATCGGTGCCGGCAGGTTGGCGGCCCCGGCGGCCGGCGGTCGGAGCGCGGCGGTGAGCTGCGAGACCTCGGCCACCCGGCCGGTGAAGTCGACGGTACGCGGTGGCAGCATCGCCGGTCCGGTGTCGGCCCAGACCGCGCTGACCGGGTCCCGACTGTTGGCGGTGGCCCGGCCCTGGTCGAGGTCGCCGGTGAGGATGGCGTGGTAGACCGCGTTCAGCGTGGCACCGGGGTCCACCCCGAGCTCGTCGGCGAGGATCCGCCGTCCCTCCTGGTAGACGGCGAGCGCCTCGGCCTGGCGGTCGCACCGGTAGAGGGTGGTCATCAGTTGCGCGCGGAGGCGTTCCCGCATCGGGTGCTCGGTGACCAGGGTGCTGAGTTCGGTGACCAGCGGTCGGTGCCGGCCCAGCGCCAGCTCGGCCTCGATGCGACCCTCCAGGGTCAGCATCCGGGCCTCCTCCAGGTGCGGCAGTTCGGCGTCGGCGAGGTACTCGGTGACGTCGGCGAGGGCGGGACCCCGCCAGAGTTCGAGGGCCTGGCGGAAGTGGTCCGCCGCGGCCTCGAAGCGTCCGCCCTTGAGGTCGGCCTGACCCTGGCCGCTGAGCCGCTCGAACTCGTCGTAGTCGAACCGGGCCGCGCCGATGCGCATGCAGTAGCCGGGACGCTGCCGGATGATCTCGATGGTCGGACCGAGGTACTTGCGCAGCCGGGAGATGTAGGTGTAGATCTGCGCGTTGATCGTGCTCGGCGGGTGCCAGCCCCAGAGCAGTGAGCTGAGCCGGTCGTCGGAGACCAGCCCGCCGCGGGCCAGCAGCAGCGCGGTCAGCACGGTCCGTTGCTTCGAGCCGTCGAGGCTGGCCTCGCCCCCGTCGTCGCCGAACACCTTCACCGGACCGAGGATGGCGAATCGCATCTGTCGCTCCATCACCACTGTCGTCTCAGCAACTGGACGGATCGGCATGGCCGACCACCCCGCTGCCCGCTACCGGTGACGATGGCCGCGGCCGTCTCCCGCACGTGGAAGTTCCACACGGGTCAATCAATTGTGTGTGGACCGTTCGTCGCATCGCTTTCCCCCCGGTAAAGCAATATAGATTTTCGTGAATCTAATGATGCGGTGTGCGAGTGTCAAGGTCATCCCGATTTTCGGAAGGGAGCCGGCCCTGGTCTATCGGGCACCCGACACTGGCGATAGTGCGTCTCACGTCAGTCGGCTCGACGGCCCGTAATCCCGGCCAGGTGGCTCGCGATATTACTGACGAGTTTCTTTTCCTGCGGATCCAGATAGAAGTGCCCGCCGGGCAGGATGTGGACGGTGCAGCCGGCCGTCGTGACGTCCGCCCAACTCGCCATGTCGTCCGGTCGGTACGCCGGGTCGGCGTCGCCCAGGTAGCCGACGATCGGCGTGGTCACGGTGGGTGGCCGGTCCGGGCGGTAGGTCTCGATGAGCCGGTAGTCGGCGCGCAGCGCGGGCAGCAGCAGCTCCCGCAGATCCGGGTTGTCGTAGGCCGAGACGTCTGCCGCGCCCAGCGCGTGCACCTCGCGCACGAGTGCCTGGTCGTCTTGTTTGTGCAGGTGGCCACGGTTGCTCCGGGCCGGGGCGGGGCGTCCGGACAGGAACAGGCCGACCGGGCGGACCTCGTGCCGCGCCTCCAGTCGCCCGGCGACCTCGTGGGCGATCGCCGCGCCCATGCTGTGCCCGAACAGCGCGAGCGGACGGTCCGCGTACGGTAGCAGCGCCGCGCAGAGCCGGTCGGCCATCTCGTCCATCGTGGTGATGCACGGCTCGGTCAGCCGGTCCTGTCGACCCGGGTAGCACACCGCGAGCATCTGCACGTCCTCGGGCAGCAGTGGCGGCCATCCGCGAAAGGCGGTCGGCACCCCGCCCGCGTGTGGCAGGCAGATCAGTCGGAGAGTCGGGTTGTCGACTCGGCGGTAGGCACGAAACCACACGTCGCCCGAAATGCGGACGGCCTGATTTGTCGGCACAAACGTCACTTCCCCCAGCGGCCGTAGCAGTACGTGAGAAGGACTCACAAGTATCCGTCGCGTCGCCTTGGGACGGTTCCGCGAGGATCCTTCCGTCAGTTCCCTCGATCGTGGACAGCGTAGCCAACCTGTTCTCCGGGACGGCCGCCCGATGGCGCTTATGCGGGCATTAGCAGAATGAATTGCGACCGGTAAGGGTCTTGTGTCCGATGCGTCGAAGGTAGCCGTCCGGTTAGTCGTACGTTGCCGACCGATGTCCATGGACGGCCATCGTTGACCCGGGCGAGACACCGGCGCCGCGACCCGTTGTCGCTGTTGGCGATGGGCATTGCGGCCCACCCACCGGTCCTTCCCGCGACGGGCCCGGGCCGACCCGTGGCCGGCCGTCGCCGAGGGGGAGAACGGGCATCTGCGATTCGCGAATCCAAGACGGAGATGCCGCACGTTTCACCACATGAAATTAAGGGGTCTTGTGCACTCGGGTTGCCTGGTGTACGAGGCGGCTGTCCAGTCGCCCGTTCCCGACCACCCGGCCGCGACCGTACTCCGGCGCCGGGCGCACCGGGTCCGGGCCGCCGGGCGGCGACCACGCCCCGGGCACCGGCCGGCCCGCCTATAGGAAACGTATAGCCACCGATCCCAGGCTCAGTGTCGTCGGTACCCCGGTCCCGGGGTGCACCGCACCTGTACCCATTCCCGCGGAGGCGACATGACCAGCGCGAACCCCACCGTCACCCTCGACGACGAGCAGCGGCGGCAGATCAAGGACATCGTCTGCGAGATCCTCGAGATCGAGCCGACCGAGGTCACCGAGACCAGCCTGTTCAAGGAGGACCACGAGGCCGACTCGCTGCGGGCGATCGAGATCCTGGCCGCGCTCGAGCGGAGCCTGAACATCACGATCGACCAGGCCGAGCTGAGCCGGATGGTGAACCTGGCCGGGGTCTACACCGTCGTCACCGAGGCGTCCGCCCGCTGACCGCGGCCGGACGCCCGCGGGGGACTCCCATGAGCAGATCTCTGATCGACGCCGAACCGGCCGCCCGCCGGGTGGTCATCACCGGTATCGGCGCGGTGACCAGCATCGGCACCGGCGTGCACGAGTTCACCGCCGGACTGCGTGCCGGCCGCAGCGGTGTACGACCGATCACCGCCTTCGACACCAGCGGATACGCGTACGCCAACGGGTGTGAGGTGGCCGGCTTCGAGCCGGACCGGTGGATCCACGAGCAGAAGGTCGACGAACTGGGTCGGGCCAGCCAGTTCTCGGTCGCGGCGGCCCGGATGGCGGTCACCGACGCCGGCCTGACCCCGGCCGGGCTGCGGGAACGGCGGACGCTGGTCTCGGTCGGCACCACCGACGGCGAGTCCCGCGACCTCGACCAGCTCGTCGGTCAGCAGGTCGCCGCCGGTCCCCGCCAGTTGGACCCGGTGCTGGCCCGCCGGGCGGTGGCCGGTCGGCTCTCCGCCGGCATCGTCCGCGAACTCGGACTGGTCGACGTGGAGGCGGTCACCATTCCGACCGCCTGCGCGGCGGGCAACTACGGCGTGGGGTACGGCTTCGACGCGATCCAGTGCGGCGACGTCGACGTGGCGCTCTGCGGCGGCGCGGACGCCCTGTGCCGCAAGACCTTCACCGGCTTCTACCGGCTGGGCACCATCGCCCCGGAGTTCTGCCAGCCGTTCGACCGCAACCGCAAGGGCATCCTGACCGGTGAGGGCGCCGGACTGCTGCTGATGGAGAGCCTCTCCTCGGCACTGGGCCGAGGTGCCCGGATCTACGCCGAGGTGCTCGGCTACGGCCTCAGCTGCGACGCCCACCACCCGGTGGCGCCGGACCGGGACAGCATCGCCCGGTGCATCCGACTGGCCCACGAGAACGCCGGGATCAGCCCGGCCGACGTGGACTTCATCTCCGCGCACGGCACCGGCACCAAGGCCAACGACGTGACCGAGGCGGGCGCGATCCGCGAGGTGTTCGGCGCCGACGTACCGCCGACCATCTCGATCAAGGCGATGATCGGACACACCATGGGCGCGGCCAGCGCGCTGGCCACCGCCGCCTGCGCGATCGCGCTCACCGAGAGCTTCATCCCGCCGACCGTCAACCACGTGGAGACCGACCCGGCCTGCGGCCTGGACTGCGTACCGAACGAGGCCCGCCCGGCCCGGCTGAACGTGGTGCAGAACAACGCGCTCGCCTTCGGCGGCAACAACGCGGTGGTCATCCTGGGCCGCTACCCGGCAGGGGGCGCGGCATGACACGACGCGGTGCCGAACCCGGTGTCCTGATCACCGGTGCCGGGGCGGTGGCGAGCACCGGAGCGGCGACCGGCGAGATCTACCAGGCACTCTGCGCCGGCCGCAGCGGGCTGGCCCCGCTGCGCGGGTTCGATCCGTCCCGGTTCCGGGCCACCCACGCGTACGAGATCGACGACCGGCCGGGCCCCGGGGTGGACGAGCCGATGCGGGCCACCCGCTGGCTGCTCGACGCGGTGGCCGCCGCACTGCGCGACGCGGGACTCGACGAGGACCTGGGCGACACTCCCGTGCTGGTCGGCACCACCCTGCGTGAGTTGCGCTCGGTGGAACTGAGCTGGCGGGACCGGACCGCCGTCGACCCGCGTCGACTGCACTTCGGCGCGGCACTGCGCCAGCGGTTCGGTGCGGTCGACACGCACACGGTGGCGAACGCCTGCGCCGCCTCGCTGTACACCCTCGCCCTGGGGGTGGAGCTGCTGGCGGCCGGACGCGCCGACACGGTGGTGGTGGCGGGCACGGACACCATCACCGAGAGCACGTACGGGATGCTGGACCGCTGCTACCCGGAGGCGCCCGACCGGGTGCGGCCGTTCGACCGCAACCGCCGGGGCATGCTGCAGGGCGAGGGCGCGGCAGCGGTCGTGCTCCGCCGGGAGACGGCCGGTCACGCCGGCCAGGTGCTCGCCCGGCTGCGCGGGGTCGCGGTCAACTGCGACGCGTACCACCCGTCGGCTCCGGACGCCAAGAGCATCGCGCTGGTGATCCGGGAGGCGCACCGCCGCGCCGGGGTGAGCCCGGCCGAGATCGACCTGGTGATGCTGCACGGCACCGGCACGCCGCTGAACGACGAGGCGGAGGCGGAGGCGATCCGGGACGTCTTCGGCAGTCACGCCGGCAGCCCGCTGATGACCGCGATCAAGTCGATGCTCGGGCACACCGCCGGTGCCTCCGGCCTGCACAGCCTGCTCACCGCGGTACACGCGCTGCGGGCCGGCCAGGTGCCGCCGACCCTCGGGATCACCGACCCGATCGACGAGATCGCCGACTTCCGGCTGGTCCGGGACACCGCGGTCGGTGCCGGCGACGCCCTGCGCGTGGCGCAGGTCGACTCCTTCGGGTTCGGCGGCCTCAACGCCGTCGCGGTACTGGAGAAGGTGGCCTAGGTGGACGTGGTTGTCAGTGGTCTCGCCGCGGTCGGCGTCGGCCTCGACTCGGTGGCCGACCTGCTCGCCGGAACACCCGACGACGGGCGGCCGGGAGCCTGCCCGGCGGGCCCGGACACCGGCCCGGCCGGCGGGCCCGTCCGGCCGGCGGATCCCACCCGCCGGCTGTCCGGGCGCGGCATGCGCTACAAGGACCGGGCGACCAAGCTGGCACTGGTCGCCGGCCGGGACGCGCTGACCGACGCCGGCCTGCTCGCCGACGACCTGCTCACCGTGCCGGGCGAGTCGGTGGGGGTGGTGGTCAGCACCAACTACGGCAACGTCGACACGGTCTGCGAGGCGGTCGCGACGATCGCCGAGCACACCTACCTCGGCACCAGCCCGATGGCCCTGCCGGCCACCTCCAGCAACGTGACCGCCTCCTGGCTGGCGATCACCCACGGCCTGCGGGGCGCCAACCTGACCCTCTGCAACGGATCGACCTCCGGCCTGGACGCGGTCTTCTGGGCCGGCCTGCTGATCCGGTCCGGTCGGATCCGGGCCGCCCTGGTCGTCGGGGTCGAACCGGTGAACGATCCGGTCCGGTACGTGACCGGGGGCGGTGCCCCGACCGCCACGACGCGGCTGCTGGACGGCGCGGCGGCGGTGGTCCTGGAGTCGGCCGACGCCGCCCGGGAACGGGGCCGTGCCCCGCTGGTCGCCCTCGGGCCGTACGCCCGGCGGGCCGAACCGGCCGCGGCGGTCGCCGCGGTACGCCAGGCCGAACCCCGGCCGGTCGGACTCTGGTACGTGCCCGGGCCCGCCCCGTTCGGCGACGGACCGGGCAGCGGGGTCGGCCCGCCGGCCGCCCGCGTCCACGACCTGACCCGCCGGTTCGGCGACTGCTCCGGCGCGCTCGGCGTGCTGCAGTGCGCCGCCGGCGCCGCCTGGCTGGCCGCGCATCCGACCGAGGCGGTGCTGGCCACCGCCGGCACCGGCGACCGGGGCGGCGAGGACGCCGCCGCCGCGCTGATCCTCACCCCGGCGGGTACGCCGTGACGCTGTCGCCGGGACCCGACACCCGGCTCCGTACCGCCGTCCGGTCGGCACCGCCCCGGGCCCTGCTGCTGCCCGGGTTGGCCGGC
This sequence comes from Plantactinospora sonchi, assembly GCF_036422035.1. Lineage (NCBI taxonomy): Bacteria > Bacillati > Actinomycetota > Actinomycetes > Micromonosporales > Micromonosporaceae > Plantactinospora > Plantactinospora sonchi. The sequence goes on from NZ_JAZGQK010000012.1 coordinate 30,445, forward strand.
AGCCCGGCGATCTGGCGGCCGTTCGCGCAGCGGGCCGGGACGTGGCTGGAGATCGAGACCGCCGCGCCGCCGTGGGTCGGTCCCGCCGGATGGGCGTACGACACCGACCCCGGCCGGCACGTGCTGGACGCGGTACGGGCCCTGCCCCGGCCGCCGGACCTGCTGGTGGCCCACTCGTTCGCCGCCACCCTGGTGCTGGACCTGATCAGCCGGGGCGAACTCGGCGAACCCGTGGCCCTGGTGCTGGTCTCGCCCTTCTACCGGCCGACCCCGGCCGCCTTCGACTGGCGCACGATCGCCGGCTATCTCAACGGCTTCCACACCATCCTGGACGAGGGGCTGCGGGTCGGCTCCGGTGGGCGGCTGGCGGACGACGTACGCCGGGCGATGGCGCGACAGGTGCGGGAGCGGGTCGGACCGTACGGCTGGGTCCGGTTCTTCGACCTCTATCTGCGGACGCCGTTCATGGACCTGGCCCGGGTCGACGCCCCGCTGTTGGTGATCACCGGGGACCGGGACTTCGCGGCCGGCGCCGACGACGGCCGGACGCTGGCCCGGGCGGTACCCGGCGCGCGGTTCGAGCTGTTCGCCGACTGCGGCCACTTCGCGATGGCCGAGCAGCCGGACCGGTTCGCCGCCCTGCTGCACGAGTTCGTCGAAACGCTCTAGTCACCCGACCACAGGCACCTCCCGACCATCCACGGAGCTGGAATGAACACAGTCACCGCCACCCACCCGGTCGTCGCCCCGGCCGAAACCGAGCCGACCCGGCTGGAGATCCGGCCGCGCTACGAGGGCTCGAACATCTGCACCTGGATCGGCTTCAAGCACGTCAACTACCTGATCGAGGAGGCCGTCCTCGACCATCTGCGGCGCAACGGGCTGGCGCCGGGCTGGCTCTACGAGCGGTACGCGCTCGGCGTGGACCTGGTCGACATCGACACCCGGATCCTGCACGCGTACCACATCGACGACGTGGCCGTCGCCGAGGTGCGCCGCGACCCGAAGGTGCCGGACGAGCTGGCCTTCAACGTCGTCCTGAGCAAGACCGACGCGCAGACCACCCGGGCGGCCAGTGCCAAGGTACGGGTCAGCCTGCGGCACGACCCGAGCACCGGGCCGGCCGAGCCGGTGCCGGCCGCGATCGCCGACTACACGGTGGAGAAGCTGGGCCGGGCGCTGCCGGGTGCACCACAGCCGGTGCGGGTGACCGGGCGGGACCCCGGCGAGGTGCTCACCGAGGGCCGCAACGCGTACGCCTGGAAGTGGCGCATCCCGTACCCGTACTGCCACTTCACCAAGCGGGTGCAGATGTCCGGCTACCTGCGGCTGATGGAGGAGGTGGTGGACCTCTTCCTGGCCGACCGGGGCGTCTCCATCCGGACCCTGCTGGTCGAGCAGAACTGGATCCCGGTGGTGCCGCACTCCCGGATCACCATCCTGGACGAGGCGCTGATGGAGGAGGACGTCTGGACCGTCTTCACCGTGGAGGACGTCTTCAAGGGACTGACCTACACCGCCCGGATGGACTGCTACGCGGCCCGGGACGACCTGCTGGTGCCGGTGGCCACCGGGCGGATCACCCACGGGTACGCGGTCATCGACAACCGCCGGGACTGGCACCTGGTGCCGTTCGACGACCGGATGAACGCCGCGCTGGAAGGCAAGTAGCGCCGTGACCGACGTCCTCGTCACCGGAATCGGTGCGGTCAGCTGCCACGGACGCGGCGCGGCCGCGTTGTGGCACGCCATGCTCGACGCCCAGGTGCGGCTGCCGGACCAGCCGGCGGACCCGCTGGCGCACATGGCGCTGCCCCTGATCTACCTGGTGCCCGAGGAGCACGTCGCGGCGGAACACCCCGGCCGGGCGGCGCAGTTCGCGGTGGCCGCCGCCGCCGAGGCGCTGCGCGACGCCGGACTGACCGGCCGGGAGAACACCCGGTTCGGTGTGGTGGTGGGCAGTTGCATGGGCGAGGCCGGGTTGCGGGAGGCGGACCGCTACCCGGCCTCGACAACCACCGGTCGACGCCCGGCCTTCCAACTCGCCACGCACCTGGGCGCCTGGCTCGGCGGCTTCGGCGCCAACTCCAGCATCGCCAACGCCTGTTCCGCCGGGCTGTTCGCGCTCTGCACCGCAGTCGACATGCTGCGCTGCGGCGAGGTGGACGTGGTGCTGGCCGGCGGGGCGGACGCGTACTCCCGGGTAGCGCTCGGCTGCTTCAACCGGCTGGGCGCGGTCGATCCGGTCCGCTGTCGGCCGTACGACCGGCACCGGGCCGGCACGGTCTTCGGCGAGGGGGCCGGAATGCTGGTGCTGGAGTCCCGGGAGCACGCCCGGGCGCGGGGTGTCGACACCGGTTACGCCCGGGTGACCGGCACCGGCTGGAGCTGCGACGCGCACCACCCGACCGCGCCGGAGCCGGCGGGTGACCAGATCACCCGGGCGATGCGCGAGGCGCTGACCGAGGCCGGCGACGACGGGGTCGGTTGCGTGGTGCCGCACGGCACCGGTACCCAGCTCAACGACGTGATGGAGAGCGGCGCCCTGCACCGGGCGCTCGGCCCGGCGGCCGGCTCGGTGCCGCTCTACAGCCTGAAGGCACTGATCGGGCACACCGGGGGCGCCGCCGCCGGCCTGGCCGCCTGCGCCGCCGCGCTGATCCTGCGGCACCGGGTGGTGCCGCCGAACGTGCCGTTGGACGAGCAGGACCCGGCCTGCCCGGTCCACCTCCCGGTCGGCGCCGGCACGGCGCTCGACGTCGACCGGGTGCTGGTCAACGCGTACGGCTTCGGCGGCACCAACGCCTCGGTCGTGCTCGCCACCGACTGTGGGAGCGCACGATGATCGCCCCGGTCGGGTCACCGCGGACCACAATGGACGCGCCGTCGCGGAGCACGCCGGTCGGTCGGCCGGTCACCGACGCGGTGGTCACCGGGATCGGCGTGGTGGCCCCGGACCGGCCCGGCGAGCCGTGGTTCGACCCCCGGGCCGAGTTGGGCCCGCGTGGCTACCGGTACGCCCCGCCGGCCACCCAGTACCTGCTCGCCGCCACCCGGCGGGCGGTCGCCGACGGCGGGCGGCTGGACCGGCTGCCGCCGGAACGCCGGGGCGCCGCGGTGGCCACCAACGGCGGGCTGGACCCGCTCTTCGGCGAGATGGACCGGATCGTCACCGGTGCCGACGCCACCGAGCTGAGTCCGGCGCTGGCGCCGTACTTCGCGATCAACGTACTGGGTACCCGGCTCGTCGCCGAACACCAGCTGAGGGGTTTCCACCTCACGCTCACCTCGCCCGGGGTGGCCGGTTTCGAGGCGGTCGAGGCGGGCTGGCGCGCCCTGGCCGTGGGACGCTGCGACACCCTGCTGGTCGGCGTCACCGAGGACGGCGCCGAGCAGGGCGCGGTGGCACTGGTGCTGGAGCCGGCCGGCGCCGCCGCAGGCAGTGGCCACGGTCGGCTCCGGGCGGCCACCCTGTTCGTACCGCCGGCCGCCGTGCACGACCGGGTACGGCTGACCGCCGCGCTGGACGGGGCGCTCGGCCGACTCGCCGCCCCGGGCGCGCTGATCGCCCCGGCCACCGGGTCGGCACTGACGCACGCCGACGGCGGCTCCCCGGTCGAGTGGTCAGACGACGCGGCGCCGGTCGAGTTGTTCGGCGACGGGTCGGCGGTCGCCGCTGCCGTCGGAGCCGCCGCCGCCGAACTGACCGGTGTGGCCCCGGTGGTCCGACCGGTCGGCGCCGGTTGCCTGGCGCCCGTGTTGCGGGCCGCCCGACTGTTCGCCGGGCCACCGGGCGAACACCGGCTCGTCGTCGCCACCGGCGAGGGCAACGTCGCCGTCGTCCGAGTCTCCGTCGCCGCCAGAGCCACCCGGGAGGGATCGTGATTGTTTCACTGCGCGGCCGTTGGTCGCTGGTCCTCGGTGCCTCCAGCGGCATCGGCAGGGCGATCAGCCTGGCCCTGGCCCGCGAGGGCGTACACGTGGTGGGTCTGCACTTCGACACCGCCGAGCGCGCCGACGGCGTCGCCGACCTCGTGACCGAACTGCGCGGGTACGGCGTACAGGCGCACTTCGTGAACGCGAACGCGGCCAGCCCGGCGACCCGGGCCGAACTGGTACCCGTGATCGCTGAGCTGACCGACGGGGCCGGTCTGCACGTCCTGGTGCACTCGCTGGCGTTCGGCACCCTGGTCCCGTACCTGCCCCGACCGGGGTACGACGGCGGGATCGCCCGCCGCCAGCTGGAGATGACCCTCGACGTGATGGCGCACAGCCTCGTCTACTGGACGCAGGACCTGCGTGCCGCCGACCTCCTGCCGCCCGGCGCCAAGATCTACGCGATGACCAGTGCCGGGGTGCACCAGAAGCTGCCCAGCTACGGTGCCGTGTCGGCGGCGAAGTCCGCCCTGGAGTCGCACGTCCGGCAGCTCGCCTGCGAACTGGCCCCGGACGGGGTCGCGGTCAACGCGCTGCGGGCCGGCGTCACCGTCACCCCGGCGCTGACCCGCATTCCCGGCAGCGCCGACTTCGTCGAACACGGCGCGGACACGAACCCGCACGGCCGGCTCACCCGCCCGGAGGACGTGGGCGAGGCGGTGGTGCTGCTGTCCCGTACCGACTCGTCCTGGATCACCGGCAACACCATCGGCGTGGACGGTGGGGAACTGCACGCGGCGGCCGGTGCGTGGCGCCGACCGCCGGCCAAGGCCGACGCCGAGGCCGAGATCCGAACCTGAGTCGGGCCGGACCCGGGCCGCCCACGGCCCGGGCCGGGTCATGGAGGAGGAAGACATGTCCCGAACCGACCTCGTCGTCTCCGGCTGGTCGGCCGTGTCACCGTACGGTCTGGGCGCCGAGCCGTTCGCGGCCGGGCTGCTGGCCGGTGACCAGACCGTCGGCCAGCTGGACCCGGAGGTCTGGCCGGTGCCGGACGACCGGGCGGCCCTGGTGCCCGACTTCGACATCCCGACGGTGCTCGGCACCAAGGGCACCCGGTCGATGGATCGGATCACCGGCCTGGCGGTGAGCACCGTCGGCCTGCTCTTCACCCGGTACGGCCCGAAGCTGGCGGACCGGCCGGAGGACGTCGGCCTGGTGCTCGGCACCGGCTCGGGCAGCGTGCAGAGCATCATGGACTTCACCCGGGACTCGCTGACCGGCGAGAAGCCCTTCCACGTCGACCCGGCCCGCTTCCCGAACACGGTGATGAACTGCGCGGCCGGTCAGAGCGCCATCCGGCACCAGCTCAAGGGGCCGAACACCACGGTGTCCGGCGGGGCGCTGACCGGTCTGCTGGCGCTGAACTACGCCAGCCGCCTGCACCGGCGCGGACGTTCCGAGGTGATCCTCTGCGGCGGGGTCGAGGAGTACTCCGTGCAGCGGAGCTGGCTGGAGTGGCACGCCGGCGACGGCGCCGCCCCGACCCTCGGCGAGGGCTGTGCCGTACTGCTGCTGGAGTCCGGGGCCAGCGCGCAGCGGTACGGCCGCCGGCCGCTGGCCACCGTGCTCGGCGCCTGGTTCGGCGCGTTCCCCGACCGGTCGCCGGACCGGGCCCGGGAGGTGCTCGCCGGCTGCGTCAGCCGGGCGCTGCGGGACAGCGGGGCCGCCGGGTCACGGGTGCGGCTGGTCGCGCCCGCCTTCCCGGCCGGTCCGCTCGGTGACGCCGAGCGCGGGGCGTTGTCCGACGTCCTCGCCGACGACACGGTGGTCCGGATCGAGTGTCGCGACCTGCTCGGCGACACCGCGGCTGCGTCCGCCTCCTTCCAACTCGCCGCGCTGCTGGCCGCCGCCGGGGCACGACCCGATCTCGCCGGCACGCTCGCCCTGGCCACCTCGGTCGACCAGGAGGGCACCGTCGGCTGCGCCCTGCTGCGGATCGGATCCGCGGCACCCGTCAACGAAGGGACCGAACCATGACCGACCAGCTCGCGACGACGGTGGAGAACGACCGCCCGCTGGACAAGGAGGACCTGCGTCGGCTCATCGCGGACGTACTCGACGTGGAGACCGACGAGGTGTCCGACCAGGCGCACTTCGCCGACGACCTGGACGTCGACTCGCTGATGGCGCTGGAGATCGCGGTACGCCTGGAGAAGGCGTACGGCGTGAAGGTCGCCGAGACGGAGATGGCGGCGATCACCACCCTGGACGGCACGTACGGGCTGCTGGAGCGCAAACTCCAGGGCACCGCGTGACCGCCCGGGCCACTCCGGCCTCCGTGGCCGTCACGGTGACCGCCCGCACCTCGACGACGGCGACCGGCACCGTCCTGATCGATCCGGCGGACCCGGTGTTCGCCGGGCACTATCCGGGTTTCCCGGTGCTGCCCGGCGTCTACCTGATCGAGTTCGCCGACCAGACGCTGCGCGGCTGGCTCGACGCGGACGGGTCCGACGGCACGGTCGAGCTGGCGGCCGTCGAGCGGTGTCGCTTCCTCCGGCCGGTGTACCCCGGTGACACCCTCACCGTGGAGCTGACCGTGGACCGGACCGAGGACGGACTGCGCTGCTCGGCGGGGGCCCGGACCGCGACCGGTCCGGTCGCCGACATCCGGCTGCGCTACCGGGCGGCCGGCGCCGACCCGGACCAGCCGACCGGATCCGACCGGCGCGACGCCGACCGGTCCGACGAGGTCGCGGGGCTCTCCGCCGGCCCGGCACAGATCCGGCGAATCATCCCGCACCGGTACCCGATTCTCCTGGTCGACCGGGTCACCGAGGTCGTGCCGGGGAGTCGGCTCACCGCCCGCAAGGCGATCACCAGTGCCGAGCCGGCGTACGCGCGGATGGACGAGACGGCGGGGCCCGGCGGGTACGCCTATCCCGTCCCGCTGCTGATCGAGTCCTGGGCGCAGGCGGCGGTGCTGCTCGCCGTCTGGGACACCCCGAACCCGGACGTGCTGGCCGGCAAGGTGGAACTCGCCGGCGCCATCAACAACATCCGGGTCGCCGGCCCGGTCCAGCCCGGCAGCGTGGTGGAGCACCGGGTCGAACTGGTCCGGGCGGTCGGCGACACGTCGATCCTGGCCGGGGAGACCTGGTGCGACGGCCGCCTCGTGCTCGCCGTCCACCACTTCGTGCTCGCGCTGCGCTCGATCGACGTCCTGCGCCCGGCCGCCGCCGCGACGTCCTGAGGAGGAGACATGTCCACATCGCACAGTCGCACGACGCCCGGGGACCCCGGTGCCGACGGGGCACCGTCGACCCCGGTCGCGGTGGTGACCGGGGGATCCCGGGGGATCGGTCGGGCGGTGGTCATCCGGCTGGCCCGTGACGGGTTCGACGTCGGGTTCTGCTACCGGGCCAACGACGAGGCCGCCGAGCTGGTCGCCAAGGAGGCCCGTGAGTACGGCGTACGGGTGCTGGCCCGCCGGGTGCACGTCGCGGACCGGGCGGCGGTCCGGGGCTTCGCGGACGAGGTGGAGGCGGAACTTGGCCCACCGACGGTGGCGGTGACCGCGGCGGGCATCGTACGGGACCGCCCGCTGGCGACGATGAGCGATGAGGAGTGGGACGAGGTGCTACGGGTCAACCTGGACGGCACCCAGCACCTGTGCCGGTCGGTCGTGTTCGGGATGATGAAACGTCGCCGGGGTGCCGTGGTCACCCTCTCCTCGGTCGCCGGTGTGGCCGGCAACGCGACCCAGACGAACTACGCCGCGGCGAAGGCCGGCATCATCGGCTTCACCAAGGCCCTCGCCAAGGAAGTGGGCCGGTACGGGATCCGGGCCAACGTGGTGGCGCCCGGCTTCATCACCACCGACATGACGGCCGGGCTGCCCGAGAAGATCACCCGCGAGATGCTCGCCCGCGCCTCGCTCAACCGGTTCGGCACTCCGGCGGAGGTGGCCGAACTGGTCTCCTTCCTCGCCTCGGACCGTGCCGCCTACATCACCGGTCAGGTCGTCCAGGTCGACGGCGGTCTCGCCCTCTAGCAACCCCCGGGAGCGTTCATGCTCAAGTTCTACTTCTCCCTGCGCAGCCCGTACTCGTGGTTGGCGTACCGGGACCTCGGCACGCGGCACCGGGAACTGGCCGGTCGGCTGGAGTGGATTCCGTTCTGGGAACCGGACGAGGTGAGCCTGCGGATGCTCACCGACGCGGGCGGCAAGTTCGTCTACACCCCGATGTCCCGGGCCAAGCACCTGTACGTGCTGCAGGACGTCCGGCGGCTCGCCGCCGAGCGGGGCCTCGCCTTCGCCTGGCCGGTCGACCGGGCCCCGTGGTGGGAGGTGCCGCACCTCGGCTATCTGGTCGCCAAGCGGCACAACCGGGGACCGGAGTTCCTGGAGCACGCCTACCGGGCGCGCTGGGAACAGGGCCGGGACGTCTGCGACCGGTCGGTGGTGGCCGACATCGGCGAGACGGTCGGCGTCGATCCGGGGGAGGTACGCGACGCGGTGGAGAACCCCCGGGTCCGGGCCGAGGGCGTGGAGGCGCTGCTGTCGATCTACCGCGACGGGGTCTTCGGGGTGCCGTTCTTCGTCCGGGGTTACGACCGGTACTGGGGGGTGGACCGGCTCTCCACGTTCGCCGCCGCGGTCGAGGGCGCCGACGCCGACGCCGAGGCGGCCGCCCGGCGGACCCTGAGTGCGGTCGCCGCCGTACCCGGGCGGGACGACGACCGGGCCACCGACGGCGGTCACGCCGGCGGTTGTGGCTGAGGTGCCTGATGACCCTCTTCGTCACCGCGCTCGGTGAGGTTGTCGCCCGGGTGCCGGACAAGCCCGCCGTGCTGTTCCACCGGGCCTCCGGGGTCGAGTCGCTGACCTACCGCGAGCTGGACCGGGCGGCCCGGTCCGTGGCGGTCTGGCTGCGGGACCGGCTGCCCGCCGGGGACGCCCGGGTGGTGCTCGCCCACGCCCCCGGGCTCTCCTTCGTCACCGCGTTCGTCGGCTGCCTGTACGCCGGCGTCACACCGGTGCCGGTGCCGCCCCCGACCGGTCACCGGCATCAGGTGGTGCGCAGTGCGGGCATCGTCGCGGATTCCGGTGCCGCGATGGTGCTCACCGACCCGGAGAGTTTGCCGGCGGTGCTCGCCTGGCGGGACGCCTCCGGTCTCGGCGACATCCCGTGTGCGGGTCCCGCCACGACGCCGGACGCGGGGGAGTCCGACCCGGACCGCTGGCGCCCGCCGGATCCGGACCCGGACCGGGTGGCGTTCCTGCAGTACACCTCGGGGTCGACCAGTGCGCCCAAGGGCGTGATGGTGGGCCACGGCAACCTGGCGCACAACATCGGGTTGATGCGCGACTGCCACGGTTGGCACGGCGACCTGGTGTTCTGCAGTTGGCTGCCGACGTACCACGACATGGGTCTGATCGCGATGCTGCTGACGCCGCTCTGTCTGGGCGGTACGGCGGTGCTGCTGCCCGCGATGGACTTCCTCAAGCGGCCGTACCTCTGGTTGGACCTGATCAGCAGGTACGGCGCCCAGGTGAGCTGCGCGCCGAACTTCGCCTACGACCTGACCGCCCGGCAGGTCGGCGACGAACAGCTGGGCCAACTGGACCTCTCGCACTGGCGGTACGCCTGCAACGGCTCGGAGCCGATCAACGCCGGCACCCTGGAGCGGTTCGCCGCCCGGTTCGCCCCGGCCGGGTTCCGCCGCGCGGCGCTGCTGCCCGGGTACGGGCTGGCCGAGGCGACGCTCTACGTCTCCGGTACCCGGGTCGACTCGCCACCGGTGGTCCGCCGGGTGGACACCGCCGCGCTCGCCGCCGACCGGCTGGTGGCATCGGACGGCGTCGCGTCGGGGGACCCGGTCGGCGTGACACCGGCCGCGCTGCCCGGTCCGGACGGTCCGGTGCCGACGACCGAGCTGGTCAGCAGTGGGGTGGTGCGGGGGATCGAGGTACTGGTGGTCGACCCGGCCACCGGTGTGGTGCTGCCGGACGGGCAGGTCGGCGAGGTCTGGATCGGCGGCGGGAGCGTGGCGTCGGGCTACTGGCGGCGGCCGGACGAGACCGCGGAGACGTTCGGGGCGCGTACCGCCGACGGGGCCGGACCGTTCCTGCGTACCGGTGACCTCGGCGCGTACCTGGACGGCGAACTGTTCATCACCGGCCGGCGCAAGGAGATGTTGATCGTCAACGGCCGGAACCTCTACCCGCACGACGTGGAGCGGGAGGCGGCGGAGGTCCATCCGGTCTTCGCCGAGCTGCCGACCTGCGTCTTCTCGGTGCCGGGCCGGCAGGGCGAGGCGATCGTGCTGGTGCAGGAGATCCGGTCGCGCGGGCTGACCGGAGACGACCTGCACGGCTACGCCCGGACGGCGAAAACGGCGCTGGGCGCCCGGCTCGGCGTCCGGGTGGGCAACGTGGTGTTCGTCCGTCCGGGCCGGATCCTGCGGACCAGCAGCGGCAAGATCCAACGTCGCGCCATGCGGGACCGGTTCCTGGCCGGCACGCTGGAGTCGTTGCACGAGGACCTGGATCCGGAGCTGCGGGTAGTCACCTCGGCACCCAGCCGATGAACCGGGCGTACAGCTCGCGCGGGCTCGGGCCACCGGACTGGTACAGGAGGTGCAGGTCGCTGGTGGCGTCGTAGAGCATCGTGCAGAGGTAGACGGAGAGCGCGACCCGGTTGCCGACGTACTCGGTCAGCAGCGTCTCCCGGGCGGCGTCGCACGGCCAGGCGGCGGCGCAGGCCCGGCACGACCAGAGCGGCCGTCGCGGCAGGTGCGGCGCGTCGGTGGTCACGCTCGCTCCCCGGGTACGTCGTGCCGTCCGCCCCCTGGTCGAATCGTCTGGTACGTCCGCCGCTGGTTGAGCCGGGCGCCCCGCGCGGACAACGCTGGGGGAGCCGGCGGGGGACAGGGCGGTGGTGTCGGCGGGGCGGCCTGGTCAGGGCAGCGCCACGGGTGCCCGCAGCGGCAGTGGCGCCAGAGTCGACGCCAGTCCCGGTGGTGCCGGGGTGAGTGCCGGACGGAGGTGCTTCGCCGTCTCCACCACATCGAGGTGCTCCTTCGCCGCTGGTCGGGTGGGGCCGCTCCGGCTTGCCGGCCGGAGCGGCCCGGTGGCGGCGCACCGGCCGGAGGCGATGGGGAAGCCCCGGTGCGTCGCTGCCCCCTACTTTGGTGACGGTGTCGCTACTCTCGGAAGGATTCGTCCGTCTACCGGTTGTCCGTAGGGGCCCGGAACCCTCCTGTGTAGAGGTGCGTAGATGACTCATCCGCCGACGTTGGAGCTGTTCGCCGAGGAGCTGCGGCTGGCCCGGGGCGACGCCGGGCTGTCGCAGGAGGAACTGGCCGTCGAGATCAGCTTTTCCGCGTCCCTGGTCGCCGGGGTCGAACAGTGCCGGCGGATTCCGCAACCGGAGTTCACCGCCCGGTGTGAGCGGGTGTTGAAGACGGCTGGCCGGCTGGAACGGATCCGCAAGCGGATCGGCCGGGAGGTGATCCTGCCCTGGTTCCGGGAGTGGGTGCTGCTCGAACGCGAGGCGACCATGCTCCGCTCGTACGAGCCGCTGGTGGTCCCCGGGCTGTTGCAGACCGAGGAGTACGCCCAGGCGTTGCTCGAAGGGGCCAGCCGGTTCACCGTCGCCCAACTCGAACAGCAGGTCGCCGCCCGGGTGGAGCGGCAGGCGGTGCTCGACCGGGTGCCGCCGCCGACGTTCGTCGCGGTGCTCGACGAACAGATCCTGCACCGCCCGGTCGGCGGTCCGAAGGTGATGGCCGGCCAGCTCCGGCACCTGGTCGAGGCGGTCCGCCGGCCGTGGGTGCACCTCCACGTGGTGCCGATCGCCACCGGGGCCTACCCCGGGTTGAACGGCGCGTTTGTGCTCGCCACCCCGCCGGAGGGTGAGGATTCGGCCTACCTGGACAACCAGCTCCAGGGCTACGTGGTGCAGCGCCGAGCGGACGTACTATCGCTGGCGGAGACCTGGGAGGTGGTGCGGTCCCAGGCGCTGTCCCAGGAGCAGAGCGTGCGGATGATCGAGGAGGCGGCTGAACGATGGAGCTGACCGGCGCCCGGTGGCGCAAGAGCAGCCGGAGCAGCGGTAACGGTGGCAACTGTGTGGAGGTGGCGGACAACCTCCCCGACATCGTCGGTGTACGGGACAGCAAGGACCCGTACGGGCCGGCACTGACCTTCACCCCGGTCGCCTGGCGGGCCTTTGTGGTCAGGGTGGCCGCGACCCGCTGACCTGCTGGGATCGACGGCGACGGGGAAGTTGATGGACGAGGCGGGCCGCGCCGCCGCGCTGGCCGAGATCCGGCGCAAGCTGGCGCTGCTCAAGCAGGTCGAGGCCGAGCACGGCTTCGGTGTGGTGATCGAGGAGCAGACCGCACCGCTGGAACCGATACCGGAGCTACCGGCCGGCGTGATCGAGGTCTACCGGGTCGTCCGACGGCTGGAGGGCAGCTACTTCCGGTTCCGGCAGCCGCCGGAGATCGCCAGCCCGGCCGCCTTCCGGGACCGGGAACTCGTCCCGTACGACCTGCTCGGTCATCCGTTGAGCATCGGCTGGGAGATCCGGGACATCCCGGCGGACCTGGTCGCCGAGCGGGACGTCGGCCAGCCGATCTACCTGGACGTCGACGAGGGCTACGTCTACCACGTCAACACCGACGAGTACGTCCTCCACGTCAAGGGCGCGTACGACGGCGACATCGAGGTCGACGAGTTCGCCCCGGACATCGTCAGCTTCTTCGACACCTGCGTGCTCGGTCCGGACTATCCGGACGTCGTCGAGACGGTCTGCGGCCCCTTCCACCGTGACCACCGGGTCCGCAAGGGACGCTTCAAGGGCCAGTACACCGACACCTGGCTACGCCTCCTGGTCGCCGCCGGCCTCGCCTCCTGACCCGGCGGCCCGGCCGGACGGCGGCCACGCCCACCACCTGCCGGTCAGGGGCGGCCGGTACGTCGCTCCAAGCTGCTCTGCCGTACCGCGTCGACGCGTTCGCCCACCGCGTCGACCCGGGCGGCGAGTCCGGGATGGTCGGTACGCAGATGACGGCCGGTCTCGGCGATCAGGTGGACCAGGTCGGTGGGGTCGCTGGTGCCGAGCGCGTGGTGCAGCCGGTCCAGGTCGATCCGGGCGGTCGGGGCGAGATCGGTCAGCGCGGTGATCTGACCGGCGAGTTGGCGCAGGTCGGCGCCGTTGTCCCGGGCCCATCGGGCGACCGCGCGGTCGCCGGCCCGGCGGTCCCGTTCGGCGCGTACCCGGTCGTCGCGGGTCCGGGGCGGCTCGCCGACGTCGGCGGGCCGCAGTCGTAGGTAGCGCCGTTCGGCGGCCTGCCGGCTCGCGACGCCGAGCGCCGGGGCGAGATCCGCCCAGCTCGCGCCCCGTTCGCGGGCGGCCGCGATCAGCCGTGGCTCCCAGGTCTCCAACTCGGCCCGGAGGTGGCGCAGCAGGACGAGGGCGTCGAGCACCTGGGCCGCGGTCGGTTCGCCGACGGTGTCCCCCGGGGTCCGGGGCGCCGGGGGCAGTTGGTCACCGACCCGGCTGGTGACGGCCCGCACCTGGTCGAGTGCCCTGCTGGTGGAGAGCCCGGTCCCGTCCGGGACGTCGCTGCTCGCCTGTTTCGCCACCCTGCCCACCGCCCTTCCGCTCGTACGTCGGCCGGAACGGCTCACCATGCTCCGCCGCCGGTCGGATCCTTCAGCTTGTCATCGGTGTGATGACGAACCGCTTGTCGTCGTTCCGATGACATGGTACAACCGAGGTGTCGCGCATTGACAACACTGTCAACTGAGCCAGGAGGTGGTTTGAGATGTTGATGCGCACCGACACCTTCCGCGAACTGGACCGCCTTGCGCAGCACGCTTTCGGCAGCCTGAGCACCGGGACATGGTCCCGCCCGACGGCGATGCCGATGGACGCGTACCGCACCAACGACGAGTTCGTCGTGGCGTTCGACCTGCCCGGGGTCACCCCGGAGGCCATCGAGATCAACGTCGAGCGCAACATGCTGACCGTGCGGGCCGAGCGTCGGCCGCTGCACCTCGACCGGGACACCCAGGTCCAGATCTCCGAACGGCCGCTCGGCGTCTTCTCCCGTCAGCTCTTCCTCGGCGACGCGCTGGACACCGAACGGATCGAGGCCGACTACGACAACGGTGTGCTGGCCATCCGGATCCCGGTGCGGGAGCAGGCGAAGCCGCGCCGCGTCACCGTCTCGGCTACCTCGGCCGGTACCGAACAGAAGGCCATCAACGCCTGACCCGTGACGGGGCCGGTCGGTTCCGGTTTCCGGATCCGCCGCGCGCACGCGGTTCGGGCCCACGTACCGCACTCGTCACGAAGGCGACGCGGACAGGCGACGGACCGGCGGTTCGCCGGTCCGGAGCCGGCCGGCGGCAGGGGGTGGTGAGCATGGACAGCGGTGTCCGAGTCAGGTCCTTGACGACCCGTGAGGTCCTGGAGGCTTTTGTCGAGCTGGTTCAGCACGACGACGACCTGATGCGGGCGGAGTTCGAGGCGCTGGTCGACGCCGGCTGGCACCAGCCACCACCCCCGCCGCCGGCCCGGCCGCAGCCAGTCCCACGACCGCCGCTGTGGCCGGTCGGGTCCGCGTCCGGCGACCTCTCCGGGCCGCTGGACCCCATGACGCGGGGCGCCCGCTGGTGCCGGCAGCGGGGACCGCCGACCAGGTGGGCGGCGTCGCCGCCGACCAGGTGGGCGGCGTCGCCGCCGACCGGGATCCGACCGGCCGTCGTATCCGCCCGCCGGCCCGGTCCGCCCGGCGCGGGCCGGGCCGACACCACGACCGCGCCGGTACGTCCACGTCGCGATGCCGCGGTGGATAGTCTGGAGGCGTGCGCCTCGTGATCATGGCGGACACGCACGTGCCGAAGCGGGCCCGGGACCTCCCGGCCCCACTGTGGGCCGCCGTTGACGACGCCGACGTGGTGATCCACGCCGGTGACTGGGTGGACGTCCCACTCCTGGACAACCTGGTCGCGCGCAGCGCGCGGCTGATCGCCGTGTACGGCAACAACGACGGTCCGGAACTGCGGGCCCGGCTGCCCGAGGTGGCGCGTGTGGAGTTGGCCGGCCTGCGGGTCGCGGTGGTGCACGAGACCGGCCCGGCCGGTGGGCGGGAGCGCCGCTGCGCCGCCCGGTTCCCCGACCGTGACCTGCTGGTCTTCGGGCACTCGCACATCCCGTGGGACAGTGTCGCCCCCGGTGGGCTGCGGCTGCTGAACCCCGGCTCGCCGACCGACCGGCGGCGTCAGCCGTACGCCACGTACCTCACCGCCACGGCGGCCGACGGCCGGCTCGACGACGTGGTCCTGCACCGGCTGCCACGGCCCGCTACGACGCCCCCGCCGAAGCCGGCTCACGCACCATGAACACGTCCACCGGCTCCTCGGTCTCCACGGTGAACCCGTACCGCTGGTAGAGCCGGCAGGCCGGACTGCCTCGAAGCACCTGCAGCCGGACCCGGATCCCGTCGCGGTCGCACTGCTCCAGCAGCCCGCGCAGTACGGCGGTACCGATGCCGTCGCCCTGCAGGTGCGGGGCCAGGTAGAAGTGCTCCAGCCAGTGCGCGTCCTCGGCCGGTCGCAGCGCCACGGAGCCGGCGAACGCGCCGGCCACCTCGATCACCCAGGTGTGTGCCGGCACGAACCTGTCCCGAAGTCTCTGCCGCACCCGCTGGTCGTCGTACCGCCCGAGCCGTTCCAGATCCGCCCGCAGCACCACGGCCCGCAACTCGGCGATGGTCTCGACGTCCGCTGTGGAAGCCTGCCGAATTCTCCAGTCCGCCACGATCCTCAGCCTATCCGCCAAGGTTTCCGCAGCTCCTGGTAACCCTCCGGGCGTGGTGCCGGCAACCGGGGAGTGGGGTCGGTGCCCAACCGGCCGTTCGGCCCGGAGCGTTTCGATCAGCCGGCTGCCACACTGAGATCCGTGCATGATTTTGACGTCCTCGTCCTCGGATCCGGGCCGGGCGGCCAGAAGGCCGCGATCGCGGCGGCGAAACTCGGGCGCCGGGTAGCGGTCGTCGAGCGGCAGCACATGGTCGGCGGCGTCTGCATCAACACCGGCACCGTGCCGTCCAAGACGCTGCGCGAGGCGGTGCTCTATCTGACCGGCCTCAGCCAACGGGAGGTGTACGGCCAGAGCTACCGGTTGAAGGACGACATCACCATCGGTGACCTGACCGCCCGCACCCAGCACGTGATCGGACGCGAGATCGACGTCGTGCGCAGCCAGCTCACCCGCAACCGGATCCGCCTGCTCACCGGCACCGGCCGATTCCACGACGCGCACACCGTCACGGTGACCGACCCGGCCGGACGCGAGTCCACGGTGACCGCCGACCGGATCATCATCGCGGTCGGGACCCGCCCGGCCCGGCCGGAGAGCGTCGACTTCGACGAGGCCACGATCATCGACTCGGACGGCATCCTCAACCTGGACCGGGTGCCGAGCTCGATGGTCGTCGTCGGTGCCGGGGTGATCGGCATCGAGTACGCCTCGATGTTCGCCGCGCTCGGCACCAAGGTCACCGTCGTCGAGCGACGCGACCGGATGTTGGAGTTCTGCGACCTGGAGATCGTCGAGGCGCTGAAGTACCACCTCCGGGAGCTGGCGGTCACGTTCCGGTTCAGTGAGGCGGTGGCCGCCGTGGAGCGGCACGCCCGGGGGGCGATCGCCGTGCTGGAGAGCGGGAAGCGGATCGCGGCCGACACGGTGATGTACTCCGCCGGCCGGCAGGGGCTCGGGGCCGACCTCGACCTGCCCAACGCCGGGCTGGCCGCGGACCCACGCGGGCGGATCGAGGTCGACGAGCGGTTTCGCACCGCCGTACCGCACATCTACGCGGTCGGTGACGTGATCGGTTTCCCGGCGCTCGCCTCGACCTCGATGGAACAGGGTCGACTCGCCGCGCACCACGCCTGCGACGAGCCCGCCCGGAACCTGTCCGACCTGCAGCCGATCGGCATCTACACCATTCCGGAGATCAGCTTCATCGGGCGGACCGAGGACGAGCTCACCCGGGACAAGGTGCCGTTCGAGGTGGGCATCTCCCGGTACCGCGAACTTGCCCGGGGCCAGATCAGCGGTGACTCGGACGGGATGCTCAAGCTGCTGGTCGCCCCGGACACCGGCCGGCTGCTCGGGGTGCACATCTTCGGCACGGGAGCCACCGAACTCGTCCACATCGGGCAGGCGGTGATGGGCTGCCTCGGCACGATCGACTATCTGGTCGACGCGGTCTTCAACTATCCGACGCTGGCCGAGGCGTACAAGGTCGCGGCGTTGGACGCGATGAACAAGATGCGGCACCTCGCCCGACTTCGCGACTGACTGTCCACGATCTGTCACTGTCGGTCTATGGTGCTGTCGTCTCCGGTCCGTTACTCAGGGTAGTGGAGTGACCTGTGGCCGGCTGGGGGCGAGGGCGATGATGGGCGGACGATGGCACGGGCTGGCGGCCGCGATGGTCGCCGTACTGGCCGCCGGGGTGGGCACGGTGCGGCTGGCGTACGAGAACGCCGAGCGGTACGACAACGGACGGCTCATCGGCGACCGCACCGCCGCCGAACGGTTGGACGAGGGGAGGTCCGGCGACACGCGGTTCGCCGGCCACGACAGGCGGGGTGGCTGGAACGTCTTCCGGGAACGGTTGACCGGTTTCGCGGAGGACCCGCTGGCTGTCTCCACCGCAGGCAACGGCCACTTCTCGGCGACCGTCGAACGGTCGGCCGAGGAGATCACCTACCAGCTCAGCTACGCCGACCTGGCGGGCGACGTCACCCAGGCGCACATCCACTTCGGTGGCCCCGCGCAGAGCGGCGGCATCAGCGTCTTCCTCTGCACCAACCTCGGCAACGGGCCGGCGGGTACCCAGACCTGCCCGGCCGCGCCCGCCACGGTCACCGGCACCATCCGGCCCGTCGACGTGGTCGGTCCGGTCGCCCAGGGCATCTCGGCGGGGGAGTTCGCCGAACTCGTCACCGCGATCCGGGCCGGCACGACGTACGTCAACGTGCACAGTTCGCGTCATCCGGGCGGCGAGATCCGGGCCCAGCTCGGCCACCATCGGCACTGACCGACCGCGGTCGACCCGGCGGCTGTCGGCCCGGCCCCTCGCCGGTCGCGGGCAGTCGTCGTCGGCCGGCCTCCGGCGGCACCGGCGCGATCCACTCCGGACGATCGCCGGCTCCGGGAACTCCGTCGATCCGTACGATCCGCGCTGTTACCACGGGTGCTATTGACGAGGCGCCGCGTCATGGTTAAGGTCCGGTAACTTTGTGACCCCGGCCACAGTGGTCGCCCAGAGCTGGCCGCGGTCGACCGGTCAACGGGCCAGCCGGTCGATCGCGGCCACCATCGCGGCGGCCCCGTCCTCCCCGGCCATCCGGTCGGCGATCAGCCGGGCCCGGGTGCCGAAGACCGGGTCGGTCACCGCCGCCCGGATGGCGTCACCGAGCCGAGCCTCGTCGAGCCGCCGAAACGGGATCACGTCCGGACTCACCCCGAGCCGGGCCAGCCGGGCGGCCCAGAACGGCTGGTCGGCCAGCATGGGCACCGGCACCGCCGGCACACCGGCGCGGAGCCCGGCACCGGTGGTCCCGCAGCCCCCGTGGTGCACCACGGCGGCCATCCGGGGAAAGAGCCACTCGTGCGGCACCTCGCCGATGGTCAGTACCTGGTCGTCGCCGTCGTCGGGTCCGCCGTCCGGGTCCTGTCCACCCTGCCGTCCGGAGCCGACCTCCGGGGCGGGCCGGTCGTGGCCGACCAGCCCCGGCTCAGATGCCGTCGCCGGGCCGACACCCTGCACCACCGCGCGCACCCCGGCCCGGCGCAGCGCGTGGCGGACCATCGTGTAGAGCCGGCCGCCGTTGTCGGCCAGGCTGCCGAACCCGACGTACACCGGGGCGTCGCCGGCGGCGAGGAAGGCCCGCAGCGCGGCGGGCGGTTGCCAACCCGCCGGCGTCGCCGGCCACCAGTAACCGACCACGTCCAGTCCCGGTCGCCAGTCCGGCGGGCGGGGGAGCACGGTCGGACTGAACCCGTGGCTGACCGGCCAGCCCCGTGCCGTGGCGTGACGGTCCAGGCCGGCGAGGTCGCACGGCGGAAGGCCCAGCCGGGACCGGAGTCCGCGCGAGGCGTCCGCGTACACCCGACGGACCAGGAGCTGCCCGAGCCGGCCGGCGGCCCGGTTGCCCCAACCGCCCAGCGTCCGGACGCCGAGCACGATCGGGGGAAAGGCCCGGGTCGGATCGACCGGCTGGAGGAACACCCCGATGCTCGGCACCCCGAGATACTGCGCCACCGAGTAACCGAGTGGTGCGGTGGTGGCGGAGAGCAGCAGTACGTCGGCACCGAGCCCCGCCGCGGTCGCGATGCTCTCGCCGAGCCCGCCGACGAACCGGCCGCCGAGCCGGACGAACTCCACCAGCCCCGGCGCGCCCGGTACCCCGATCCGTCGTGGCCGGGACGGCGCCGCGTTCCGCAGAGCTGACAGGTCACCCGACACCGGACGGAAGTCCAGGCCGGCGCCGGTCACCAGATCGGCGTACGGATCCGGCGCGGCGAGCGCCACCCGGTGACCGGCCGCCCGCAGGCGGGCGCCGAGACCGGTGTACGGGGCCACGTCACCCAGCGAACCGGCGGTGACGATCAGAACCCGCATCCGACCTCCCTGCGGGCTGGTACGGGGCACGCGTAACCGCAGTGTAGGCACGGCCGACGGGCCGTCGGGTCGCGAACGGGATGGTGGCCCGAAGGCCATGCCAGGCCGACAGGAGAGGAATCTTCGTACTCTCGGCGGGTAGAAGGCCGGATGACCTCTACTCCCGGATGGTTCCGGACGAACCGCGAGGAGGCCGCCGAGCCGCCGTCCGGTGGCGCCGGAGGGCAGCGTCCGCGCGTATTGATCATCTACGCCAGCGCGGGTGCCGGACATGACGGCGCGAGTCGGGAACTGGCCCACCGGTTGCGGGAGCGCGGTCTGCTGGCCGACTGCGTGGACCTGGCCGACATCTTCCCCTGGCGGCTCGGCCGGCTGCTCCGTGGCACCTACCACGGCATGCTGAGCCGGCTGCCCTGGATCTACGGGCTGCTCTTCTCCATCGGTGGCAACTTCAGCCGGGCCGCGCCGATCACCCGTGCCCTGCTGCGGCCGGTCTGGCCACGGGTGCTGGAGGCACTGCCGGCGGACACCCGCGCCGTGGTGTCGACGTACCCGGTGGTGAGCCAGATCGTCGGGCCGCTGCGACGCGAGGGTCGGCTCGCCGTACCGGTCATCACCTATCTGACCGATTTCGCGGTGAACCCGATCTGGGTCTCGCCCGGAGTCGACGTGCACTGC
The DNA here is from genome assembly GCF_036422035.1 of Plantactinospora sonchi. Classification (NCBI taxonomy): domain Bacteria; kingdom Bacillati; phylum Actinomycetota; class Actinomycetes; order Micromonosporales; family Micromonosporaceae; genus Plantactinospora; species Plantactinospora sonchi. The sequence continues at coordinate 50,719 of NZ_JAZGQK010000012.1, forward strand.
GCCGCGCACGTCACCACCCGGGCCGAGGCCCGGGCGCTCGGCGCCGGCGAGGTCCGGGTCGCCGGCCGGATGGTCTCGGCCGCCTTCCGGCCCGGGGACGAGGAGGAGAAGCGGCGAGTTCGCGAACGACTCGGGCTCCCGGTCGACGCCCGGCTCGCGCTGCTGGTGGCGGGCTCGTGGGGGGTCGGCGCGGTGGCGCGTACCGCGGCGGAGATCGCCGACACGGGGGTGGCGGTCCCGGTCGTGGTCTGCGGCCGGAACACCGCGCTGTACCGCCGGCTGCGGCGACGCGGCACCGGGTACGTCTTCGGCTGGGTCGAGGACATGCCGGCGCTGCTGCGGGCCGCCGACGTACTGGTGGAGAACGCCGGCGGCCTCACCGCACTCGAGGCGATGGCCTGCGGGCTGCCGGTCGCGACGTACCGGCCGATCCCCGGGCACGGCCGGGCGAACGCCGCCACCATGGCCCGGGCCGGCGTCGCGACCTGGGTACGCCGGCGCGCCGACCTGGGGCCGACGCTGCTGCGGCTCGCCGACGGAACGGGCGGACAGCGGCAACGGAGCGCCGGGCTGGCGCTCTTCGACACCGACCCGGCGGGGGTGGTCGCCGACATCGCCCGGGGGATCACCGCCTCGGCGACCCCGTCCCGGCTCGCCGAGGCCGGCCCGGCCGGTCGACCGCCGCTCGGGCCGGTACCGGTCGACGATCCGGTGCTGCGGGAGAGCGCGTCGTTCCTGGAAACGTCGGTACCGGTCGAGGGGGCGGTACCGGCGGAGGTGCGGGCCGGGCTGGCGGCGGCGACCCCTCGTCGGACCCTGACCAGGTGGGTCGGGCTGCGGGCCGGGATGGCCCGGCTCTGGACCGGTGTGGACCAGCCGCACCGGGACGGTGGCAACCGGCCGGCGAACCGGCCGGACCGTCGCGGCTGAGGTGTCGGTGGCCTGGTGAACACCATCGCCATCGTGCTGGGGCTCGCCTCGGCCGCCTGTTTCGCGGTCAGTTCGGTGCTGGAGCAGCGCGCGGCCAAGCAGGAGAAGCCGACCCGGACGATCGACCCACGGCTGCTGATCCGGCTGGTGCGCCGGCCGCTGTGGCTGCTCGGCTGGGTGCCGGACGCCGTCGGCACCCTGCTGCAGGCCATCGCCCTCCGGTTCGGCGCGCTCGCCCTGGTGGAGCCACTGCTGGTCAGCGGGCTCTTCATGGCGATCCCCCTGGAGGCGGCGCTGGAACGGCGCCGTCCGCACCGGCGCGACATGCTGGTCGTGGTGATCGGTGTGGTCGGGCTGACCGCGTTCCTCGCCACCGCGAACCCCCGGGGCGGGGTGGAGGAGCCGAGCGCGTTGGCCTGGATCGGGGTCGGCGCCGCCATCGGCGCCCTCGTCGCGCTCTGCCTCGTCGTCGCCTGGCGCACCCAGAACGCGGCCCGGGGACTCGTGCTGGGCATCGCGACCGGACTGCTCTACGCACTGGCCGCCGCGCTACTCAAGAGCGTGACCGAGAAGTTGCCCGACGATGCGGCCGGGGTGGTCACCGACTGGCACCTCTACGTGCTGATCCTGGTGGGCGGAACGGCGCTGACCCTGAACCAGAACGCCTTCCAGGGCGGGCCGATCGCCGCCCCGCTCACCGCCATCGCGCTGCTCGACCCGTTCACCAGTGTGCTGATCGGCGTCACCGCCTTCCAGGAGGAGCTCTCGCTCGAGGGGCCGAGGCTGCTCATCGGACTACTCGGTGTGGTCGCCATGAGCCTCGGTATCTGGCTGGCCCGACGTACCCAGTCAAGCTGACACGCCGGTCAGTCGGTCTGGCCGGCAGGCGGCCGACCCGTCGCGTTCCGACTGCTTCGGACACGCCAGAGAGGATTTCGGCAGGCCGCACCGCCGAGGGTGGGAAGTTGGGTACGCTCAGTGAAGATTACTTAGCGCGAGCGATGGGTTACCACCAATCCGGCGCGACGGTCCGGCCGGGCTCGACGAGTCGGCCGGGACCTCGCGAGAGGCGGCAGCGTGCTTGATCTGACCGACGATGCCCCCGGCCATCCGTCTGCGGATCGGCCGGGCGAGCGCCGGCCGCCGGAGACCGTGCTGGCCGGTGAGAACTTTCCCGTCGCGTTGCGTGTCCTTCCGGCACGGATCCGCCGGCACCTGCTCGCCCTCTACACCTACGCCCGATACGTCGACGACCTCGGCGACGAGCCGGACACCGCCGGGCGCGACGAGGGGCCCGAGGCTCGCCTCGCCGCCCTGCGGCGCTTCGAGCGCGAGGTACGGGCGCTGTACGACGGCCGGCTGCCCCGCCACCCGGTCCTGCGCCGCCTGGCGCCGACCGTGGTCGACTGCCGGTTCCCGCTCGATCCGCTGCTCCGACTGATCGAGGCGAACCGCCGTGACCAGCTGGTCACCCGCTACCCGACGTTCGGCGCCCTCGTCGAGTACTGCCACTTCTCCGCCGACCCGGTCGGTGAACTCGTCCTGCACATCTTCGGTGCCGCGTCACCGGCCCGGATCCCGCTGTCCAACCGGATCTGCACCGCCCTGCAGATCGTCGAACACCTGCAGGACGTCGCCGAGGACCGCCGTCGGGGCCGCATCTACCTGCCGACCCGCGACCTGGCCGCGGCCGGGGTGCCCGAGGAGGCATTGGACGCGCCACGGGCCGACGAACGACTCCGGAAGGTGATCCGCCGGCAGGCGGACCGGGCCGCCGAACTGCTCGACTCCGGCGCGCCCCTGGTCGGCGACCTGCGCGGCTGGGCCCGGCTGGCGGTCGGCGGATACCTCGCCGGAGGACGCGCCGCGCTCGCCGCGCTGGCCCGGGCCGACCACGACCCGCTGCCCGGCCCGCCCAAACCGACCCGGTCCGGGATCGCGGTCGCCTGGCTCCGGTCGTGGCGGGTACCCGCCGTCGCCGCACAACAGGGCGGAGCGGGCGGATGAGCGGCGACGCCGGGCTGGAGCGCGCCTACCGGGAGTGCGCACGGGTGACCCGTACCCAGGCCCGCAATTTCTCGTACGGCATCCGCCTGCTCCGGCCCGACCGGCGGGCCGCGCTCTGTGCCGTGTACGCGGTGGCCCGGCGCGTCGACGACATCGGCGACGGCGACCTGCCCGCCGCCACCCGACTGGCCCGGCTCGACCAGGTCCGGGCGGCGCTGCACCGGCTGCCCGACGCCGGAGGCGACCCGGTGCTGGTCGCGCTCGCCGACGCGGCGGCCCGGCTGCCGATCCCGCTGGCCGCCTTCGACGAACTCGTCGACGGCTGCCTGGCCGACGTCCGGGGCACCCGCTACGAGACCTTCGAGGAACTGGTCGGCTACTGCCGCTGCGTGGCCGGCTCGATCGGCCGCCTGTCGCTCGGGGTCTTCGACCTGCGGCCCGGCGCCGACCGGTCCGAGGCGGCCGAACTGGCCGACACCCTCGGCGTCGCCCTGCAACTGACCAACATCCTCCGCGACATCGTCGAGGACCGCGGCGTGGGTCGGATCTACCTGCCCCGACGCGACCTGGACCGGTTCGGCTGCACGCTGGACCTGGACGCCGACGGCGGGCTGGCCGATCCGTCGGACCGGTTGGCGGCACTGGTGCGCTGGCAGGCCCAGCGGGCCGACCGTTACTACCGGACCGGGCTGCGGCTGCTGCCGTTGCTGGACCGGCGCAGTGCCGCCTGCGTGGCGGCGATGGCCGGGATCTACCACCGGCTGCTGACCCGGATGATCACCGACCCGTTGGCGGTCACCCGACACCGGGTCGCCCTGTCCGGCTGGGAGAAGGCGTACGTGGCGGCGCGGGCGATGACCCGGAGCGGGTCGTGAGCGCCGAACAGGTCTGCGTCATCGGGGGCGGCCTGGCCGGCATCGCCTCGGCGGTCCGGCTGCTCGACGCCGGGCACCGGGTCACCATGCTGGAGGCGCGTCCGGCGCTCGGCGGGGCCACCTACTCCTTCCACCGGGGCGAGCTGACCGTGGACACCGGCCAGCACGTCTTCCTCCGCTGCTACCAGCAGTACCGCGACCTGCTGGACCGGCTCGGCAGCACGGACCGGGCGACCGTGCAGGACGGATTCGCGGTGCCCATCATCCGGGCCGGCGTACCGCCGCACCTGCTGGCCCGCAACCGTCGACTGCCCGCCCCGGCACACCTGCTGCCGGCACTGCTCGGCTACCGCCCGCTGAGGTTCGGGCAACGGATCGCGGCGGTCCGGGCCGCCGCCGCGCTGCGTGGGGTCGACCCGGACGACCCGGCCGCCGACCGGGTCAGCTTCGGCGCCTGGCTCGCCGCGCACGGCCAGGACGGGCAGACCGTGCAACGTCTCTGGGAACTGATCTGCACCGCGGCGCTGAACGCCCCGCCGGACCGGGCCTCGCTCGCACTGGCCGCCCGGGTCTTCCGCACCGGGCTGCTGGACCGGGCCGACGCCGCCGACCTCGGCCTGCCCACCGTGCCCCTGGCGGACCTGCACGGCACCCCGGCCGCCGCGTTGCTGCGCCAGCGCGGCGCGACGATCCGCACCGGGGTACGCGTGCACCAGATCAGGGCCGAGGGGAACCGGTTCCGGATCGTCGGCGAGGGCGGTGCGCTGACCGCGGGCGCGGTGGTGCTGGCCGTACCGCACTCGCAGGCGGCCCGCCTGGTGCCGTCGGAAGCCGCTCCCGACCGGGCCCGCTGGGCTCGGCTGGGTGCCGCGCCGATCGTCAACGTGCACGTCCACTACCGGGAGCGGGTCACCGAACTCAGCTTCGCCGCCGGACTGGACACACCGGTGCAGTGGGTCTTCGACCGCACCCCGCCCGGTGTGTCCGGGCAGTACCTGGTCGTCTCCATCTCCGCCGCCGAGCAGGTGCTCGCCACCCGGGCGAGCGAACTGGTCCGGACCTACCTGGCGGCCCTGGCGGAGGTCTTTCCGGCGGCCCAGCGGACACAGGTCCGGGACGCGTTCGTCACCCGGGAACCCCGGGCGACGTTCCGGCAGGTACCCGGCTCGCGGAGTTCCCGGCCGCCGGCGCAGACCCGGTCTCCCGGGCTGGCACTGGCCGGCGCGTGGACCGACACCGGGTGGCCGGACACGATGGAGGGCGCGGTGCGCAGCGGCCAGCGGGCCGCCGACGTGGTACTCGCCCACCTCGGGTCGACATCCGACCCGACGGAGGTGACGGCATGACCGAGCGGAGCGAGGGCGTCGGAGGGCTCAGTCGACCAGGTCATGGCGACGACGAGCGTAGCGAGGAGACGACATGACCATGATGCTGCCCAGCATCCTCACCCAGGTGGACGAACTCGTCCAGCCCGAGATCCGGGCGGCGCTGGAGCGGATCGACGAGCGCACCCGGCTCGTCGCCGGATACCAACTGGGGTACTGGGACGCGACGGGTGCGCCCACCGGCCGGGGCGGCAAGGGGCTGCGGCCGGCGCTGGCCCTGCTCTCCGCCCGGGCCGCCGGCCAGCCGGTCGAGCGTGGCCTGCCGGCCGCGGTGGCGGTGGAACTGGTGCACAACTTCTCCCTGCTGCACGACGACGTCATCGACGGGGACCTGGAACGGCGACACCGGCCGACCGCGTGGGCGGCGTTCGGCGTCGGTCCGGCGATCCTCGCCGGCGACGCCCTGCTCGGCCTCGCCGACGAGGTGCTCTGCGCCGCACCGGACGTGGATGTGAACCGGGGGTTGTCGACCCTGCACACGGCGGTCCGCCGGCTGATCGCCGGCCAGGCGGCCGACGTCGAGTTCGAGAACCGCGCCGACGTCACCCTGGACGAGTGCCTGGCGATGGCCCGGGACAAGACGGCCGCCCTGCTGGCCTGCTCGGCGACGCTCGGCGCGGTCGTCTGCGGCGCGCCGCCGGCGGTGGTCGACGGACTCGACCGGTACGGCGAGCGCCTCGGCCTGGCCTTCCAACTCGTCGACGACCTGCTCGGCATCTGGGGCGAACCGGCGGTGACCGGCAAGCCGGTGCTGTCCGACCTGCGGGCCCGGAAGAAGTCGGTGCCGGTGGTCCGGGCTCTCGGCGTGGACGGACCGGCCGCTACCCGGCTCGCCGAGCTGTACGCCAGCCCAGGCGACCTCTCCGCCGCGGACCTCGCCCTGGCGGCCAACCTGATCGAGGAGACCGGAGCCCGGGACTGGACCGAGAAGCAGGCCGACCGGCTGCTCACCGAGGCACTGGCCGAGTTGGACCAGCTCGGCGAGGTGGGCTCGGCGGCCGGTGCGGACGTACCCGGGGTGCACGCCGACCTGGTGGCGATCGCGCACTTCATGACGGGACGGGACTACTGAGATGGCCGGACTGTTATCCACCGACGACGTCACGGCGGGATCCGAAACGGCCGCCGCGACGGTCGGCACCCCGGCCGCCCCGGGCGCGGCCGGTGTCTCCCCGGCGCTGTGGGCACAGGCCCGGGTGACCCTGGACCGCGCCCGTGACCTGCTGCTCGCCGGCCAGCAACCGGCCGGCTGGTGGCAGGGCGAACTGGAGACCAACGTGACGATGGAGGCGGAGGACCTGCTGATGCGGCAGTTCCTCGGCATCCTCACCGCCGAGCAGACCGTGCCGACCGCCCGGTGGATCCGGTCGAAGCAGGGTGCGGACGGCGCCTGGGCGACCTTCCACGGCGGACCCGGCGACCTCTCCACCACGATCGAGGCGTACGCGGCACTGCGGCTGGCCGGCGATCCGACCGAGGCCGAGCACATGGTGCGGGCCCGGCGGTTCATCCTCGCCCACGGTGGCATCGAGCGGAGCCGGGTCTTCACCCGGATCTGGCTGGCGCTGTTCGGCGAGTGGTCGTGGGACCGGCTGCCGGCGGTGCCGCCGGAGGTCGTCCTGCTCCCGCCGCGTTTCCCGCTCAACGTGTACGACTTCGCCTGCTGGGCCCGACAGACCATCGTGCCGTTGGCGGTCGTCCGGTCCCTGCGCCCGGTGCGTCCGCTCGGCTTCTCGCTGCGTGAACTGCGTACCGGCCGGCGACCCCGACCGGCGCCGTCGCTGCGCCGCCGCGCCGGCTGGATGCACCGCCTCGACACGGTGCTCCGGCGGTACGAGCGTCACCCGGTCGGCCCGGTACGCCGCAACGCGCTGCGTCGGGCCGCCGAGTGGATCATCGCGCGTCAGGAGGCCGACGGTTCGTGGGGCGGAATCCAGCCGCCCTGGGTCTACTCCCTGATCGCGCTGCACCTGCTCGGCTATCCGCTGTCGCACCCGGTGCTGCGGGCCGGCCTGGCCGGACTCGAACGGTTCACGATCCACGAGGAGACCCCGGACGGCCCGGTACGGCGACTGGAGGCGTGCCAGTCACCGGTCTGGGACACCGCGCTCGCGGTGGTCGCCCTCGCCGACGCCGGGTTGCCGGCTGGACATCCGGCGCTGACCCGGGCCGCCGAGTGGCTGCTGGAGGAGGAGATCCGGGTGCCGGGCGACTGGACGGTACGTCGACCCGGTCTGGCCCCGAGCGGTTGGGCCTTCGAGTTCGACAACGACGGCTACCCGGACACCGACGACACGGCCGAGGTGCTGCTGGCACTGCGTCGTACCGGGCCGGATCCGGCGGTGCGGGCGGCGGTCGTACGCGGGGTCGCCTGGTTGCGCGGGATGCAGTCGGCGGACGGCGGCTGGGGCGCGTTCGACGCCGACAACACCCGGGCGATCGCCCGGGACCTGCCGTTCTGTGACTTCGGTGAGGTGATCGACCCGCCGAGTGCGGACGTCACCGCCCACGTCGTGGAGGCGCTCTGCGCGGCAGGGCTGACCGACTCGCCGACGGTCCGGCGTGGCCTGTCCTGGCTGCTGCGCAACCAGGAGGCGGACGGCTCCTGGTTCGGCCGGTGGGGCGCCAACCACGTGTACGGCACCGGGGCGGTGATTCCGGCCCTGGTCGCCGCCGGGGTACGCCCCGACGACCCGGCCATCGTCCGGGCCGTCTGCTGGCTGCACCGGCGGCAGAACCCGGACGGCGGCTGGGGCGAGGACATGCGGTCCTACCGGGATCCGATGTGGCGCGGGCGGGGCGTCTCCACCGCCTCGCAGACCGCCTGGGCCCTGCTGGCGTTGCACGCGGCCCGCTCCGCCGACACGGCCTCGGTGGCCCGTGGGCTGTGCTGGCTGGTGGAGACCCAACGTCCGGACGGGGGCTGGGACGAGCCGCAGTACACCGGCACCGGCTTCCCGGGTGACTTCTACATCAACTACCACCTCTACCGGCTGGTCTTCCCGGTCAGCGCGCTCGGCCGGCTGTTGCGTGAGCCGGCCTGGCTCGGCCTCGACCCGGCTGCGGACGTCGACCCGTCCGACGACACCGAACCGTCCGGGGCTGACACGTCCGCTCCGACGGACGGGGCGGAGCCGGCCGGGTCGGCCCGGCCGGGCGAACGGGTCGCGCTGGTCGACCGCGTCGCGCCGGTCGACCGTGGCCAACCGGCGACCCGGCGCGCACCGGTCGAGCTGGTCGATCAGGGAGAGACCAGTTGACCGGCGGCGACTGGGTGCTGTTCGCGCCCATGCGGATGGAGGCCCGCGCGCTGCGCCGGGGCCTGCCGGCGGGCGCCCCGCTGCGTCGTACCGGACGGGGTCTGACCCGGGCCGGGCGGTCCGCCGTCCGGCACCGGGACGCCCGTGCCCTGGTCGTGGCCGGGATCGCCGGCGGGCTCACCCCGACGCTGCGCCCCGGCGACGTGGTGGTCGCCACCGAGGTACGCCGTGCCGACCAGCCCGACGAACCGCCGGTGCCCTGCCCGACGGCCCCGCTGGTCGCCGCGACACTGCGCCGGCGCGGCCTCACCGTCCACCTCGGACCGGTGGTGACCAGCCGGCGGCTGGTCGACGGCGCGGACCGGGCACGGCTCGCCGCGACCGGGGCCCTCGCCGTGGACACCGAGTCGGCGGCGCTGCTGGCCTCGGCCGCCGGCCGGCCGGTGATCTGCGTACGGGTGGTCGCCGACGTCCCGCCGCAGCGGCTCTACCGGCCGCTGACCTGGCGCCGGGTCCGGGCGGCCCTGCGGACCCTGCCGAAGGTGGCACCCGCGCTCGTGGAGTGGGCCGAGGCGAGCACGGTACGCGAGATCGTGCTGGCCGCACCCCGGTCGTTCTGCGCCGGGGTGGAACGGGCGATCAGCGTGGTGGAGCAGGCCCTGGACCGGTACGGCCCACCGGTGTACGTCCGCAAGCAGATCGTGCACAACGTGCACGTCATCGCCGACCTGCAGCAGCGGGGTGCGGTCTTCGTCGACGAGCTGACCGAGATTCCCGACGGTGCCGTCACGGTCTTCTCCGCGCACGGTGTCGCGCCCTCGGTGCGGGTCGCCGCCGCCGACCGGGGACTGCCGGTCATCGACGCGACCTGCCCACTGGTGACGAAGGTGCACAGCGAGGCGCGTCGGTTCGTCGGCCGGGGCAACACCGTCCTGCTGATCGGGCACGCCGGGCACGAGGAGACCGAGGGCACCCTCGGCGAGGCGCCCGGTCAGATCACCCTGGTGGAGAACGTGACCGACGCCGAGCGGATCGAGGTCACCGACCCGGACCGGGTCTCGTACCTGGTACAGACCACGCTCGCGGTCGACGAGGTGGCCGGGGTGCTCGACGTGCTCCGGCGGCGGTTCCCGGCCCTGACCGGTCCCTCCTCCGACGACATCTGCTACGCCACCACCAACCGGCAGGCGGCACTGCGGGAGGTCGCGGCCGCCGCCGACGTGGTGCTGGTGGTCGGCTCGGCGAACTCCTCGAACTCCCGCCGGCTGGTGGAGGTGACCGAGCGCGGCGGAATCCCCGCCTACCTGGTCGACGACGTCGGCGACGTTGATCTCCGCTGGCTCGCCGGGCGGCGGACGATCGGCGTGACCGCCGGTGCCTCGGCCCCGCCCCGACTGGTCGACGAGACCGTCGCGGCGCTGGCCGGGCTCGGCGCCCACGCGGTACGGGAGCACACGACCCGGACCGAGGACGTGCATTTCACCCTTCCCAAGGAGATACGGACACCATGACGGGGAGCATTCAGCGAGGCGGTGCGACGTGCGGCGGTTCAGCCGTACGACCGGGGGCGCGAGCGGGAGCGGAGTGCTGACATGGGTATGCCACTGCTACAGAGCATGCGGATCGGGCGTTATCTGGTCGGGCAGAAGGTGCGTCGGCGGACCCACTTTCCGCTGCTCCTCGAACTCGAGCCACTGTTCGCCTGCAACCTCGCCTGCGCCGGCTGCGGCAAGATCCAACATCCGGCCGACGTACTGAAACGGCGGATGCCGGTCGAGCAGGCCGTGGCGGCGGTCGAGGAGTGCGGCGCGCCGATGGTCTCCATCGCCGGCGGAGAACCGTTGATGCACCCGGACATCGACAAGATGGTCAACGAGCTGGTCAAGCGCCGCAAGTACGTCTTCCTCTGCACCAACGCGGCGCTGCTGCGCAAGAAGCTGGACAAGTTCACCCCGTCCCGCTACTTCTCGTTCGCCGTGCACATCGACGGGCTGAAGGAACGGCACGACGCCTCGGTCTGCAAGGACGGCGTCTTCGACGAGGCGGTCGCCGCGGTGAAGGAGGCGAAGCGTCGCGGATTCCGGGTCACCAGCAACACGACGTTCTTCTCCACCGACACCCCGCAGACCGTGATCGAGGTGCTCGACTACCTCAACAACGAACTCGCCGTCGACCAGATGATGCTCTCCCCGGCGTACGCCTACGACAAGGCGCCGGACCAGGAGCACTTCCTCGGGGTGACGGAGACCCGGGCGATGTTCCGCAAGGCGTTCGCCGACGGGCGTCGGAAGAAGTGGCGGCTGAACCACTCGCCGCTCTTCCTCGACTTCCTGGAGGGCAAGATCGACTTCCCCTGCACCGCGTGGGCGATCCCGTCGTACTCGCTCTTCGGCTGGCAGCGTCCCTGCTATCTGCTGGGCGACGGCTACGCGAAGACGTACCGGGAGCTGATCGAGACCACCGACTGGTCGGCGTACGGCCGGGGCAAGGACCCGCGCTGCGCCAACTGCATGGCCCACTGCGGGTACGAGCCGACCGCGGTGCTGGCGACCATGTCCTCGCTCCGTGAGTCCATCCGCGCCGTCCGCGCCAACTGAGGTGCAAGGAAGGGCCCCTTATTATCGCTTTCTGTTGTACAGGGGGCCCTTCCTAACACCTCAGCCGTAGCGGTCGGCGAGCCGGCGGTAGGTGGCCGGCAGGGTGGCCCGGACCATGATCGGCAGGTACATCCAGCGGGGCAGGCACACCTCGTGCCGACCGCTGAACATCCCGGTCAACAGGGCGGCGGCGGCCTGGTCCGGGGTGACCGGTCGCGGGCGCCGTCGCGGGTAGGGGCGACCCCGACGGACGAAGAACGGGGTGTCCACCACCGCCGGCACCAGTTCGGTGACCACGATGCCCCGGCCCGTCGTCTCCTTGCGGAGACTGTCGGCGAAGACGCTGAGCCCGGCCTTCGTGCCGGCGTACACCGCTTCTTCCCGTACCCCCAGCCGGCCGGCGATGGAACCGACGAAGCCGATGTGCCCGGCACCCCGGGACAGCATGCCGGGCAGGATGGCCCGGGAGAGCAGCATCGGGGCGGTCAGGTTGGCCGCGACGAGCGCCTGGATCTGTCCGTCGGTCATCCCGGTGAGCGGGCCGGCCCAGCCCTGGCCGGCGTTGTTGACCAGGACGTCCACCCGTCCCGCGACGTCGAGCACCCGGTTGGCCAGGGCCGCCGTCAGGTCCGGGTCGGTGAGATCGCACGGGATCGCCGTACCCTCGGCGGCGTCGGCGACGGCGGCGAGCCGGTCGGGGTCGCGGCCGGTGACGAATACGCGTGCTCCGGCGGCGGCCAGCCGGGTCGCGGCCGCCGCCCCGATGCCGGAGGAGGCCCCGGTGACCAGGGCGACGGTGCCGTCGAGCCGAGGTGGTCGCATACCGGTAGTGTCGCCCATCCGGTGCCCCCGGACCGGATGGAGCGCCGAACCGGACGCAACGCCGGACCGCCTCCTGGCCGTGCCGACGGGTCGCTCCTCGGTCGTGCCTGACGGGTCCGGCCGGGCGCCGCTGCTGGCCGGCGCGGGGGTCGGGCCGCCGCGCCGCTGGCGGGTCAGGTTGGGCCGCGGTGCTGTTGTCGGGCCACCGCGCCGCCGTCGGGTCAGGTCGGTCAGCACTGCCCGCGCGGGCTCAGACCGCAGCGGGGCTCAGGCGGTGAGCCCGGCCCGCACCCGAGCTCAGCCGGTGGGGCCTGGTTGGTGAGGTTCAGCTGGCGGGGGAGGCGAGATCGCCCAGTACGCTCCGCAGGAAGTCCAGGGTCATCGTCGGCGGATCGGCCTCGACGCAGAGCCGTTCCATCGCCGCGGCGTAGTAGTCAACGTCATCGCGCTTGTCCAGGTAGAGGGCGCTGGTGAGCTGTTCCATGTAGACCACGTCCGGCAGTTCCTGGTCCGGGAACCGCAGCAGGCTGAACGCGCCACCGGCGCCCGCGTGCCCACCGGCCCGGAACGGGATCACCTGGATGGTGACGTTGGGCAGCTTGCTCGCCTCGACGAGGTACTCGATCTGCCCTCGCATCACGTCGACGCCACCGATCGGCCGGCGCAGCGCCGCCTCGTCCACGACCACCCACAGGTGCGGCGCGTCGGGGCGCCGCAGGATCTTCTGCCGGTCCATCCGGAGGTTGACCCGTCGCTCGATCTCCTCCGCCGGGGCCCCGTCGTGGGCGAGCAGTACGACGGCCCGGGCGTACTCCCGGGTCTGCAACAGTCCCGGGACGTACTGCACCTCGTACGTCCGGATCAGGGTGGCGGCCGTCTCCAGGCCCAGGTAGGACTGGAACCAGTGCGGCAGCACGTCGCCGTACCGGTGCCACCAGCCGGGATTGTTGGCCTGGCGGGCCAGGGCGAGCAGAGCGGCGCGTTCGCTCTCGTCGGTCACCTGGTAGAGCGTCAGCAGATCCGCGACGTCACGCTCCTTGAACCCCACCCGACCCAGCTCCATCCGGCTGATCTTGGATCCGGACGCCCTGATCTCCCAGCCCGCGTCGTCACGGCTGACGCCCGTGGCTTCGCGCAGCTTGCGCAGCTGGCTGCCGAGTAGGATGCGTAGCACGGTCGGCCCGCCGGCAGCGCCGCCCTCGACGGCCGGCCCGCCGGCGAGTGACGTTCCGCCGTCGCCCGCCGCCTCACCGTCCTGGGCCGATCCATGGCCGGATCGCGCAATGGTCACGTGCCGCCTCCGCATGCTCGACACAGCCCGCCAAGGCTGGGCCAAGTCCGTCGGTAAGCATGCCATGGCCGCAGGGTGAGGAGGAAAGGCCCCGGGGGCTATTTTTCCCCCCGTCCGATCGGTTGCCGAAGGCCTGGGTCCGCCGGGCCGGGTGTGTCGCCGGGGCCGGCGGCCTGGTGTGGATGGTGGGGTCGGCGGCCGGTGTGGACGGTGCTACGTGATCAGGTGGTCGAAGTCGCCGTCCCGGGCGCCGAGGATGAAGGCCACGATCTCGTCCGTGGTGTAGATCAGTGCCGGCCCGTCGGGGTCCCGTGAGTTCCGGATCGCCACGCCGGCGCCGCCGGGCAACTGGGCCATCTCGACACAGTTGCCGCTCGGGTTGCTCCGGCGGCTCTTCTGCCAGGTCAGAGCCGGCAGTTCATGGGTGGACATGCCGTTGTAGGTGTGATTCATCGCCAGTCTTTCTGGAGATCCCGGAAGGGCGGTGGGAGGGCGTCGCGAAGCCTGGACGTGGTACCGATCCTCCCCGTGACGCGTCCTGAGCCATGACGGTGAACCGTCGACAGGTCACGCGTGCATGACCATCTGCACGTGCATCCGCTCTTGCGTCTGCACCTGACAGCGAGCATGATAGCGCCTGTACGGGTGTGTCCGTTTGTTCACTTTTCGTAACGGAGGCGCGGGACAATTGCCAGCGAAGCGGGGGAGTGGGAACGGGGCGGCAGGCCCTCTCGTGCGGCGCGGCCTGCGGCGATGGCAGTCAGCGCACCGCAACGAACCGGTTCCCGCCCGTGCTCGGACAGGCGAACTTTCCTCACGGAGGGTGATCGACGATCGGGTGCCACCGGCCATCGGACGGGGTGCCGACGGTGCGTGCCACGTGTCGCCGAGCCGGGCCTCCTGAGGGGACGAGCACTGTGGACCCGCTCACCCTCGCGGCCGGAGCCGCCGCGGTCGCCGGGATCGGCGCCGCCTGGGGAATGCGCAACCGGGTCCGCGACGCCCAGGCGGAGGTGGTCCGGCTGCGTGCGGAACTCCGGGCGGAGCGCCATGCCGCCACCCACGACCCGCTCACCGGCCTGCCCAACCGGCGGGCCTTCTATCAACTCGGTGGCGCGCTGGTGGCCGACCCTCGGCGACCTCCGCTTGTCGCGGTGCTGCTCGACCTCGACAACTTCAAGCAGATCAACGACCGGTTCGGACACGCGGTCGGAGACCAGGTGCTGATCGCCGTGGCCTGGCGGTTCGCGGCGTACGCGGACAACAACGCGATTCGCGTCGGGGGCGGTGCGGGCCCGCTGGGCAGCGGCGCGGCCCAGGTCCGGAGCAGGGCGGGCCAGCTGGGAGAAGGTACGACCCGGGCCGGCGCGAATCTTGTCGCCCGGCTCGGCGGAGACGAGTTCGCGGGTCTGCTTGTCGGCGTCCAGGGTGACGGCCGCTGGCTGCACCAGACGGCCCGACGGCTCGCCGAGCTGGTCTCCGCGCCGATCCAGCTGGCTGAACGGGATCTTCGGGTGACCGCGTCGATCGGGGTGGCGCCCGTGCACGGCTGTGCGCAGCTCGCCGAGGTGCTGAATCTGGCCGACGCCGCCATGTACCGGGTGAAGAGCGGACGGGCCCCGATCAACTCCGCCGATGACGACGGCTTCCGTGGCCCGCGCTCCGCCGCCCCGTTGTCGCCCGGGTACGGCCCGGCCGCGTCCCGGGCCGGCGTCGCGGGCCGCCCGCAGGTCCGACCCCCCGATCCGTCCGGTCCACACCGGGAACTGATCGAGATGACACCGGCCGCCGATGCAGGAGGACAGTGAGATGCCAGTCCCCACCGTGGATCCGCACCGACGCGATCCCGCCGAGATCGATCCCACGGGCAGTTACCGGCCCACCGACCCGGTCTGGGTCTACCGGTCGGGGACCTGGCGGGCCGGGGTGGTCGAAGCCGCCTCGGCGCTCGCGGCCACGGTCACCTACCGTCCGAACAGCGCCCGGGGCACCGGCGTCGACACCCTGACCGCGCAGTACATGATCCGCCGGGCGGACCCGGATCCGCTGCTCGACAGTTCGCCGAT
The DNA here is from genome assembly GCF_036422035.1 of Plantactinospora sonchi. NCBI lineage: Bacteria > Bacillati > Actinomycetota > Actinomycetes > Micromonosporales > Micromonosporaceae > Plantactinospora > Plantactinospora sonchi. The sequence goes on from NZ_JAZGQK010000012.1 coordinate 65,952, forward strand.
CCTCGGAGCTCCCGCGCGGCGCTGACCCCCGGCGCCGCCGGCTCGGTCGGGAGTTCCGCGGACGGGCCCGGCGGGGCGGCGGAGATCACCGCGGCCGTCGGCGCCCCAGGTACGCCCCGAGCCCCGCCACCAGCACGGTGCCGACCGCGGAACCGAAGGCGACCAGCGCGGCGCCGATCGGCCACAGCCCGTCTGAGCCCGGGTCGGTGGCGGCGTCGACGCTGAACGACGCGGTCAGGACGGCTGGCACCACCAGGGTGGCCAGCCAGGGACGGCCACGCCGTCCGGCTTCGAACGTGAGTACGGCGAGTACCGCGCCGAGACCGAGCACCTGCCACGCCTGGTACGGCCCGGTCTCGGCGCCTGTCACCGGGTCGACGTCCCGCTCGGTGTCCCAGCCGAGGAACGCCCAGTACGCGGCGAGGGTGACGCCGCCGAGGATCACGGTCCAGAGTGCTACGGAACTCGGACGCCGGGGTTCGGTCATGGTGTCGACCCTCTCGCGACGGGACGCGTCGGGCACGAGTATCCCTACTCATGTTCCGCCCCGCATGTCGGCGGTCGGCGTGCCCGGGACGGGTGCGTACGGCGAGATGCCGGCGTACCAGCCGAGGTCGAGCGGGGCGAACCCGTGGCGGGTGACGAAGCCGTTTCGTGACGGCCCGGCGACGCGGGAGATCAGGGACATACCCGGCCCGGTCGGAGTGGTTCGCCAGCATGGCAGTATGCCGCGAATCGGAATAATCCGCGTTTTAGGATTTATCCGGTGATAGCGTGCAACCCAGCGGCGTTGTCTGCACCACATCGAAGCCGGGGGAGTCCGGACATGCCTAGCCACGAGGTCGCCCCCAGCCACGAGGTCGTCCGGCACGGCGACGCCCGGACGGTGATCGACGCGCAGCGCCCCGACCACGCCGGCCCGGCCGACGCCGTCCGCGACGGTACCGTCCGCGTCTCCCTGTCGGACCTGGTCAGATACCGGGCGGCGGTGGCCGACCTGCTGTCCGAGGTGGCGACCCGCCCCGGTCCCGACGATCTGCCCAGACTGGAGGCGGTGCTGGCCGAACGGCTGGCCGGCCGGGAGATCAGCGCGGTACTCCGCCGCCTGCCCGGCGGCGCCCTCGACGCCCAGGCGCGGCTCCGGCTGGAGATCCGCGACTACCGACCGAACAACCGCAGTTCGGCCCGGGACCTGACGGCGCTGATCAGGATCTACCTGCTGTCCCGGATCGACGTGCTGTGGTGGGGCCATCTGCCCGGATACCGGACGGACACGGAGTTGCGCGACGCACCGGAGCTGATCGACCTCGAGCCGCTGCGGCGTGCCGGCCTGCTCCGGTTCCGGTACCGCCGGCAGACCGGCCACCCGCTGGTCCGGACCACCCGGGCGGTCGAACGCCGGATCTGGCCGCACCGCCGGCCGCCGGGTGCCGGACTCCGTTCCACCTGGACCCGTCCGGAGGCGGTGGCCCTGTTGAACCAGCTGGCCGTCGACCTCGCCCGGCGTCCCACCGGCCCCACCCCGCCGCTCTGGGTGACCAGCCTGACCCGCAGCCTCGAACACCAGCACCGGCTCCGGGCACTCGGGTACGCGGCGATGCTGCCCAGCGGCCACTGCCTCGGGTACGCGATGGACGTGGAGATGTCCTGGTTCCGCCGGTTCGACGCGCACGGCGTACTCACCGCGCTACTGCGCGAACGTCAGGGCTGGGGAGACGTCAACGTGATCGACGAGGGCCAGTCCTGGCACATCTGCGTCAGCCCGCGCGCCGCCGTCCGGCTGCGCCGCGACTTCCTGACCGCACTCGGGGGGTGACCGACATGTCCGGCATCGCAGTTGTCCTCGGTACCGGCGCCGACCGGACCAGCTTCCACCGGATGCTGGCGACCCTGGCACCCCGGGGCGACCTCGCGGAGACCCGTCTGCAGGCCGACCTGCTGGCCGGGGTGCAGCGGCTGCGGATCGTCGACCGGGAGCGCGCCCGGCAGCCGTGGCTCTCGGCGGACGGCCGCTGGCTGCTCTGCTACGACGGCGAGGTCTACAACCACCGGCAACTCGCCGCCGAACTGAGCGGGCTCGGACACCGGTTGCGTAGCGAGAGCGACACCGAGGTGGTGCTGGAGGCCTTCCTGGCCTGGGGGCCGGCCGCGGTCCGGCGACTGCGCGGCGACTTCGCCCTCGTCATCGCGGACACCGTCAGCGGACGGGTCTACCTGGCCCGGGACCCGCTCGGCGTGAAGCCGCTCTACTGGGCTCGTCACCTGCGTCGGCTGCACGTCGCCTCGGAGGTCAAGGCGCTGGTGCCGCTCGGCGCGACGATCCACGAGGTGCCGCCGGGACAACACGGCTGGGCCGATGCCGGGCGCGGCCCGGACCTGGTGCCGTACCTGGACCTCGCCATGTTCGGTGCCGGTCGGCCGGCGGTCAGCAACCCGGCCGAGGCGGCCCGGCTGCTCCGCGAAGCGCTGTGGGACAGCGTCCAGGCCCGGGTCGCGACCGACCTGACCGTGGGCGTGACCCTCTCGGGCGGTCTGGACAGCGCGCTCATCCTGCTGCTCGCCCGCCAACTGCATCCCGACTGCGTGGCGTTCACCGTCGGCGCCCCGGACAGCGAGGACCTGGTGTACGCCCGTCGGCTCGCCACCGATCTCGGGGTGCACCACGAGGTGATCGAGGTGCATCCCGGGGACGTCGGTCGCGACGACGTCCGCGAGGCGATCCGGATCTCCGAACTGACCGAGTACGGGGACATCATCAACGCCGTCGTCTCCGTGCCGCTGTTCCGTCGGATCCGTGACCTCGGGGTACGGGTGGTGCTCACCGGTGACGGCGCCGACGAACTCTTCGGCGGCTACCCGGCCTACCACCAGGTCAACCCCGACGCGGCCAATCGGCTCTTCCTGCACAGGATCAGGAACCTCGGTCGTACCGAGCTGCAACGGGTCGACCGGGTCGGCCTCGGGCACGGAGTGGAGCCGCGGATGCCGTTCCTCGACCCGGCCGTGCTCGACCTCGCGGCCCGGATGCCGAGGACCCTGAAGATCCGGCACGGGCAGGAGAAGTGGATCCTCCGGTACGCGTTCGCCGACCTGCTGCCGGGCTACCTCCGCGACCGGCCGGGGCGGCCGATGTCGTCCTCGTCCGGCCTGCACGAACGGGTGCGTCTGCACCGGCCGTCCTTCGCCCGCCACTACCGGTCGTGCGGCTATGAACTGTGGGAGCCGATGTGTCGGGACTTCGACACGGTACTCACCAGGTGCGGTCACGACCTGGACCGGGCACTCGCCGAGGACCGGGCCGGGCCGGACTACACGATGTTCGAACGCGCCCGGGATCTGGCCGAGGCCGCCAGGTGGAGCGTCGCGCCGGTCGTCCGCCGACTGACCGGGTCGGACCGGCGGGCGTGACCGGTTCGGAGTGACGGGTCTGACCAGCACGGCCCGGCCGGGTCTGACCCGTTCGGAGTGACGGGTCTGACCAGCACGGCCCGGCCGGGTCTGACCCGTTCGGAGTGACGGGTCCGAGCAGGACGCCCGACCGACCGCGTCGGACCGACGTACCCGATCGGTCACCGACCGGGCGACCGTCTGGGCGTACTGCCGGTGATGCCCGATTTGGCGATCGGCTTCCGTCACCGTGTCCGCGAGCCGCGACCGGGCTCACCACATGCGGCGTGATAGACACGGCGTTACGCTTTCGTACCTGTCCGCCTCATCGAAGGGCCCCTCTCGACATGGCAGCGGTGTCAGCAGCGCGGCGTGTGCCGACGTGGTCCGGACGGGCCGGCGGCCCGGTCGTCCGGCTGCTGGCCCGGCTCGCCCTGCTGGCCGGCTTAGCGGTGGTCGGCTTCTTCGTCACGGCCATGCTGGACGGACCCGCGTCCGCCGGCGACCGTTCCGGGCGCCACGACGGATCCGGACTGCTCGGCCGAGTGGTCGACGCGGAGCCGCTCACCCGGCGGCTGCCGGACCGGGTTCCGCCACCGAGAACGACCGTGGACCGGAAGCCGCCGGTACGGCTCTCGGACCGGGTGCCTCCCATGCGCGTCCCGGACCGGGTACCGCCGCCGAGGACGACCGTGGACCGGAAGCCGCCGGTACGGGTCCCCGACCGCACGCCCTCCGTACGGGTTCCTGACCGGAGGCTGCCGGTGCCGATCCCCGACCGGACGGAACGTACTCCTGACCGGACGCCGCCCGGCCAGGTTCCGGAGCGGGGCTCGCCGGTGGGCGAGCGGGACGGCGGGCCGGAGCGGGTGTCGCTTCCGCTCCCGGTCCGGTCCCCGGTCATGGATGAGTTGGTGCCCGGCGTGCTGGGCACGGTTCCGGCCGCGGTGCGGACCTCCCGAGTGTCGACGGCGGGCGGCGTCTCCGTGGTGGTGCTCGCCGGGCCGTCCGTGGATGTCACGGCTCCGCTGGCGCGGGCCGTGCCGACGCTGGTGGCGGTGGTCCCGGCCGCGGTGACGGGAGCGCCGACCGTGGCGGCGGTCGTGCTGACGGCGGTACCGACGGTGGCGGCGGCGGTGGGGCATGGCATGGTCGCCGTGGCGCCCCGGGTGTTGTCCGCCGTGCCGGCGACGTCCGCCGGTGCCGGATCCCACCGGTACGACGTGGTGCTGCTCCAGCGGGCCGGTCCCGACCTGCCCGTCGACCCGCGCCCCGGGCCGGTCGTACCGGCCGCACCGGCGTCCGGGAAGGTGGCCGTACCGTGGTCGGAGTCGGCGCCGCCACCGGCCTTGCCCTGGCCACCGGCGGCGGTGGCCGCCCCGGGCGGGTCCGCCTCACCCGGGCGTCCGGCCACGGATCCCACACCGGCCGCCCCCGTCCGACCCCGCCCACCGGACGGTGCGGGCCCCACCGGACAACGACTCGGCCAGGCGGGCGGCGGAGTCGGTCAGTCGGTGGCGCTGCCCGCCGGAATCCTCGGGTGCCCCCCTCCTCGCGCGCATCCGAACACGTTCCACGTCGACGCGTACGGTGCTGGCCGGTGGCCCGCCGTACCCGCCCTGCCCGGCTGACCCGGCTGCGGACGGCCCCTGGCGCCCCGGGGCCGGTGACCCTCTTCCGCTGAGTCCCCCCGGCGACCCGGAGGGCACTCGGAGATCTTCCACCGATCGTGTGGCGTCGGCTGTCGGTCCATTCGGCGGCCCGTTCGACGGTGACACATCCAACGGGCTCGTGATCAGTGCCGCCCGGACGCACCGGGCGGACACCGAGGTTGTCGCAAGGCTTGGGTACCCAGATCGGAGTGACCTCATGATCCGCGTGGTGATCGTGGAGGAAATGGGTTTGTTGCGGGGAGCGCTACGGGCAATGTTGTCGAGTGAGGACGACCTGGAGGTGGTGGCCGACCTCCACGAATCAGGTGACCTGGTGGGGGTTGTCCGGATGCGGCGACCGGACGTGGTCGTGGTCGACCTGGACCTGCCGGACGTCGACATGCTCGCCGTGCTGGCGCGGCTTGTCGTGGAGGCACCGGACAGCGCCGTGTTGGCGTTGAGTGCCCACCTGACGCCGGAGGCGTTGCAGCGGGCGTTCCGGGTGGGCGCCCGGGGGGTCGTCGACAAGGACGTGCCGCCGGCGGAACTGACCCGGCTGGTACGCGCCGTCGCAGCCGGCGAGCGGGTGGTCGATCCGGGTGCCGCGGTGGCCGCGCTCAGGCCGTCCGAGGGTCCGCTGACCGAGCGGGAACTCGAGGTGCTGCGGATCGTCGCGGAGGGACTGCCGCTGAAGGAGATCGCCCGACGGTTGTTCCTCGCGCACGGCACGGTACGGAACCACCTGTCGGTGATCATGCGTAAGACCGGGACGCGTAACCGCCTGGAGGCGGTCCGACAGGCGCAACGCGCCGGCTGGCTCTGAGCGGCGGTGATGACGGGTCGGGTGCCGTCGACGAGGCTGGACCGGATCGACGGCGCGCGGCTGCTCCAACGGGCGCGTCCGGCGCGCTCGTGTTTGAATGTTTACGCGTAGTGATCTCGTGATGACAAGTGGCAGGGGGGAACGTGATTCGTACGCTGCTTGCGTTGAACGGCGCTCTCATCCGTGGCGCGCTGGCCTTCGTACTGACCACTCAGGAGGACATCGAGGTCGTCGCAGAGGTGGAACGGGCCGAGGACATCGCCCCGGCACTCCGGGCGCAGCGCCCCGACGTGGCTGTCGCGGACGTCAAACTCTTCGGTGCCGGGATGCTCTCCGGTCGGACCGTGGCCACCGAGCCACCACCGGTGCTGGTGCTGGTCGACCCGCGCCGGCCCCGGGTGCTGGGGGACGCGCTGCGGGCGCAGTGTCAGCGGCTTGGTTTCCTGGGCAGCGACGCCGCGCCCGAACGACTCGTCGACGCGGTACGGCGGCTCGCCAGCGGCGGCTCCGTCGTCGACGCCGACCTGGTCGTGGCGGCGTTGAGTCGGGACAACCCGCTGACACCACGCGAGGTGGAGGTGTTGGAGATCGCCGCCGAGGGGTGGCCGGTCATGGAGATCGCCAGCAAGCTGTCCCTGTCGCCGGGAACCGTCCGTAACCACCTGTGCCGGATCGCGGGCAAGACCGGGGCCCGGACCCGGATCGAGGCGGTTCGGATCGCCCGGGAGGAGGGCTGGATCTGAGCCGGCCCGGGCGACCCGGGCATCATCACAGCACCGGCACCCCGGTCCGCTCGGCGAACCGGCGGGCCTGTTCCCGGTCGTTGACCAGCGGTTCACCCTTCAGGTTGAGGCTGGTGTTGAGCAGGATCGGGCAGCCGGTGCGTCGTTCGAACTCGCCGAGCAGGTCGTACAGGCCCGGGTGCTGGTCGCGGGTGACCGTCTGGACCCGGCTCGTGCCGTCGACGTGCACGACGCCGGGAAACGCGCGCGGGTCCCGGCACCGGGCGGTGAACTGCATGTACGGCGAGGACCGCACCGGCATGTCGAAGTACCTGTCCGCGAGTTCCTGCCGCACCACCGGCGCGAAGGGCCGGAACGGTTCGCGTCCCTTCACCTGGTTGACCCGGTCCCGGCTGTCCGGGGGGCGCGGATCGGCCAGCAGCGACCGGTTTCCCAGTGCGCGCGGGCCGAACTCGGCGCGTCCCCGGGCCACCCCCACCAGCCCGCCGGCCGCCAGCGCCCCGGCCAGTTCCGCGACGGGATAGCTCCCGGGGATCATGGTGCCGAGGTACGGGCCGGTCCAGCGGAGCTGGCGGCCGAGCAGTGCGGCCGCCGCGCCGAGACTGGAACCGGCGTCCCCCGGGTTCGGCATCAGGGTCACCCGGTCGAAGCCGGAGTGTCGGGCCAACACCTCGTTGACGACGCAGTTGAGCCCGAGGCCGCCCATCACGGTGAGGGTGTCGCCCGTCACCCGGCCGCGCAGCCACCGGGCCGCGGTTAGCAGGACCTCCTCCGTCACCACCTGGATGCTCGCGGCCAGGTCCGCCGGGTCGGCGGAGGGCAGCCAGTCGCCGATGCCCCGGTGTACGTTGCGGCGTAGCCGGTAGGTCGGTGGGGTCAGCTCGATCAGTTCCTCCTTGATCCGGTCGACGTGGCGGGGCCGGCCGAGTGCGGCCAGACCCATCACGATGAACTCCTCCTCGTTCGGGGTGAAGCCGCACCGGCGGGTGAACGCGCTGTAGAGCAGCCCGAGGCTGTGCGGGTACCGGCACCGGGCGTACACCCGGTGGCGGCCGTGCCGGAACTCGCCGAGGGTCAACGTCTCGAATTCGCCGATCGCGTCGGCGGTGAGTACGGCGGTGTGCTCCGTCCCGCTGGTGAAGTGGCCGGCGGCGGCGTGCGAGTGGTGGTGGCCGACGTGGTGGACCGGTACGCCACGCAGTTCGGGCAGGCCGAGCCGGGCCAGGTAGCGCCGGGGCAGGTCCGTACGGGACACCGCGTGGCGCAGTTGGCCGGCCCGGAGGTGCCGGAGCTTCTTGCGCAGCGGGCGTTCGTACCACGCGATCGCGTCCGGGCGTCCAAAGGCGAGCGCCTCGGCGAGCAGGCCGGGTGCGAGTTCCGGGTCGTTCTTGCGCCGTGAGTAGCGTTCGGCGTGCCCGGCGAAGAGGATCTCGTCGTCCCGGACGACGCAGGCCGCGGCGTCGTGGGAGAGGGCGCTGAGCCCGAGTACGTGGGTCAGTCTCGTCACCGGTCCGTCCGCACCGCCGCCCGTGTCCGCCGTCCGTGTCCGCCGTCGGGGCCGTCGGACACCCCGACAGTTATCGAAGAGAGTCTATCCACTTCGGGTCGGTGTCGGCACCGTCGCGCCGGTCCGTCGATCCTGCCCACCCCGCCAGCTCGGCCCGGTTCCCGTCCGGCCCGCCGTGCCAGTGGCCGACCAGGTCCCGGTAGGTCGCCGACTCGGCCAGGAGCTGGTCGTGCCGCCCCGACCTCGGCCGGCCGCCGTCCAGGACCAGGACACGCCGTGCCCGCAGCGCGGAGCTGATCCGGTGTGCGACGACCACCAGCGCGCCGGGCCGGGCCGCGAAGGCCAGTTCCACCGTCGCCTCCGCCGCCGGGTCCAGATGGCAGGTCGCCTCGTCGAGGATCGCCAGCGGGGCGGGGGAGAGATAGGCGCGGGCCGCCGCGATCAACTGCCGCTCACCGGCCGAGAGGGTCCCGGGGTCCAGCCCCGCGGCCAGACCGCCGAGCCGCTCCACCAACGGACGCAGCCCCAGCCGCTCCACGACGGCCGCCAGCTCGGCGTCCGCCGCATCCGGCCGCAGGTAACGGAGGTTGTCCCGCAGCGTGCCGGCGAAGACGTACGCCTCCTGCGGGATGAGCACCCGACGGGCGGCCAGGTCCGCGGGACCGGTGCCGTCGACCGGGGACCCGGCCAGCCGGACCACTCCGCGCTGCGGCCGGAGCAGCCCGGCGAGCACCGCGGCCAGGGTGGACTTCCCGGCACCGCTCGGCCCCACCACGGCCAGGTGGTCCCCGTCCCACAGCGTCAGGTGAAGATCGTCGAGCACCGGGCGGGCGTGCGCCCCGTACCGGAGGCTGACTCCGAGGAGTTCGGCGCGCGGCAGCGGACCCGACCCGGGGACCTCGCTCGGCTCCGGCGATGGTGGCGTGCCCGCCTCCGCGGGTGAGGGCCGGGACACGGCCGGCAGCGTCGTGGCGGCGAGGATCCGGTCCAGGGTCACCGCGAACCGCAGCCCGCCGCCGGCCACCCCCTGCACCAGCGCGTGCAGCGCCGGCTGCAGGCCGGTCGCGACGTACACCAGGGCACCGAGCACGGCGCCGGCGGTGAGTCCGGAGCGGACCAGCCACGGCGCGGCCAGCAGCAGGGCCGCGAGCGGAAGCCAACCGCCGACCGCCAGACTCAGGCTGCGCAGCGCGGCCATCCGGGCCAGGGCCCGCTCGGCCGCCGCCTGCCGGTCCACCTGTCGGCCCACCCGCCCGGCCACGACCTCCTGCCCGCCGCAGGCGGTCACGTCCCGGTGGCCGGTCAACGCGGCGCCGGCCTCGGTGCCCAGCCGCTCGTCCGCCCGGACGTACGCCCGCTGTCGGCCGATCATCGCCGGCAGGGTGGCGGCGAACAGCAGCAGACCGGCGGCCAGCGGCACGGCGACCACGGCCGCGACGAGTGGAGTCAGCGAGAGCAGGCCGAGCAGTGCCGCTCCGGCGGTGAAGAGGAAACCCCGGACCACCATGACCAGTCCGGCGAAGGTGTCCCGGACGATCTCCACCTGGTGGGTCAACCGGGCCACCGCGGCGGTGTCCGGGCGGGCCCCGGCGGCCGTCGAGTGGTGCAGCGCACCGGCGACGACCCGGTGCGCCAGGTCGTCGCGGACCGGTTCGACGATGTCGCCGAGGCAGGCGTACGCCCGGAAGGTGCCGATCGCGCCGACCCCGACCGCGACGGCGAGCACCGCCAGCCAGGCCAGTCCGACGCCGGGCCGGCCGGCCAGGAAGCCCTCGTCCACGGCGCGGGCGGTCAACTGACCGGCGAGCAGTGCCGGCAGCGCCTCGGCGGCCGACCACGCCGCGAGCCGGCCGAGCGGGCGGGCCCGTTGCCGCAGTGCCCCGGCGGTGAACCGCAGGACGCCGTTCACCGGACCGCCTCCGCCGGTTCGCCGGCCGACCCGTCCGGTGCCGTCGCGCCGGCCGACCCGTCCGGTGCCGTCGCGCCGGCCGACCCGTCCGGTGCCGGCTCGGGTTGGAAGATCGCCTGGTAGGCCGGGTCCTGCCACAGCTCCCGGTGTCGGCCGACCCCGCGCAGCCGTCCGGCGTCGAGCCAGGCGACCAGGTCGGCGGCGGCGGCGGTCGCCGCCCGGTGGGTCACCACCAGCCGGGTACGGCGGTCCCGGTGCGTGGTGACGGCCCGGGTGATCCGGTGCTCCGTGGCGGTGTCCAGACTCGACGTCGCGTCGTCCAGGATGAGCAGCCGGTCGGCGAGCAGGGCACGGGCCAGGCCCAGTCGTTGCGCCTCGCCGCCGGACATCGGCGCGTCGACGAGTCGGGTGGCGTACCCGTCGGGCAACCGCTCGACGAAGTCGTGGATGGCAGCGGCCCGGGCCGCATCGGCGAGCTGTTCCGTCGGCTCCCCGGTCCGCGGACCGGCCGCGCACGGTTCTCCGGGTCCGGCGGTGGACGGTTCTCCGGCTCCGGCCGCGCCCGGTTCTCCGGGTCCGGCGGCGCCGAGGACGATGGTGTCCGCGATGGTGTCGCCGATCAGGACGGGACGCTCGAAGCCGTACCCGACCGCGCGGCGGAGCACGTCACGGCGGAGTTGACCCAGCGGCACCCCGTCGAGCAGCACCTCGCCGGCGTCCGGGTCACGCAGTCGTCCGGCGACCGCCGCCAGGGTGGACTTGCCCGCGCCGGAGGGACCGACCACGGCCACCGTCGCCCCGGGGGGCACCCGCAGGTCGACGGCGTCCAACACCGGACGGCCGTCGTCCGCGCGGACGGTCACGCCGGCCAGTACCAACGCCCCCGGTCCGGGCGGCAGCGTCGCGGTGCCGTACGCCAGCACCGGTTCGGTGAGCACGGTCGCCAGCCGCTGCGCGCCGGCTCGGGTGCGGATCAGCCGGTTCAGCGTGGCGACCACCGCGCCGAGGCCGGCACCGAGCGCGGCGTACTGCATCGCCGCGAAGAGTTGTCCCGGGGTGAGTCGTCCCTGCGCCACCGACCAGCCGCCGACCGCGACCACCGCGAGTTGCAGCAGCGGCGCGATCGCCGCCGTCCGGGCGGAGGCCCGGGCCAGCGCCGCCCAGGTACGGGTGCCGTGCCGGCCCAGTTCGGGCAGCGGCGCCAGGATCCGGTCGAGTTCGACACCGGCCGTGCCCGCGGCGGCGATGGTACGGGCGCCGTGCAGCGCCTCCGCCAGCCGGCCGGCGATCCGTCCCTGTGCGCCGAGATAGCCGGCGGCGGCGGCGGACGCGTCGGTGAGAAAGGTACGCAGGCCGGCGGCGAGCACCAGCAGTCCGGCGACGAACGTGGCGGCGAGACGCCAGTCGAGCAGGGCGAGCGCGACGACACTGCCCAACGACGGGAGCAGGGCGGTGAGGCCGAGGACAACGGTGGCCCCGGCCTGGCCGGCGTCGGCGGCCTGGCCGACGAGCCGTCCGATCAGATCGCCCACCGGGTGTCGGGCGGCGGCCCGTGGGTCGAGCGCGAGCAGGTGGCGGAGCAGTTGGTGCCGCAGCCGCGCGGTGGCCCGGGCGGTGCCGGTACCGGTGGCCAGGTTGCTCAGGGTGTCGGTGGCGACGATCACCACGACCAGCGCACAGGCGACCAGTGGCCACCAGCGGTCCGTCTCGCCGAGCGCGGCGTCCACAGCCAGGCCGAGCACGGCGGGGAGCAGTAGTTCGGCCCCCGCGCCGAGCAGCGCGACGACGGCGAGCGTGACGGTCCAGCCGCCTCCGTACCGGATCGCCCGTCGGAGTAGCCGGTCGCCGTCGCTGGGCATCTCATCACGCTCCCGTTACAGGGGGTTGCCCTGGGTGGGCACGTACACCCACCCAGGGCCCCGGACGCACACTGCTCAGTTGCAGGTCGTCACGGACAGCGAGCTGTCGCCGCAGAGCAGCAGGCTCGCGCGGCTGCCGCCGCCACCGCCGCCACCGCCGGTGCGGTCGGCCAGCTCCATGCCCTGAAGGTCGAGAAGCGCCATGTTGTACACCTCCCCTCGAGGTATCGGTTTCAACGTGCCCCCCGCTCGCGCGGGGGGAGCTCGGTCGCGCCGGTGAGCGGCGCGAGGAACGGCAGGGTCGTCGGCCGGCCGGACCACGCCGCGCCGGTGGTGAGCAGTACGCCCGCCGCGCCGGTGGCGAGGTCCATCGACAGCCGCAGCAGCTGCTCGCCGGGGAAGGCGAGGAAGCCCTGGTACGGCATCGCGTGCCAGGCCAGCCGGGAGACCTGCCGGTGCAGTTCGGCCCGGTCGGTGGCTCCGCCGTCGGTGGTGTCACCGGCGACGGGTCCGGTCCCGGCCGTGCTGCCTGTCCCGGCGACCCGGGCGGCCAGGTAGGCGATGATCCCCGCCCGCCCGGCGAACAGGCCGGACTGGGCGTAGAACGGGGCCCGGGCCGCTTCTCGGATGGCGCCCGCCGAGGCCGCCAGATCAGGCTCGGAGCGGTGCCGCAGGTACTGGTCGAGGACGATTCCGATGCCGACACTGCCGTGTGCCAGGTACGGCATCGTCCGCCAGCCCTCGTTGACCTCCAGCGCGCCGTCCGGGCGCAGTACGCACCGGCGCAGGTCGTGCCGGAGTGCGGCACCGGCCCGGTCGAGCAGTGCGCGGTCACCGGTCAGTTCGTACAGTCGGAGGAACATCAGGGCGGGGCCGCTGCGTCCCCGGGTCAGCCCGGCGTACGGGTGCTGCCCGCCGCTGATCTCCGACCCGGTGACCGGGCCGTCGTTCTCCGGGCCGGCTGGTGGCACCGGCTCACCGAGTCGTTCGGTGACCAGTTCGGCGGCGCGCCACGCGGCGTCCCGCAGGACCGGCTCGCCGGTGCGGCCGGCGAACTCGGCGAGGTTGAGCGCGATGCCGGAGAGTCCGCTCGCCAGATCCGGGCCGAGGTCCTGCCACGGTTCCCGCAGGCAGATGTCGAGTACGTCGAGGGCCTCCTGCCGCCGGCCGAGGCCGTCCAGAGCGAAGGCGACCCCGTGCAGTCCGTCCCAGAACCCGCACCGGGTCCCGGAGGCAGGGCTCAGGGCCTGCTTCACCAGCCACTGCGTGTGCTCCTCGGGGGGCTCCGCACCGGCGAGGAGCAACGCGTGCAGTACGCCTGCGGCGCCGTACCCGAGGTTGAGCCCGCCGGTGCGGAACTGGTCGATGTCGCCGGGGAAGAGCCGGTCGTCGCGGCCGGGAGTGGCGCTGGCCAGGATGGCGCCGGCGAGTCGGTCGCGTATCCCGGGCCAGCCGGTCGCACCGGAGGCGAACGCCTCGGCGCCCGGGACCGGAACCGTCCGTCCGACCGGCTGGTCGCCGCCGTCGTCGGTGTCGGTGGCCTCGCCGCCGCGGATCTCCTCGACCGCCCGGTCGAGGAAGTCACGCGGGACGGGGAACTGCGCCGCGATGATGTCGGCGAAGTGGGCGGCCTTGGCCGGGGCGAGCCGGACCAGCGGGGTAAGCGGCAGGAACAGCGCGAGTCGCAGGCAGGCCAGGGCGTACCGGTCCACGGCGGGCCCGGTCCGGTCGCGCGGGGCGGCGAAGCCCTGGTTGCGCAGGGCGGGCCGGGTCGCCTCGGTGACCGGCGCGGCGACCTCGAAGTCGACCAGGGTCACCCGGTCGTCCGGGCCCACCATGATGTTGAACAGGTGCAGGTCGCCGTAGACCACGCCGTGTGCGGTGATCGCGTCGACGATCCGTTCGACCTGCTCGTGGATCCGTATTGCCCAGTCGGTGTACTCGGCCAGCCGCTCCGCCGTGCTCTCCGGGTCCACCAGCGGATACCGCTCGACCAGGAGCTTGTTCAGCGCGCGACCCTCGATGTACTCGAGTGCGAGGAAGTGGTGGTCGCCGAGGACGAACTGGTCGTGTACCCGGGCCACCTGGGGTACGCCGGCGAGCCGGCGCAGCATGTCGGCCTCGCGGTTCAGTCGGGCCACCGCGTCCCTGCCGTCGGCGTCCAGACCGGCGTGCGGCCGGGCCTCCTTGAGTACGACCTGGGTGTCCGTCCGGGTGTCCCGGCCGACGTAGAGGCCGCCGCCGTTCGAGAAGTGGATGACCCGCTCGATCCGGTACGGCAGGTCGGTGGTGGAGACGGCACCACGGGCGGCGAGGTGCGGCTCGAGGAAGGCGGGCAGGCTCACCCAGTCGGGCACGTGGAACACCGGGTCCCGGCGGTCCGGCACCAGCGTTCCGGTGCCGTCCTCGATGGCCGGCACCACCTGGCCGTCGTCGGAGAGGCAGTAGCGCGCCGCGAAGCCGCCGTACCGGACGTACACCGGGCCCGTCCCGTACCGCAGGTCACTGAGGATGTACGGGCCGGCCTCGCCGTCGAGTCGTTCGGCGAGCTCCTTGCAGGCCAGTTCGAGTTCGGCCTCGTCGCGGGGGTAGACGGTGACGAACTTGCCGCTGGAGCCGCGCCGGGCGTACTTCGAGTTGCGCATCAGGAGCATGCGGGGGCCGCGCAGGAACTTGAAGGAGAGGCCGCGTGGTACGCAGTAGTCCCAGACGCTCGCCAGCACCCGCTCGGCGTTGGCCAGCCCGGCCGAGATGTGGATCTTCCAGCCCTGTTGCGGCAGGGATCCGCCCTCGGGTCCGTAGATGAACCAGTCGTCGCTCGGCTCGCGTCGCCAGCCCGCCGGGATCGGCCGGTCCGCCACGGCGAAGCCGTCGGTGACGGCGGTGGTGGTGCTGAGAGAGTCGTAGAACAGCGGGTCGACCGCGCAGTAGGCGTCGTAGCGTTCGTCCATTGTCGCGGCTCCTCGGCTGGTACCTGGGGACCTCTGTTTCATCGACGTATCCGAGTCTCCTTGGCTGCTCCGAGTTGTTACTAGTGTGTTAAGTCATCCCCGGGAGTGCGTCGTGCACGGGTACTTATGACAAATGTCAGGGGGGCGAGACAATTGATGGGCACCTATATCGACATGTCCGGATAGTGTAGCGCGACCGGGTGTGACGTGAGTCGTCTGATCGGCTGGTCCGATGTGGCTGGATACGTCGGACACGGGGTCACCTGGCCCCCGGACCGGGAAGTCTTCGGGCCAATGCGAATATGTCGCGGATTACCCGCCTCCGTGCCTCAGGTGCGGCCTCCACCTGCGGTGGATCCAGGTGGACGATCGCGTGCACAAGAGGTGAACCGATCTCGCGGATTTGCGGCCGACGTCGTGCCGGAATTGACGACGGACAATGATCAACATCGTCATGGCGTTTCAGGAAGTGTTGTTTTCGACAGCTTCGACGCGGCGCTGTGTCCGCCCGACGGTCGCCGCTCCACGCCCGGTTCGTGGTCGAGCGCGCGATATGCGCGGCGGCGGGGAGGCCGCGGAAGAAATTGTCACCGCAGGCCGCTGTCCGAACGGACGGCCGGCATGCGGAGGGGGCGCCGGAAAGTCGGACCGCCGGGTGGGAGAAAGTCCGCCTGTCGGTCGGGGAGGGCAGGCCCTACGGGGCACGGGAACGACAACTCCGGCCAACCCTGTCACCGGCGGGTGACGATCGGTACCGGTGCGAAGGACGGTTGGCTCGGTCGGGACGTCACCGTCCCGACCACCCGCACCCCCTCCGAGATGGGTCCGTGTTCCGCCGGTGCGGATCGCGGGTCGGCAGGGCCAGATCCGGACCGGCCGTCAGCTCACTGCGAGGGCTGCGGCACCTCACACTCGATCTCGGGGTTCGCGCCGACGTAGTTCAGCGGCCCCGCGATGACGGTCACCACGGTGGTACCCGCCTCGGCACAGTTGTTGTTGTCCCGGTCGAAGTAACCGCGTTGTCCGGCGGCGATCGCCCCGATGATCAGCCAGATCACCACGATCACGCCGCCAATCGATCCGTAGCGCACGATGGCCTCCTTGCAGGGGAACGGGGTCGACAGCCGGCGGCCCCGCCGACTGTCGACGAACCTGATACCCGTCGCCGCGCGCTCCGCAAACGCGGCGCTGGCCCGCCGGGTCGTCCGGCCCGAGGCGACCCCCCGGGGCCTCGGTGGTCGTGTTGCCACGCCACCGTGCGGGATCCGCCGCCGGGGGCCGCCCGCGTGTTTCGATGTGGACCAGGAGGCGTACCGGAGAAGTGGCGCCGGTCGGACAGTGGAGGACCGATGCGGGAGTCACCTTCCCGATCCACCCCGCGGAGCGTCGAGGCCGATGGGCGGCTGGTCAACCGGGACGGCTACGGCGACGGCACGGCGGTCCGCCGGTACGTCGCCGACCCGTACCACCGGGTCCGCCGGGAACTCGCGGTGCGGATGCTGCTCGACGGGGTCCGGTCGGGCGGGAACGGCGTGGCGGGCCGGGACGCCCCGGCGGGACGACCGGCGGCCGGGGCGCGGCGGCCGGTGCTCGAACTCGGCTGCGGACCGGTGAGCATGCTGGCGGACGTACCGGATCCGCCGTGGCCGCCGCTGGTCGCGGACCTGGCCTTCGACGCGGTGGTCGCGGCCCGGTGGCCCGCCGTCGGCGCGCTGTGCCTGGATGTCACCCGCCCGTTGCCACTGCGGGACGGCGCCCTGGCCGGCGTGCTGATGGGGGAGCTGATCGAGCACGTCTACGACCCGCTCGCGTTGCTGCGGGAGTGCCGCCGGGTGCTCGCCCCGACCGGACTGCTCGTGCTGACCACGCCGAACCTGGCGGGGCTGCAGGACCGGTTCAGTTTCCTGCTCGGCCGGGCACCCCGGCAGGTCAACCCGGCCCACCCCTATCTCCGGATGCACATCCGCCCGTTCACCGTGTCACTGCTGCGCGACGTGCTGCGTCGGGCGGAGCTGGAACCCGTCCTGGTCCGGTCCAACTACGTCGGCTGGCGGCTGCGCGGCGGCCGGTGGGTGAAGTCGCGTACCCTGGCCCGACTTCTGCCGGGGCTCGGCGGGTCGTTGGTGGTCGCCGCCCGTCCCCGGTGACATGTCACCGTCCATCGTAATTGTCCTCAATTGACCGGCGACTATCATGGGTGGATCGTCGTCGGCCGGGAGTGAAAATGGCGCGCCTCATCAGCTGGGTCGCCAGCAACCTGGATGCCTTCTTCGGACTGGCCATCGCGCTGACCGTGGCCATCCTCGGAATCATCGACGACGTGCCGCAGGACGTGGTCAACAGCGTGATCCTGCTGATCCTCGCGCTGCTCGCCCAGGCGCTGCTCCGGGAGCGGTGGCGGCGGGACACGGCGGAGAAGGCGGGCCGCCAGATGCTGGCCGAGAGCAACGCCCGGCTCGACGAGTTGGTGCCGCACCTGGCCCAGATCACCGCCGAGGACGGGGTGCTGGCCGGGGCCCGTTCGGCGATCAACAGCGCCTCGATGGTCCGGGTGCTCAACGGAGCCGAGGTGGGCGCGGCGCACGCCGAGGCCCGGGCCCAGACCGACCGCTGGCGGTTCAGGGGCGGCACCGGCACGTACACCCGCGCGGTCACCCTGCCCGAGTGCATCGAGCACGCCCGCCGGCGCAACGGCACACTCGACTTCGGAATCGAGATCATCGACCCGACCGACGAGCAGGTCTGTGAACGGTACGCACAGTTCCGGCGCAGCCTCTCGCCACGGCCGGACGCCACCGGGGAGCGCTGGACGGTGGACCGGACCCGCAAGGAGTCCTACGCCACCGTGCTCGCCGCCTGCTGGCACCAGCAGCGTTCGGGACTGCTCAACATCGACGTACGACTGTCGAACCGGATGAGCACCTTCCGATACGACCTGTCGTCCAGCTGCGTCATCATCACGCAGGAAAATCCGCAGACTCCGGCACTTCGCATCGATCGGCGGGAAATCTACTACCACCGTTATAGCATCGAGCTTCAGTACAGCCGCGAGCAGAGCCGTCGGGTCCCGATCGAACAGGCGAGGCAGGTGCAGCTCGACGACGAGCCGTCGGTCGAACAGACCCGGAGGCTCTTCGTGGCGCTAGGTCTGCCCCTTCCGCGCGCCTACGGCGATCGGGAGGTCTCGGACATCATCGTCAAGGCGATCCAGGCGAGGAACCCCTACGAGTGATGAACTATCCCGAGCTCTACCAGGAGATCGGCCGTGGCACCGGCAGCCGCCGGGTGCACGCCTGGGTGATCGACGTGCTGACCGAGATCGCGGACGGTCGCCGCCACCTCAGGGCCGTCCGCCATCCGCTCGGGTTCATCTGCCTGCCGATCGACCGCAGCGGCGAGGACGGCATCTGCGTCCACCTCTGGGCGGCGGACCGCCCGGCCGTCACACCGGTGACCTCCGGTATGCACTCGCACAGCTGGGACCTGCTCAGCCAGGTCCTGTACGGCGAGGTGCGCAACGAGATCATCGAGGTGACCGAGTCCGCCGTCGAGCCGACGCACCGGGTGCACGAGGTGCACAGCCGAGGTGACCTGGACGAGATCCGGCCGACGCCACGACTGGTCCGGGCCCGGCTCGGCGCCGTGGAACGGCACTCCGCCGGGGCCAGCTACACGTTGTCGGCCGGCAGCTTCCACACCTCGGAGGTGCCCGACGGCGCGGAGGCGGTCACCGTCGCGCTCGGCCGGACCGCACCCGGAGCACACGACCTGAGCCTGGGGCCGCTGCACGGGCGCGTCGAGCGGAGCCGACGGGTCCGCTGCGACGCGGCGGAGACCGCCCGCGCGGCCCGGGGGATCGCCGAACGGGTGGCGGCGCACGCATGACACGTGACGAGCGGTAGACCCGCGGCGAGGCTGGAGGAGTCCGATGGCGCGTACGTGGACCTGGACGGGGACCTCACCCGATCTCCGGGAAGCCCAACAGTTCGCCGTCGAGGCGGCCACCGCGGCGGGCCGGTTGCTCCGGGAAGGGGTGCGCGGCGACATCAACGTCCGCGCGAAAGGCCCGGGTGATGTGGTCACCGACCTCGACTTCGCCGCCGAGCGACTGCTTGTCGACCGGATCCGGGAGCGTTTCCCGGACCACGAGATCTTCGCCGAGGAGGGTGGCCGGTACGCGGCCGCCGAGGACACCTGGACCTGGCTGGTCGACCCGCTCGACGGGACCAACAACGTCGCCATCGGACTGCCCGCCTACGTGGTGGGGCTCGCGCTCTGCGCGGACCGGGTCCCGGTGCTCGGCGTGGTGCACGACCCGATCTCCGGGCGCACCTGGTCGGCGGTACGCGGCCACGGCGCCGTGGTGCACCCCGGCGCGGCTCCGGACAGCGGCGCTCCGGCCGACCCCGTCCCGCTGCGGCTGCCGCACCGGCCCGTGCCGACCGCCCCGGTGCTGGCCTGGACCCAGGGCCACGACGTACGCCGCGACGACAGCACCCTGCGCGCGCTGAAGGTGGTGCTGGACGGCACCGCCCGTCGGGTCCTGCAGCTCTGGGCGCCGCTGCTCTCCTGGGTCATGCTGGCCCGGGGCGACATCGACGGGATCGTCGGCTACCGGCCGGAGGCGGTGGACCTGCCGGCCGGTGTGCTGCTCGCCACCGAGTCGGGGATGGTCGTCCGCGCCCTCGACGGCACCGAGTTCGACCCCCGGATCGGCGTGCCCGCCGAGCGGCGCAGCTTCGTGGCCGGCCCGCCGGAGACCATCGACCGGCTGGTCAAGCTCGTCACGGCCGCCCAGTGGATCGAGCCCGAGATGCGGCGGCTCACCCCGGTCAGCCTCTCCAGCGTGGGTTGGTGACCGGCCCGCTCACGGTCGACGAGGTCGGGATTCAGCAGATCCAGCAGTAGAGACCGCCCCTGGTGCGTTCCGCGTCCGCGGACAACGCCGCCACCTCACCGAGCAGCTCGTGGGCCAGCTCATCCTCGATGTCCTCGCCCTCCTCGGCGCGGAGCGCGATCCACCGCCCGACGGCCCGTTCGAGTGTGTCGTCGTCGGCTTCGGCCAACGCCTTGGTGAGCTCGGGCGGAACGAGCAGCACCACGGGCCCGTCAGCACCGCTGAGGATGTCCGGGCCCCCGGCGTCGCCGACTTCGTCGAGGTCCCGGTTCAACAGGATGCTCTCCCACTCCTCGAGCGTCAGCCAGACGTCGAAGTTGCCGTAGGTCGCCTGCCGGAGGTCCGCTCCGGGACCTCCTTCCGCGACACCGGCGGCGACCGCGTCGTCGGGGGCGACGAAGAACCTGATGATCGAGCTCATCCGCTGATAGTGCCAGTCGTCCGCTGCCCGCTGCCTGCTGGCGGAGCGGCGCCGGAACGTCGGGGGCCCCCCGGGCCCCCCCCCGGGCCCCCGGGGGCCCGGGGCGGGCACCGCCCCCGCCGGTGCCCGCTGTGGGGGGGGGGCCCGGGGGGGGGGGGGGGGGGGGCCGCGGCCCGGGGGGGCCCCGGGGGCCCCCGGGGGGGGCCCGGGGGCGACCGTGGGCGGTCAGCGGACCGGCTGTCCCGGGTTGACCAGCGCGATCCGCTCCCGTACCGCCTCGCGCAGCTCGGGCAGGCTCTCGGCGGACAACCGCGCCGCCGGGTCGAGCGTGCGGTTGTCCCGCTTCACCGGGCCGGCGACCGGGTACACCTCGGTCTCACCGGGCAGCGGCAGGCCGGGGCAGGTCGCGTCCGACGGGCGCGAGTTGTGCAGCAGGAAGACGTTGACCATCCCGTCGACGCACGGGTTGCCGTCGACCGCGTACTGGCCGTGGAAGGTGGCGTCGTCGACCGAGACCATGCTGACGCCGGGCGCCGCCCGTACCGCCGCCCGGGCCTGCTCGTAGCCGGTCTGCGGGTCGAACTCGGCCTGCACGACGAGGATCTTCGAGGCGACCTCGGCGGGCAGGTTCGGCAGGGTCTGCCGGGGCGGATCGGACCAGAAGGCGCACGGCTCGGAGATCCCGTACGCCCAGCCGAACAGCGGGTAGCGCGGGCCCTGCCGGTCGCTGAGGTTGCGGTACCAGGTGGCGGAGCGGGTGGGCTGGTCGCCGCAGGCGACCGCGGCCCGGGTGAGCGGGAAGGTCACGTAGTCGTCGGGAGCCTCGGCGCTGATCGTCCGCACCGTCAACTCCGCGAGCGGTACGCCGTACTCGGCCCGGGCCAGCCCGTCCAGCTCGGTGCGCAGGGTCTCCGGTACCCCGGCCCCCGGGCTCTCCCCGTTCATCTCCTGGGCGGCCAGCGTGAAGAGCAGGGTGGCGAGGAGCCACCGGATCTCGCTGCCCATGCCGACGAAGACGCCGTCGTAGGTGTCGCCGGAGATGCCCACGGTCTTGGCGTAGGCACGGGCCTGCTCCCAGGTCCGGGCCGCCTCGGCCGGGGTGTCGCCGACGATCTCCGGGAACTGGCGCGCGGTCCAGGGCAGGTAGACGTCGTCGAGCTGCCGCTGCCCGATCATCGGGAACGCCTCGAAGGCGGCCTGCAGCCGGCCCTGCCAGTTGACGCTGGAGTCGAGCACCATCTTGCCGGTGCTGGCCGGGAAGAGCGAGGCGTACTTGGCGCCGAGCCAGGTGCCGTAGGAGTAGCCGACGTAGTTGAGCGTGGGGTCGCCCAGCAGTCGCCGGATGAGCTCCATGTCGTGCGCGGTCTGCCAGGTGGTGACGTACCGGGTCAGCGCCTCGCTCTGGCATGCCTCGGCGATGGCCCGGGGTGCCTTCTGGTGCTCGGTGATGCTCTCCCGGGACCGGTCCCGGGCGTCGAGGTCGGTCCGGGTGGAGAGGCGGCCGGTCGGAATCTCGCAGACCAGGCCCAACTGCTCCGGGGCGGTCCCGCCCTCCTGGCCGGTGCCGCGCGGGTCCATGCCGATGAAGTCGTAGCGCTGGTTGACGGCCGGCTGGAGCGCGGCCAGGAACCCGGCCAGGGAGGTGCCCTGACCCCCGGGGCCACCCGGGTTGAGCAGGATCGCGCCGAGCCGCTCACCGGTGGCCTTCGCCCGGCTGACCGAGACCCGCAGGTCGACGCCGGCGTCCGGCGCGGCCCAGTCGCGGGGCACGGTGACGAGGGCGCACTCCGTGGGCCGCATCCCCTCGACCGGCGTGAACAGACAGGGCCCCCAGGCGATCTCCTGGTCCAGATAGGGGTCGAACGGGTCGGCGGCCTGGGCGGCCACCGGGGTGGCGAGCAACGCGAGGATGGTCGCCGAGGTCACCACACTTCTGACGAGGCGGCGCACGGTACTCCTTCCAGCAGGAATCGGATGAAGAGAGCGTAGCCAGCCGTTTCCGGACCCGTCATCATCACTGAGGTGCGGGTGGCTTCGTCGGCCTCATCCTTCCGACCGAGACCGCGGGGCGCCCGAGGCGCCCGCGGGGACCACTCAGGAGACCAGCAGCAGGGCGCCGACGGTGGCGGCGGTGCAGCAGACCGCGAGCACCAGCCCGGTGGCCATGAACCGGCCCAGCGGCACCCGGACCCCGTAGGCGGCGCAGCGCTCGTACCAGATCAGGGTGGCGAGTGAGGCCCACGGGGTGGCCAGCGGCCCGACGTTGGTGCCGATCAGCAGGGCGAGCAGTTGGGTGTGGTTGGCCTTCGGGATCGCCGCCTCGCCGGCGACGTACGCCGGCAGGTTGTTGACCACATTGGACAACGTGGCGCCGGTGGCACCGGCCCGCAGCGCGCCCAGGGCACCCGGGTCGGCCCCGACCAGAGCGGTGACCAGCTCGTCGAGGCCGTACCGGCCGACCGTCTGCAGCACCAGGAAGAGACCGGTGACAAAAATCAGCAGCCGCCACGGCACCAGGGCCAGAGTCAGCCGATCCCGGGCCCGGAACAGGAAACCGACGAGCACGATGCCGGCGGCGACCGCCGAGGCGAGCCCGATCTCGACCCCGAACAGGATGCCGGCCACGAAGAGCAGACAGGCGGCGAACGCCGTACGGTAGAGCACCGGGTCGGCGGGAGGCGCCGGGACCGGCGGGGTGAACCGGTCGGCGCCGCGCCGGCCCCGCCGCCAGTACCAGCCCCAGAGCGCGACCATGGTGACCGTGATCGCCACCAGCTGCGGCAGCCACATCCGGGCGGCGAACGAGACCGGTTCCAGGTTGACCCGACCGGCGGCGAGGATGTTGGTCAGATTCGACACCGGCAGCAGCAGACTGGCGGTGTTCGCCAGCCACACCGTGGTCATCGCCAGTGGCACCGCCGGAATGCCCAGCCGGACGGCGAGCGCGAGCATCACCGGGGTGAGCAGGACCGCCGTGGTGTCCAGGTTCAGCGCGATCGTGGTCACCGAGGCGAAGAGCACACAGAGCAGGAACAACGCGGGGTAGCTGCCGCGCGCGGCGGCGGCCAGCCGGGCGGCGATCACGTCGAAGACCCCGGCGGTGGCGGTCAGCTCGGCCACGATCACGATCGTGCCGAGGAAGAGCAGGATCGGCATGATCCGGGCCATCGTCGCGTCGGCCTCGGCGGCCGGCAGCAGCCCGGTCAGCACACCGAGCACACCGGCGGTCAGCAGTCCGACCGCGATCCAGTCGAGCACCCCGAACCGCCGCCACCACGGCGGGCGTCGCCGACGGCCGTCGTCGCCCCCGACCCCCGGGTCCTCGGCGCCGGTCGGCGGTCGTGGTGTGACGTCGGCCCGGAACGGCGGCCCGGTGACCGGGGTGGGGAGGGCGTCGGGTTCTCCCGGCGCGACGGAGGAGGACGGGCCGTCCTGGTCGATGCCCACAGAGCAGGATCTTCGCACACCACGACGGCCTGCCGTCCCGGCGCCGCCGGCCCGCCTCCCCGAGGTCGCGGTACGCCGGGAAGCTCCCCGTCCCCGGCATACTGTCCGGATGGTAGGTCGCGTGCCGTCAGCCCGGGCCGAACGCCCCATCGACTTCTTCATCAGCTACTCGCCCGCCGACGAGCGCTGGGCGACCTGGCTGGCCTGGGAGTTCGAGGCGGCCGGCTACCGGACCATGTTGCAGGCCTGGGACTTCGTGCCCGGCACCAACTTCATCGACTTCATGGACCGGGGTGTCCGGGAGGCGTCGGTGGTGGTCGCCGTCCTCTCCGAACGGTACCTGCGGTCGACCTACGGCAAGCTGGAGTGGCAGGCGGCGCTGCGGGCCGACCCGACCGGTGTCGGCAACAAGCTGGTCACCGTCCGGATCGAGGACTGCCCGCTGGACGGGCTGCTCGCCACCATCACCTACGTCGACCTGGTCGGCGTCGTCGACCCCGTCGAGGCCCGCGACCGCGTCCTCGGGCGGATCCGCCAGGCGCTCGACGGGCGGGCCAAACCGGTCGAGCGGCCGGGCTTCCCGGCGGGGCAGCCGGGCACCCCCGGCATCGGGGTGCTGGAACAGGTGACGACCGGGGCGAGGCGGGGACACATCCGGTCCCGGCGTACCCCGATCAACCCGCCGCCCTTCCCGCCGACGGTGGGTGCCGGTCCGGGCACCCGTACGGCGGTGACCGTGCTGCAGGTGGCCGGTCCCCGGTTCGGCCGGGGGCTGATCGAGCCGGGCGCGCCGGTGACGCCGGGCGAGCTGCAGGAGAACATCATGGGTGAACTCACCCTGTTGATGAACGACGGCGTGCCCCGGCCCGACCTGATCGTGGTGGCCGGCAACCTCACCGAGTCCGGCAGCGCCCGGGAGTTCGAGGACGCGCTGAGCTTCCTCACCGGCCTGCGGGTGCTGGTCGGACTGGAACCGCACCGGCTGGTGGTGGTTCCCGGCCCCCGGGACATCACCCGGGCGGCGAGCCGGGCCTACTTCGCCACCTGCGAGGCCGACGACGTCGACCCGCAGCCGCCGTACTGGCCGAAGTGGCGGCACTACGCCCGGCTCTTCGACGAGGTCTACCAGGGACTGGACGAACCGATCTTCGACAGCGAGCAGCCGTGGACCCTGTACGCGGTGCCGGACCTGCAGGTCGTGGTCGCCGGACTGAACTCCACGATGGCCGACAGCCACCGGGACGAGGACCATTACGGGCACCTCGGGGAGGCCCAGGCGAGCTGGTTCGCGCAGTGGCTGCGGCCGTACCAGCAGACCGGGTGGCTGCGGCTCGGGGTGATGGCACACACCCCGGGCGACGGTGATCCGTACCCGGCCGGCGCCGGCTCCGCCGCCGAGGCGACGCTGCGCGACGGCACCACCTTCGGCCGGCTCGTCGCGCCGATGCTGAACCTGCTGGTGTCCGGCGCGGCGGCGCCGGGCAGCCCCGGCGACCGGGACCTGCCGCTCGCGCCGGCGGTGACCGGCGGACGTGCCCAGTTGCTCCGGATCGGCGCGACCGGCCTGACCCGCTGGGTACTCGGTCGGGACGACCGGTACGACGCCGGTGAGGAGATCGGACGGCGCTGGTCGAGGGTCGAGGCGACCTTCGGCACCACCGGACCGACCCAGGTACCCGGCCAGCGGACGTCGGGTCCCGGCGAGCTGACCGCCCAGGGGCTCGGTCCGGCCGGCCCGGAGCTGCCACCCGAGCGGGCCGAGCACCGGGCGGACGACCCGGACCAGCTCGTCGACCCCGTCGACGAGCTGCTCGGTCGGATCACCGAGGTCTGTGAGGCCCGGCACGACCGGGTGCTGATCCGGCGGATCGACGGGCGGCGCGCCGAGGGTGAGCGGCCGCACCTGTTCGTCACCTACCGCGAGGACGGCGTCGTCCGGCAGCAGCGGATCGGGGTGAGTCTCGGGCCGCCGAGCCCGGCTGAGATCGACGAGTTCGCCCGCCGGGTGCACGCCGCCAATCCGGAGATCGGTTCGGAACTGGTCTACGAGGGTCCCCGGCTGCCCCGTGCCCAGTACGACGAGGCGCTGCGCCGGGGCGTACGGGTGGTGAACCTGACCGAGTTCCAGGGCCTGCTCGACCTGCGCGACTACGTCGCGGCGCAGACCGCCCGACTGCAGGCCGACCAGCTCTATCCGCCGCAGCTGTACGTCCCGCAGCGGTACCGCCATCTGGTCGGCGGGGAGCAGGGGGTGCGGGAGGACGTGGTCGAGGAGCTGCTGGGCATCCTGACCGAGCCGGACGGTCGGTTCGTCCTGGTGCTCGGCGACTTCGGCCGGGGCAAGACGTTCGCGTTGCGTGAGGCGGCCCGTCGACTGCCGACCGCCGCCCCGGATCTGATCCCGATCCTGGTGGAGCTGCGCGCGCTGGACAAGGCGCACTCGGTCGACGGCCTGGTCGCCGCCCACCTGGCCAACCACGGCGAGCAGGTGATCGACCTCAAGGCGTTCCGGTTCATGCTCCGGCAGGGGCGGATCGTGCTGCTCTTCGACGGCTTCGACGAACTTGTCGCCCGGGTCACCTACGACCGGGCCGCCGACCACCTGGAGGCGCTGCTGCAGGCCGCCGACGGGGCGGCGAAGGTGGTGGTGAGCAGTCGTACCCAGCACTTCAAGACGACCTCCCAGGTGTTCACCGCGCTCGGTGAGCGGGTCGGACTGCTGCCGCACCGCCGGGTGCTCACCATCGAGGACTTCACCCCGGGCCAGATCCGCACCTACCTGCGGCACCGGTACGGCGGTGACGAGCAGGCCGCCCAGGAGCGGATGGACCTGCTGCGCGGGGTGCGGGACCTGCTGGGGCTCTCCCGTAACCCGCGGATGCTCGGCTTCATCGCCAACCTGGACGACCGGCGGCTCGCCGCGGTCGCCGGGGCGAGCGCGTTCAGCGCGGCCGCGCTGTACCGGGAGATCCTGGAGTCCTGGCTGGACTTCGAGGAGCGGCGGACCCGGGACGTGCCGGGGGCGCCGGTCAACCTCGGCCGGGCCGAACTGTGGACCGCGGTGACCCGACTGGCACTGCGGCTCTGGGAGAGCGGCGATTCGTACCTGCGGCTGGCCGAGATCGCCGAGGTCGCCGACACCCTGACCGATCTGGCGGAGTTCCGGCTCTCCCGCCAGCAGGCGGCGCACGCGGTGGGGGCGGGCAGCCTGCTGGTCCGTACCGACGAGGGTTTGTTCGGCTTCATCCACGCCTCGGTGGTGGAGTGGCTGGTGGCGAACGACCTGGCCACCCGGCTGAACCGGGGTGAGTCCCCGAGCGGGCTGTCCCGACGTCCGCTCTCCCAGCTCACCGTCGACTTCCTGGCCGATCTCGCCGATGCCGCGCGCTGTGAACAGTGGACGGCGGAGGTGCTCGGCGACGACTCCCCGGCGGCCGAGACGGCCCGTGCGAACGCGCTGCGGCTCAGCGCCCGGTTGCGGCTGCCGGCCCGGGCCGACCTGCGCGGCGCGGTGCTGCGCGGCGAGGACCTCTCGCACCGGGACCTGGCCGGCGCCGACCTCGGCGAGGCCGACCTCAGCGAGGCCCGGCTGGTCCTCACCAACCTGCAGGGGGCCAACCTGCGGGGCGCCCGGCTGGCCGGCGCCCGGCTGGACCAGACCAACCTGGCCGAGGCCGACCTGCGCGACGCCGACCTCGGTGGTGCCCGGCTGCTCCGGGCCGATCTGCGCGGCGCGTCGGTGCAGGGCAGCCGCTGGCACCGGGCGGCCCTGATCGACGTGACGGCCGACCCGGCGCTGCTGCTCGCCCCGGAGTTGCGGGCGGCGGTCGTCGCACCCGGCCGACCGGTGGTACCCGGGCTGGCCCCGCCGGCGGTCGGCGTCGGCTACGGCTTCGAGGTGGGCCGGATCCCGGACCCGGCGGCGTACAGTCCGGACGGGGCGACGCTGGCGGTCGGC
Organism: Plantactinospora sonchi; assembly: GCF_036422035.1. Taxonomy (NCBI): domain Bacteria; kingdom Bacillati; phylum Actinomycetota; class Actinomycetes; order Micromonosporales; family Micromonosporaceae; genus Plantactinospora; species Plantactinospora sonchi. Next base: position 93,506 of record NZ_JAZGQK010000012.1, read on the forward strand.
ACCGACGACGGCGGGGTGCTGATCTGCGACACCGTCGCCGGGCTGCCGGTGCGGACCCTGCAGGGTCACCGGGGCCGGGTCTACCTGGTCGACTACGACGTCGCCGGGGGCCAGTTGGTGACCGCCTCGGCCGACCTCACGGTCCGGCTCTGGGACGCGGATCACGGCGATCTGCGGCACGTCCTGGAGGGGTTCCGCGACTGGATCTGGCCGGTGACGGTGGGGCCGGGCCGGGGCGCGCTGGCCGTTGGTGACGCCGCCGGGGTGGTCCGGGTCTTCGACACCGCGACCGGCGAACTCCGCCACGAGCTGCCCGGGCACGCCTCGCCGATCTGGACCGCCGCGTTCAGTCCGGACGGGACACTGCTGGTGGTGGGTGACAGCGTCGGCACCGTGCGGGGCTGGGACCTCGACACCGGCGAGCCGCGCTACGAACTGCGGGACGCGGAGGTCGGCTACCGGTTGCGGATCGGTCCGGGCGGCGCGCTGCTCGCGGTCGCCGGCCAGGGTGGCCGGGTCCGGATCCGGGACGCCGTCACCGGCACCGAGCGGCTGGTGCTGCGTGGCCACGAGGCGGACGTCTACGCGCTGGACTTCACCGCGGACGGCAGCCTGCTGGCGACCGGGGACACCTCCGGCGGGGTGCGGCTGTGGGAGCCGGCGACCGGGCGACCGGTCCGGGCCCTTGCCCGGCAGGGCGGTGCCATCTACAGCGTGCGGTTCAGCGGCGACGCCGCCACCTTGGCCACGGCCTCCAGCGACGGCGGGGTACGGCTGTGGGACGTGCCGAGCGGACAGCTGCGGCACGAGTTGAGCCGACACCGGGGATCGGTCTGGCCGGTCGCCTTCCACCCCTCCGGCGAACAGTTGGTGACCAGCAGCAACGACGGCACGACCCGGCTGTGGGACGTGGCCTCCGGGCAGTGCCAGCACACCCTGCGGGGGCACGGCCGGCGGGTCACCTCGGTCGCCTTCCGGGAGGACGGCTCGACGTTGGCCAGTTGCGGAAACGACGGTGTGGTCCGGTTGTGGGACCCGCGCGGCGGGCGCTGCGTACGGGAACTCGCCGGGGCCGCGGACCGGCTGATCTCGGCCGTCTTCTGTCCCGGTACGCCGCTGCTCGCGGCGGCCGGCGGTGACGGCGGTGTCCACCTGTGGAACGTGGAGACCGGGTTCGACGAGCGGGAACTCGACGTGGACACCGACCACGTGTGGGCGGAGGCGTTCAGTCCGGACGGTGACGTGATGGCCACCGCCAACGACGACGACACGGTACGGCTCTGGTACCGGACCACCGGTCGGCACATCGGCACGCTCACCCCGCACCGGGGCCGGGTCCGCTCGGTCGCGTTCAGTCCGGACGGTACGACGATCGCGACCGGGTGCGACGACCGGCTGGTCCGGCTCTGGGACACCGCCACGGGCACCTGCCGGACGGTCCTGGAACACCACACCGACCGGGTCTACGCGGTGGTGTTCAGCCCGGACGGTCGGCTGCTGGCCAGCGCGAGCAACGACGGCACGGCGGCGATCTGGGACACCGGCACCGGTAGCCGGCTGCGGGTCCTCACCGCGCACACCGGTCGGCTCTGGACCGCCGCGTTCAGTCCGGACGGAAATCTGCTCGCGACGGCCGGTGACGACCTGGTGATCCGGCTCTGGGATCCGCGTACCGGGCGGCGGCACGGCATCCTGGCCGGGCACAGCCGGCGGGTCTGGTCGGTGGCGTTCAGTCCGGACAGCACACTGCTGGCCAGCGCCGGCGACGACGGCACGGTGCGGCTGTGGGACGTGGCCGACCCCGGGCACGCCCAGCCGCGGATGACCCTGATCGGCCTGAAGGACGGCTGGGCGGCGTTGAGCCCGGACGGCCGGTACAAGTTGGAAGGTGACAGCGTGGGTCAGTTCTGGCACGCCATCGGCACCTGCCGGTTCGAGATCGGCGAACTTGACGCGTACCTGACCCAGGTCCGTCGGCTTCCCTCCGAGGCGCCTTTCTAGACGTTCCCCGGTCTCCGTCGGCAGTTATGCCGATAACACGCTCATCTGGCCAGATAAGTTGTATAACGGGACCAACAGTGAAATTCCGGCATCCTGGTCGGACGGTGGGAGGTGTTCCGCCGTGCGGAGGTGCCGGGACTCGCGAAAGGTCAGAGACCATGCGACCGCTTCGGGTGTTGCGGATCATCTCCCGGATGACTGTCGGGGAGGCCGCCCCGCAGGTCGGCGCGCTGCTGCGCGGACTCGATCCGGACCGGTTCGAGCAGCGGCTCTACGCCGGTCCGGTCGAGCCCGGCGAGCCCGACTACCGACGGCTCCGGGCCGCCGACGTACCGGTCCGGGTGCTGCCCGAACTGCGGCGTACCGGCCGGCCGGCCGACCACCTCCGGGCGCTGGCCGCCCTGGTCACCGCGATGCGCGAGTTCCGACCGGATCTGGTGCACAGCCACGATCCGCTCAGCGGCGTCCTCGGTCGGGCCGCCGCCGTGGCGTGCCGGGTGCCGATCCGGGTGCACAGCTTCCACGACCACCCGCGGGCGCACCGCCGGTCGTCGACGTCCCCCCGGCAGGTCCCCGCCGTCGAGTGGGCGTTCGCCCGGACGAGTTCCGCCCTGGTCGCGGTGAACGCCCAGGTCCGCGACGAACTGCTGGCCGCCCGGATCGGTCGCCCCGACCAGTACACCGTCATGCCGCCGGGAGCCAGCCTGTCGCCCGTACCGGACCGGGCCGAGGCCCGGCGCCGGCTGGGCCTGGCGGAGGCGGGACCGGTGGTCGCCTCGGTCGGACCGGTCAACGCGGTCAAACGGCTCGACCGGGTGCTCACCGTGGCCCGGGCGGTCCGACGGCGGATGCCGGACGCCCGGTTCGTGATCTGCGGCGAGGGTGACCGGCTCGCCGAGACCGTCGCCGCCGCCGAGGCCGACAACCTCGCGGTGACCTTCCTGCCCTGGCGGCCGGACGTCGAGACGGTCTACGCCGCGGCCGACGTCGTGCTGCTGACCTCGGACCACGAGGGCACCCCACTGGCCCTGATCGAAGCCGCCCAGGCCGGCCGGCCGGTGGTCGCCACCGACGTCGGCGGCGTGGCCGAGGTGGTTCGGCACGAACGGACCGGACTGCTCTGCGACCGCCGGGACCTCGACGGTCTGTGTCGGGCGGTGCTGCGGCTGCTCGGTGACGCCGAACTGCGGCGGCGGATGGGGTGGGCGGCGGCGGCCGACACCCGGGAGGCGTTCGGCACGCCACGGCTGGTGGCCGCCACCCGCGACCTCTACCACCGGCTCGCGATGGCCCGGGGCGGTTGGACCCCGGAGTACGCCGAACCGGTCCCCATGCTGGCCCGGGCCCGCTGAACGCCCCCGGTCGCCGGCAGGGCACGACCCTGGTCACCGGCTCGGCACGCCCCCGGTCGCCGGCAGGGCACGGCCCTGGTCGCCGGGTCGGCCCGGACGACGGTGGGTCAGGTCAGAGCCGTTCCACGTCCGGCCCGGCGCACCGGTCGCGGCTGTCGAAGACGTACCGGGCGGTCCGCCCGACCATGTCGTAGTCGAGGCCGTCGTGGTCGGTCACCACCACCACCGCGTCGGCGGCCCGGACCTCCTCCTCGGTCAACTCGACGACGGTCACCCCGGCCGGGACGTGCCGCGGGTCGGCGTACGGCTCCACCGCCCTGATCCGCGCCCCGAGGGCCCGCAGCCGGTTGGTCACGTCGACCGCGGGGGAGTCCCGGAGATCACCGGTGTTCCGCTTGTACGCCAGCCCGATCACCAGCAGACTCGCGCCCCGCAGCGCCCGCCCCCGGGCGTTCAGGCCGGCCATCACCCGCTGTGTCACGTACTCCGGCATCGAGTGGTTGATGTCGCCGGCCAGTTCGATGAACCGGAACTGCCGTCCGAGCCGGCGTTTTACCTGCCAGGACAGGTAGCAGGGGTCGATCGGCAGACAGTGCCCACCGGTACCCGGTCCCGGGGTGAAGGACATGAAACCGAACGGTTTGGTGGCCGCCGCCCCGATCGCCTGCCAGACGTCGATGCCGAGTTCGTGGCTGAACACCGCGAGCTCGTTCACGAGTGCGATGTTGACCTGACGGAACGTGTTCTCGATCAGTTTGGTCAACTCGGCGACCCGGGGGGAGTCGACCGGCACGGTCCGGTCCACGATCCGCCGGTAGAACGTGTCGACCCGGGCGAGTGCCGCCGCGTCGAGACCGGAGACCACCTTCGGGGTGTTCTCCAGCCGCCAGGTCTGGTTGCCCGGGTCGATCCGCTCCGGGCTGTAGCCGAGGTGGAAGTCGCCCGGGCTGCGCAGCCCGCTGCCCTGCTCCAGCAGCGGCCGGAGCAGTTCCTCGGTGGTACCGGGATAGGTCGTCGACTCCAGGATGACCGTGCAGCCGGGGCGGACGTACGGCCCCAGCGCGGTGCCGGCCTGCTCGACGTAGCTGAGGTCCGGTACGCCGTCCCGCAGTGGCGTCGGCACACTGATCACACAGACGTCGAAGTCCTTCGCGTCCGCGTAGTTGACGGTCGGCAGGTAGCGTCCGGTCGCCAGGGCGGCGGCGAGCCGGCTGTCGGTGATGTCCTCGACAAAGGAGTGCCCGCTGCCGAGTTGCCGGATGCGGCCGGTGTCGACATCCAGGCCGACCACGTCGAGCCCGGCCTCCACGGCGGACACCGCCAGCGGAAGGCCGACGTACCCCTGGCCGATGACAACGAGCTTTTCCCTGGTCATCCGGGCTCCCACGGTGGGCGACAACGTGGGCACACCATAGGATGATTTATCAGTGATCACATTGGAAACGCGGATAAAGGGAACTATCTCGCGTATCTTCCCGCCGACCCGCCGACCCGCCGACCCGCCGACCCGCCGACCCGCCAACCCCCGGGCAGACCGGGTCGCGACCTGCTCAGTCCTGGTCGGGGTCGACCCCGCCACTGGGTGGATCGGCGGGTCCCGCCGGCGTGGTCGCCGGCGGCTCGGTCGGCTCGGCCGGCGTTGTCGGCGCGACGGTCGGCTCGCCTCCGGGTTCGGTGTCCGGGCTCGACGCACTCGGGCTCGGCGTCGGAGTGGGACTCTTCGAACGGTTCGGCCGGACCGGCGGATCGTTCTCCCCGTCCGACTCCGCGCTTTTGGTCTCCTCCGGGTGGCTCGGCTCCTCGCTGGGGCCCGCCGTGGCGGTCGGCGATGCCGGCGGGTTCGTCGCCGGGGCGCCGTCGGGCAGTTGGAACGCGATCAGGGCGGTGACCGCCGCGGCCACCACCCCCACCGCGCCCGCGACCCCGGCCAGGGTCAACGGGCCGACCCCGGACCTTTCGGGCCGGCCGTCGGTCAGCGGAGCCACCGGATCGCCGACCAGCGGAACCACCGGATTGTCGGCCAGCGTGTTCGTGGTCTGACCCATTCGTCCGGAACCGCCACCGGTGGTCGTTCCGCCGACACCGTCCGAGACCGCGACCCCGTCCGCCGTCCCGCCCGGGATCGCCACGACCCCCTCGGCGTCCTCCCCGTCCCCGTCCCCGGCAGCCACCGCGACGACCGCCGGCGCGGCGGCACCGGCCGCGACGACGGTCGGATGACTCGCCGCCGCCCGGGCCGCCCGGGCGAAGGCCGCCGCACTCGGGTAACGGTCGGCCGGATCCTTCGACAACGCCCGGCCGATCAGCGCGGTGACCGGCTCGGGTACGTCGTCGGGCAGCGGGGCGGGCTCGTCGTGCAGGTGCTTCACCGCGACCTGCAGCGGGGTGTCGCCGGTGAACGGTGGGTCACCGGCGACACACTGGTAGGCGACCGCCCCCAGGGCGTAGATGTCGGTGGCGGCCGAGACGGGTCGACCGGCGGCCTGCTCCGGGGCCATGTAGAGAGCGGTGCCGGGCACCGCGTTCGAACTGGTGATGCTGGTGATCTCCACCGAGCGGGCCACCCCGAAGTCCAGCAGCCGTACCGTGCCGTCCGCCTGCACCAGCAGGTTGCTCGGCTTGACGTCCCGGTGCACGATCCCGCCGAGATGCGCGGCGTGCAACGCCTGTGCGACCTGGGCGACCACCCGTAGCGTCTCGGCGAGACCCAGTCGCCCGGCCGCCCGGATCCGCTCGGAGAGCGGTTCGCCGTCGACGTACTCCATCACCAGGTAGTCGGCCCGACCTGTCGGCTGGTTGTCCTCGCCGTAGTCGTAGACCTGCACGATGCCGGGATGCCGGAGGGCGGCCAGCATCCGCGCCTCGGCACGGAACCGGGCGATGAAACCGGGATCGGCGAGCAGCGCAGGCAGCAGCACCTTGACCGCCACCTGGCGACCGAGCACGACGTCCGTGCCACGCCACACGTCACCCATCCCGCCGGTGGCGACACGCTCGTCCAGACGGTATCGGCCGCCCAGCACGACTCCCGATTCCAACACGTGCACACCGTACCCAGCGGTACCTTCGGGTACGCAATCGCGCCGGTCACGTCCTGCGGGTAGGCTGGTCCGGCAGTCGTACGGCGGTCGAGTCGGGCCGGTAGAACCGCATCCTACCGGGGTCGACGGCCAGCCAGACCGGGCTCCCCGGCCCGATCCGGAAGGTCGGCGGCGTCTGCACCTTCAACTGCCGACCCGCCAGGTCCACGGTGAGCAGGATCGCCGCGCCGGTCGGCTCCACCACCTCCACCCGGGCCGCCAGCCGGTCCGGCCCGTCGGCGTCGAAGACCTCGATGTTCTCGGCCCGTACGCCGACCGTGACCTCGTCGTCCGGGTGCTCCGCCAGTGCGGCCGGGGCGGCGGTGCGCTGGTCCCCGATCCGCAACGCCGGCCGGTCGCCCGAACGGTCGAGCCGGGCCGGGAGGAAGTTCATCGGCGGTGCGCCGAGGAAACCGCCGACGAACTGGTCGGCGGGCTCGTCGTACACCTCCAGCGGTGGACCCACCTGGGCGATCCGGCCCTCCCGCAGCACCGCGACCCGGTCGCCGAGGGAGAGCGCCTCGGCCTGGTCGTGGGTGACGTAGACGGTGGTGGTGCCGAGCCTGCCGACGATGCGCTTCAACTCGGTGCGGAACTCCATCCGGAGCAGTGCGTCCAGATTGGACAGAGGTTCGTCCATCAGCAGCACGTCGGCGTCGACCACGATGGCCCGGGCCACCGCCACCCGCTGACGCTGCCCGCCGGAGAGCTGGGCGGGGTACCGGTCCAGGTAGTCGGTGAGGTGCAGCAGTTCGGCGGCCTCGGCGACCCGCCGGTCGATCTCCGCCTTCGGCGTCTTCCGCATGGTCAGCCCGAATCCGATGTTCTGTCGGACCCGCAGGTGCGGGAAGATGGCGTACGACTGGAAGACCATCGACAGACCGCGCTCGCGGGCCGGCAGTTCGGTCACGTCCCGGCCGCCGATGTGCACGCTCCCGGAGTCCGGGGTCTCCAACCCGGCGATCATCCGGAGCAGGGTCGTCTTGCCGCAGCCGCTGGGGCCGACGAGCACCAGGAACTCCCCGTCGCGTACCTCGAGGCTGATGTCGTCGGTGGCGCGCGTCCTGGTCCCGGGGTACGTCTTCACCAGGTCCCGCAGCACGATCTGTGCCAACGTCCGTCCTTTCCTCGGTGCCGCCCGAACCGTCGTCGGGCCGCTGTCGCGGTCGACCCGGTCAGCGGATCGTGGTTCCCCACATGTTCAACAGGTAGCGGCGCATGAAGGCGATGAAAACGAGCGCCGGCACGACCAGCGCGAACCCGCCGGCGAACCGGAACGCCAACGGCGAGTCGGCGAGCGTCGAGAGCACCTGGGCCGGCAGGGTACGTCGACCCAGGGTCAGCACCGCCGCGCCGAGCACCTCGTTCCACGAGGTGACGAAGGTGAAGATGGCGGCGGCGGCGATCCCGGGCAGCGCCTGGGGGAGCACCACCCGCGCGAACGCCTTCGACGCGGTGGCGCCGAAGACCATCGCCGCCTCCTCGTGCTCGACCGGTACCGCGACGAAGATCGCCGAGGTGATCAGCACCGTGGTCGGCAGGGCCAGCGCGGTGTGCAGCAGCGCGACCGCGTACGTGGTGTCGTACAGCCCGGTGGCCAGGAAGACCCGGGCCAGCGGAACGGACAGCACCACGATCGGCAGGGCCCGGGTGAGCAGCAGGAACAACTGGTACGGCTGCCGTCCCCGGAAGGCGTACCGGGCCACCGCGTAGCCGGCCGGCACGCCGAGGGCCAACGACAGAACGAGGCTGAGCAGCCCCACCTCCACCGAGTTCTGGAACCCGGCGATCACCCCGGTGGTGTCCAGGAAGACCCGCATCGTCTCCACCGACGGAGCGGTCGGGACCAGCGGCAGCGGGAACTCGTTCAGCGACTCGCGGCTGGAGAGCGCGGCCAGCGCGATCAGGTAGATCGGCAGTCCCATGAAGAGGGTCACCGCGACACAGACGACGTGCAGCACGACGGTCCGGCGCCGGGCGGCCCGGCCGCGCCGCACCGGTCGGCGCGGCGGCCCCACCGCCCCGCCGTCCGCCGAACCGACCGGCGGCGCCGGCCCGTCGTCGCCCGGCGCCGGTCCGGGAACGTGTCCGGGGCGTTCCGGCGCCACCGACCCGCCGCTCACCGGAGGCCCCCGGCCGCCGGGTCGCGCAGCACCCGCAGGTAGACGATCGCGGTGCCGATCGACATCAGCAGGATCACCAGTGCGATCGCCGCCGCGACCCCCTCGTTCTGCAGGGTCACGTACCACTGGTACGTCTCGCCGACCAGCAGCGGAAAACTCCGGCCGGTGAGCGCCTGGGCGACGGCGAAGGTCTGCAACCCGAGGATGGTCCGCAGGATCAGCGCGACCTGCAGGCTGGGCCGCAGTTGCGGCAGGATCACGTACCGGAGCCGCTGCCAGTAGGTGGCGCCGAAGACCGCCGCCGCCTCGTCGTAGTCCCGTGGCACGTTCTGCAGTCCGGCGACCACGATCACCAGTACCAGTGAGGTGGCCCGCCACAGTTCGGCCAGGAGCACCGCGACGAACATCGTGCTCTGGTTGTCGTACGACAGCCACGCGTACCCGTCGCCGAGGCCGAGCCGGGCCAACAGCGAGTTGAGGTACCCCCGGTCGGCGAAGATGGCCAGCCAGACCAGTCCGGCGGCGAGGTCGCTGATCGCCAGCGGTACGCACCAGACGTAGAAGTAGAACGACGAGAGCTTGGGACGTTCCCGCAGCAGCAGCGCCATGGTCAGGGCGAATCCGAACTGCAGCGGGATGAGGACGACGATCAGCAGCGCCGTGTTGCGGGCGGCGTCCCAGAAGTACGGGTCGTCGACCATCCGGCGCAGATGGGCGAGGGTCGCGCCGTCCTGGTCGGTGAACGCCTGCGCCACGCCGACCACGATCGGCCAGAGGAAGAGCGCGGCGAGGAACACCACGGAGGGAGCGACCAGCAGCACCGGCGTCGGGATCCGGGCCCGCCGTCGACGGCGGGCCGGTGCGGACGGGGCCGGGGGTGCCGTCGCCTCCGGTGCGCCGGTCACTGCACCCGACACGGCTGCCCCGCGACGACCGGGTCCGGGCGCCAGCACGGCACCTTCACCTCGTCGAGGATCTTGTTCAGCTCCCGGGCCTGCCGGTCCAGCACCTGCTGCACCGGGCGGCGGTCCAGGCAGATCTCCTTGAAGCAGTTCTTGAAGATCTGCGACACCTCGCCGTCCCGGGCGCCCAACCCGACCGGCGGCAGCGCCACCACGGCACCCTCGGCCTCCTGCTGCCGGCGTACCGCCTCGGCCTCGAGCGCGATCGCCGGTGGCAGGTCGGCCGGCAGGGTGGTGTTGACGACCGGGAAGAACGCGTTGCGGCGCAGCACCTCGACCTGGACCTCCGGGGCGGTGAGGGTCTCGATCACCTGACGGGCCCGGTCCGCCTCGGGCGCGCCCTTCGGAATCGCCAACCCGGCGACCACGAGCATGTAACCCAGTCCCTTCGGGCCGCGCGGCGCCGGCGCCATCACCCAGTCGTCCGGCTTGTCGGCCGGGGCGGCGACCAGCCGGGCGACGTGGTCCCAGGCGACCAGCACCTCACCGCGCTGCAGCGGCTCCTGCATGTTGTCGAAGTTGGTCGACGCCGGTGCGGTCTGCGCCCAGAGCTGGGTCATGTACCGCCACGCCTCGGCCGCGTCCGGACCCCGGAAGGTGGTCATCTGGCCGCCGGTGAAACTCGGCAGCAGGTAGCCCTGGAAGAACCGGTGGTAGAGACCCTTCGGGCCGCAGGGCAGGCCGAGCACCGGCTTGCCGCCGTTGCCCCGCCGGGCGTCGGTGACCCAGGTCAGGAACTGGTCGTAGGTCAGGTTCTGCACGTCGGCCCCGCTCGGCAGCCACTGCAGAGCCCGCTTGTGCACGGCGAGCACGTACGACGCCTGCATCCACGGCAGGTACGTGGTGGCCCCGCCGCCCAGCCGGCCCAGTTCGGCGATCTCCGGCGGGAACTGCCGGTCGGCGAGTTTCGTCGCGAGTTCGTCCAGGTTGACCAGTCGCTCGGCGTGCGGGGCGAGGTCGCCGTGCAGTCCGCCGGCGAGACTGACCTGGACCCGGTTCGCCGCCGCCTGGGAGGTGAGGGTGGAGGCGAAGACGTTCGGCTCGACCGGGTTGTACGACACGGTGGCGCCGGTGACCCGCTCCCGGAGGATCTGCTCGAACCGTTGGCGTTCCTCGACCGGGGTGAACTGGGTGGAGATGAAGGTGACCGCGCCGTCGGCGTCCGAGCCGGTGGTCGACGCTCCGCCGCAGGCGGTCAGCAGCGGGGCGGCCCCGGCGGCGAGGCCGAGCCCGAGCAGTCTGCGTCGGTCGATCCCGGGCCCCCCGGTGGCCGGCTCTGCGTGTCGTGCCATCGTGCCTCCCCGTGGTGGTGGTGGCCGACCCGGTCAGCTGCCGCGGACCGGAGCCGGCTTGAGCGGAGTGTCACAAGTGCACATATTCGCAAGCATGGTGTCAAGTCGTGGGCACGTCGCGGCGGCGGACGGATCACCGGACCGGGTGACCCGGTGAACCGGGGCCGGCCCAGAAGCCGTGGTGGGGGTCAGTCGGCCGGGCGCTCCGCCAGTTCGGCGAGCCGGTGGGCGAGCGGCTCGATCCGGGCCCGCCAGACGGTCAACGCGGCCGTCCGGTCAGCGACCGCTTCGGCCGGCCCGGTCTGCACGAGGACGAGCCGGGCGCCGTGTCCGGTGCCGGCGGTGAGTTCCCAGCGGATTCGGCCGAGCGGACGCCCGGTGGCCGGCCACGCGTATTCCAGCAGACGGGGAGCGTCCAGGGCGGTGATCCCGCCGGCCGGGAACGCCTCGGTGGTGAACCCGGCCGGCGGAACGTCGCCGACCGTGGCCGGTCGGCCGGGGTCCGGTCCGAGCAGGGTGGCCCAGACGGTCTCCGCCGGTTGGGTCAGCTGACGGGCGAACCGCACCCGCCAACCGTCCGGTGTCGCCTCGACGGTGCCGTCGGCCAGCCCGAACGCCTCGACGTACGACTCGTGCAGCAGTGCGGAGGGGCGGTGTTCCGGGCCGGCGGGGCGGCCGTCGACGATCCGCTCCAGTTCGTCCAGGCAGGTACGCCAGCCGGAGGCGTAGCTCGCCGCCGCCGGTCGGTCGTCGAAGGTGTGACGGAACACCAGCAGGCAGCCGGTGTCCTCCGGACGCACCTCGATCCGGAACAGGTCGTCGTCCCAGGTGAAGGCGAACAACCGGGGTGGTTCGTACGCGGTGACCAGCCCGACGGACTCGGTGGCCGGATCGGTCCCGCCGCCGAGGCTGAAGACGATCCGGCCGCCCGGGCGCGGCTCCAGCCGTACCTCGGCCGGGAACCACCGGCTCAGGTGCTCCGGTTGCGTCACCGCCGACCAGACCTTCTCCGGCGGATGCGCCAGCCGTCGTTCGATGTGTAGTGTCTGCCGCCCGTCGACGGTGTCCAACCGCTCGCTCACTGCTTCTCCTCCGGTCGGGTGTCGGTGGCCGGTTCGGTGACGTCCGGCATGGTGTCCAGGTGGCGTTCCAGCGCGTCGAGGCGGCCGGCCCACATCCACCGGTAGGGCGTGAGCCAGGCGTCGAGTTCGGCGAGGGGCTCGGGGCAGAGTTCGTACCAGCGGCGTTGGGCGTCGGGGCGGACCCGGACGAGTCCCGCGTCGCGGAGCACCCGCAGGTGTTTCGAGGTGCCGGGTTGGCTGAGTCCGAGCTGCTCGGTCAGCTCGTTGACCGATCGTGGGCGTTCCCGGAGCAGGTCCAGGATCCGGCGTCGGGTCGGTTCGGCGATGACCTCGAACGGGGTGGCCATGCCGCCGAAAATACCAAGTCAGTAATATGCCAGGCAAGTTATATAACTGACCGGGTGGGCCACCGGTCGTCGAGGGCGGTCGTGGGGTCGGCCGGAGACGGTTGCCGAAAACCCGGGGTAGGAACGGGGGATCGGGGTAAGGAGAGGCGGTCGTCAGGAGGGAACGCGGAGGAGGCCCGGGCGTTGAACTCGTCGGACCTGGACAGTGGCACGATCCTGCGGACGGTCGCCGACGCGGAGGGGTACGTCGCCCGGATCTGTTTCAAGACCGGACCGCCCACCCTGGTCGGCGTCGAACTCGAGTGGACCCTGCACGACGCCGCCGAACCGACCCGCCCGGTCACTCCGGACCGGCTCCGGGCCGCGCTCGGCGCGCATGCCCCGACCACCCTCGCACCGGACGGCCCGGTCACCGCGTTACCCGGCTCCGGCACGGTCAGCGTCGAGCCCGGCGGCCAGGTGGAGATCTCCACCGCACCCCGTCGGTCGCTCCGCGACCTGCACGAACACACCAGCACCGACATCCGGCACCTCAGCGGGCTGCTCGCCGCCGACGGGCTGGCCCTCGGCCGCACCGGAATCGACCCCTACCGGGCTCCGACCCCGGTCGTCGACACCCCCCGCTACCGGGCGATGCGATGCGCCTTCGACCGCTTCGGCGCGGCCGGCCGGACGATGATGTACAGCACCGCCGGCCTGCAGGTCTGCCTCGACGCCGGTACCGCCGACCAGGTCGTCGACCGTTGGGTGGTGGCGCACGCGCTCGGGCCGCCGTTGCTCGCGGTCTTCGCCACCGCACGCCGGCACCGGTGTCGGGAGACCGGCTGGGCGTCCGCCCGGATGGCCGCCTGGTTGTGCATCGACCCGGCCCGGACCCGCCCGGCCTGGTCGCCGTCCGCCGCCGTCGACCCGGCCACCGCCTGGGCCCGCTACGCACTGGCCGCGCCCCTGCTCTGCGTACGCCGGGACGGCGACGACTGGGCCGCGCCGCCCGGGGTCAGCTTCCGGGACTGGCTGGCCGGGGCGCTGCCCCGGCCGCCGACCACCGCCGACCTGGACTACCACCTCAGCACCCTCTTCCCGCCGGTACGCCCGCGCGGCTACCTCGAACTGCGCTATCTCGACGCCCAGCCGGACGGGGAGTGGATCGCCCCGGTCGCGTTGCTCAGCGCGTTGCTCGACGACGACCGGACCCGCGACGCCGCCCGAGCGGTGGCCGAGCCGGTCGCCGGCCGGTGGGCGGAGGCGGCCCGGCGTGGACTGCGGGACCCGGTGCTGGCCCGGGTCGCCGACGAGGTGCTGGACCTGGGCCTGCGGGCGCTGGACCGGACCGGTCTGCCGGTGCCGGTGCGGACGGAGATCGAACGGATCGTGGCGGGCCGGCTGGCCGCCGCGCGGGAGGGAGGACCATGAGCCACACCGAAGAGCTGACCGGCACCGGCGAGCGGACCGGCGTCGCGGAACTGGCCGGGTCGGGCGAACGGCTGCGCGGACGGATCCACGCGGAACTGACCCGGGCGCGGCGGCGCAGCCAACTGCTCACCGACGCGGTCGACGAGCACGACCTGGTACGCCAGCACTCGCCGATCATGTCGCCGCTGGTCTGGGACCTGGCCCACGTCGGCAACCAGGAGGAACTGTGGCTGGTCCGGGACGTCGGCGGCCGCGACCCGGTCCGCAGCGACATCGACGACCTGTACGACGCCTTCAAACACCCCCGCCGGGACCGTCCGGCGCTGCCGCTGCTCGGACCGGTCGAGGCCCGCTCCTACGTGGCGACCGTCCGGGACAAGGTCCTCGACCTGCTCGACGGGGTCCGGTTCGGGGACCGTCGGCTGCTCGCCGACGGATTCGCGTTCGGCATGATCGCCCAACACGAGCAGCAGCACGACGAGACGATGCTCGCCACCCACCAGTTGCGGGTGGGACCGCCGGTGCTGACCGCGCCGCCGCCACCACGGGCGACGGTACCGGTCGCCGGTGAGGTGCTGATCCCGGCCGGCGCGTTCGTGATGGGTACCTCGACCGACCCGTGGGCGCTGGACAACGAGCGTCCGGGGCACCGGGTGGAACTGCCCGCGTACCTGATCGACGCCGCCCCGGTGACCAACGCGGCGTACCTCGCCTTCGTCGCCGACGGCGGGTACGCGGACCCGCGCTGGTGGAGTGAGGCCGGGTGGCGGCACCGGTGTGAGGCCGACCTGGTCGCGCCGATGCACTGGCGGCGGGACGGCGCGGACTGGGGCTACCTGCGGTTCGGCCGGTTCTCGCCACTGATCCCGGACGAGCCGGTGGTACACGTCGGCTACCACGAGGCCGAGGCGTACGCGGCGTGGGCCGGGAAGCGGCTGCCGACCGAGGCCGAGTGGGAGAAGGCGGCCCGCTGGGACCCGGACACCGGCCGGTCCCGCCGCTATCCGTGGGGTGACGGGGAGCCGACGCCGGAGCACGCGAACCTGGGACAGCGGCACCTGACACCGGCGTCGGTCGGGGCGTACCCGGCCGGTGCCTCGCCGCTCGGCGTACACCAGTTGATCGGGGACGTCTGGGAGTGGACGTCCAGTCCGTTCCAGGGCTACCCGGGGTTCGCGGCGTTCCCGTACCGGGAGTACTCGGAGGTCTTCTTCGGCCCGAGGTACCAGGTGCTGCGGGGTGGCTCGTTCGGCACCGACCCGGTGGCCTGCCGGGGCACCTTCCGCAACTGGGACCTGCCGATCCGCCGGCAGATCTTCAGCGGGTTCCGCTGTGCCCGGGACGCCGGCCCGGAGCGGGCGTACCCCGGTGACCTGGGCCGGACCCGCTGAATGTGCCGCCATCTCGCCTATCTCGGGCCGCCGGTCCCGTTGGCCGCGCTGCTGTTCGACCCGCCGCACTCGCTGGTCCGGCAGTCCTGGGCGCCGCGTGACATGCGGGGCGGCGGCACGGTCAACGCCGACGGCTTCGGGGTCGGCTGGTACGGGGCCGACCCGCTGCCGGTGCGCTACCGCCGGGACCGTCCGATCTGGTCCGATCCGGCGCTGCCGGCGTTGGCCTCGGCGACGGTTTCCGGCGCGGTGCTGGCGGCGGTCCGCTCGGCCACCGTCGGGATGCCGGTGACCGAGTCCGCCGCCGCGCCGTTCGCCGACGGGGCGTGGCTGTTCAGCCTGAACGGGGCGGTTGTCGGCTGGCCGGACTCGGTCGCCGGGCTGGCCGGCCGGCTACCGGTCCGGGACCTGCTCGTGCTGGACGCCCCGACCGACGCCGCCGTGGTGTGGGCGCTGCTGCGGCACCGGCTGCGGGCCGGCGCCTCCCCGGCCGACGCGGTACGCGACACGGTCGGTGAGGTGGCCGCCGCCGCGCCCGGCTCCCGGCTCAACCTGCTGCTCACCGACGGGCACCTGGTGGTGGCCAGCACCGCCGGCCACGCGCTGTCGGTACGCGGCGGCGGGGGATCGGTGCTGGTCTGCTCCGAGCCGCTGGACGACCGCCCGGACTGGCGTCCGGTGCCCGACGGACACCTGGTGGCGGCCACCGCCGACCGGTGCGAGATCCGACCGCAGGACTGGCTGATCGAGGGGGGAAGACGGTGACCGCCGAACCGCTGGAGATCCATCTCACCGACGAGGACCTCGGCCGGGCGTTGCGTGCCGACGTCCGGGCCGGGCTGACCGCCGTGCCGAAGTGGCTGCCGCCGAAATGGTTCTACGACGCCCGGGGCAGTGAGCTGTTCGAGCGGATCACCCGGCTGCCTGAGTACTACCCGACCCGGACCGAACGCGCGGTGCTGGCCGAGCACGCCGGACAGATCGCCCGGATCACCTCGGTCAAGACGCTGATCGAGCTCGGCTCGGGCTCCTCGGAGAAGACCCGGCTGCTGCTCGACGCGCTGACCGGGCGGGGTGACCTGGGCACCTTCGTCCCGTTGGACGTCTCGGTCAGTGCCCTGCGCCAGTCGACCGCACAGATCGCCGCCGACTATCCGGGCCTGCGGGTACGCGGCATCGTCGGCGACTTCACCCGGCACCTGGACCGGCTGCCGACCGGCGGCCGACGGCTGGTGGCCTTCCTCGGCGGAACGATCGGCAACCTGACGCCGGACGAACGCGCGACGTTCCTGCGGTCGACGCGGACGGCCCTGGAGCCGGGCGACTGGCTGCTGCTCGGCACCGACCTGGTCAAGGATCCCGGGGTGCTCGTGCCGGCGTACGACGACGCCGCCGGGGTTACCGCCGAGTTCAACCGGAACGTGCTGCGGGTGCTCAACCGCGAGCTGGGTGCCGACTTCGACCCGGACGCGTTCGACCATGTCGCGCTCTGGGACCCCGGGCGGCGCTGGATCGAGATGCGGCTGCGGGCCCGGTCGCCGCAGCGGGTCCGGGTCCCCGCCCTCGACCTCGAGCTGGACTTCGCCGAGGGCGAGGAGCTGCGCACCGAGATCTCGGCGAAGTTCCGCCCCGAGGACGTGGACGCCGAACTGGGTGCCGCCGGCTTTCCGGTCCGTGCCCGGTGGACCGACCCGGACGGGTGGTACGCGCTGACCCTGGCCCAGGCGACCTGAGCCGACGGCGCCCGCGACGGGCCGGCACTGTCCCGGACCGACCGGCACGGTGACCCGCGACACCGCCGTGCGGCCCCTCCGACCCGGTCCGGTAGGCTGACCGGCAGCGAAGGGGAGTAGCTCCCAACGTCGTGGTCGACACACTGGCGCGTGCTGCGCGCCCGGCCACGCGGCCTCGGTCTCCACCGGGGCGGGCGAGACCTTCGGCTCAGGCAGTAATGCCGGGTCGAGGTCGCCGTACCCCTGTCCCGGCGTCGACCGGGAAAGGGAGTCATGGAGGATTTCAGCGCCGCTCTGGCGATCAGTTTCGGTGTCATCTTCGTCGCCGAGTTGGGTGACAAGTCCCAGTTGATGGCACTGACCTTCGCCACCCGATTCAAGGCGCTACCGGTACTGATCGGCATCACCGTGGCGACCTCGGTGGTGCACCTCGCCTCGGTGGCGCTCGGCGTCGGCCTCGGCGCGGCGCTGCCCACCGGGTGGATCGCGCTGCTCGCCGGGGTGGCCTTCCTGGGCTTCGCGGCCTGGACGTTGCGTGGCGACAAGCTCACCGAGGAGGAGCGCCGCAAGGCGGACCGGACGACCCGGTCCGCGATCATCGCCGTCTCGATCGCCTTCTTCCTGGCCGAACTCGGCGACAAGACCATGCTCGCCACGATCACCCTGGCCACCCAGCACGGCTGGTTCGGCACCTGGCTCGGCTCGACCGTCGGCATGGTCGCCGCCGACGCGCTGGCCATCGCGGTCGGCCGGATCCTCGGCCGCCGTCTTCCGGAGCGGACCATCCGGTACGGCGCCAGCGTGCTCTTCGCGATCTGCGGGTTGTGGCTGCTGTTCGACGCCATCCGTCAGCTGACCTGAGTTGGCCGGCGGGGCCGGTTCGTCAGCCGGCCGCACCCGGTGGCACGGCACCGGGTGTGCCTCGCCCGCCAGTTGGGTACGCCGTACGGACCCGGGACGGGAATTTTGTCCGTTGCCGGCCGGGAACGGAGGACAATCGGGATGAGCAGGCACGACGAGCCCAACGAGTACGGTTTCGCCGGGGACGCGACCGCGCCCGAGCCGGAGCCCCCGCACGAGCGGGACGTGGTGAAGGAGGAGGCCGAGGAGGCCGCGGTGCCGGGTTCGGACCTGTCCCGCGAGTTCCGTGAGGCGCTCGCCGACTCGGAACTGGACGACGACGGGGACGCCGACCAGGGCAGGCCGGCCCGCTGACCGTTGGACCCGGCCGGCCCGCACTCCGCTGGGGCGGCCGGCCGGGTCGGTGGCTACTCCGGCCCGGCCGGTGGACCACTGCTCCGGTCCGGCCGGCGACCCCGATGTTCCGGCCCGTTCGGCGACCGGCTACTCCGGCCGGCCGGGTGACCGTGGCTCAGGCTCGGTCCGCTGGTAGACGTCCGGTACGCCGTCCGCGTCCTCGTCCCGGGTCTCCGCCTCGTGCAGCCGCCGGTACGTGACGTTCCGGCGGGTCAGCACCACCGACGCCAGCAGTGCCGAGGCCAGTGACCCGGCCAGCACGGCCGCCTTCACCAGGCCGCCGGTCTCGGTGCCGGTGCCGAAGGCGAGTTCGCCGATCAGCAACGAGACCGTGAAGCCGATGCCGCCGAGCAGGGCCACGCCGAGCAGGTCCGGCCAGCGGATGCCCTGGTCGAGTTCGGCCCGGGTGAACCGGGACAGCAGGTACGTCGAGCCGAAGATGCCGAGCGCCTTGCCGACGACCAGGCCGGCGACGATCGCCAGGACCACCGGCTCCCGGACCAGCGCGCCGAGGTCGGTGCCGCGCAGGGTCACCCCGGCGGCGAAGAACGCGAAGACCGGTACCGCGACACCGGCCGAGACCGGCCGCCAGCGGTGTTCGAGGTGCTCCGCCATCCGGCGCGGTTCGCCGGGGCGGGTGAGTACCGGCACGGTGAAGCCGAGCAGCACACCGGCGACGGTGGCGTGGATCCCGGAGGCGTGCATCAGCACCCAGCCCAGTACGCCGAGCGGGATCAGCAGCCACCACCAGGGCCGGCGCAGCTGCACCAGGAGTCCGAAGAGAGCGATCGCCAGCAGCGCACCGAGCAGCGGCACCGGCTCCAGGTGGTCGGTGTAGAACACCGCGATGACCCCGATCGCCCCCAGGTCGTCCACCACGGCCAGGGTGAGCAGGAACGCCCGGAGCCCGTGCGGCAGGTGTGAGCCGATCAGGGCGAGGATCGCCAGCGCGAACGCGATGTCGGTGGCCATCGGGATGGCCCACCCGGCGTACCCGGCACCGCCGCGGGCGGCGAGCACCGCCACGTAGACCAACGCGGGCAGGACCATCCCGCCCAGCGCCGCCACCACCGGCACCACGGCCCGACGGGGATCCCGCAGATCCCCGACCACGAACTCCCGTTTGAGTTCGAGGCCGACCACGAAAAAGAAGATCGCCAACAGTCCGTCGGCGGCCCAGGCGCCCAGGCTGAGGTCGAGGTGCAGGGCGGCGCCGCCGGGCCAGGGGACGTACCGGCCGAGGGCGCCGTAGCTCGCCGCCCAGGGGGAGTTCGCCCAGACCAGGGCGATCACCGCGCCCAACAGCAGCAGTCCGCCACCGACCGTCTCGGTGCGCAGCACCGTGGCGACGTACCGGGCCTCCGGCCACGAACTCCGCTGGAAGAAGCGTCGTACGGCGCCGGGCGGCGGGACGGGACGGTGATCGGGCATCCGGGGGCCACCTCGGCTTTCGGGCAGGCTGCGGTCTGTGCCGACCAGACTTCCCGGCGCTCCTGGTGATCACCCTACCCGCCGGGCCGTGGTGACGCCGGACGAGCCCGTCCGGGTTGTCCGCCGAGGCCGGTCGGAGATCGTGTCCCGCTCGTCGCCTTCGACACTTGTTGGCCCTGGTTGCGTCGACTGCGGCTACCGAGGGCGTTCAATCATCTACATTCGGTAGGAAACGTCGAGCGACAAGTGTGAACTTTTCATACTGTCGCATTTTTTCCGAGCACTAGAGGTCTTTGGCACCCCGCGACCGGTTGGTGCTGAGACGGGAGGCCTGGCCTGATGGAGTTGCACAGCTACCTGCGCGCGCTGCGCCAACGCTGGTGGGTGGTACTCGCGACGGTGATGGTCGCGCTTGGTGTCGCCGGGTTCCTGACGGTGCGCGCCACACCGCAGTACGCCTCCTCGGTGACGTTCTTCGTCACCTCGCCCGGACAGGGCATGAGTGACGCGTACCAGGGTGGCCTCTTTCTCCAGCAGCGGGTCAAGTCGTACGTCGACCTGCTGACCAGCGACCGGCTGGCGCAGACCATCGCGGCGGAGGAGCGGGTGGGGCTGACCGCCGACGAGGTCCGGTCGCGGGTCACCGCCCGGGTCGAGGCGGACACCGTGCTGCTCTCCGCGACGGTCGTCGACAGCGACCAGGCCCGGGCGCTGCGGCTGACCGAGGCGCTGGCGGCGCACTTCGTGAAACTCGTGCAGACCATCGAGACCCCGCCCGGCGCCAAGGACGCGCCGATCAAGATCGAGGTGGTCGGCGGCCCCCGGGCCGGCGCCGAACCGGTCTCCCCGCGCCCGATGCGCAACCTGGTCCTGGCCGGCCTGCTCGGCCTGGTGCTCGGGGCCGGCCTCGCGGTGCTGCGCGGGCTGACCGACACCACGGTCCGGGACGGTGAGGCGCTCCAGGAGGCCACCTCGGCACCGCTGCTGGGCAGCATCCCGTACGACGGACAGGCCCGGACGAGCCCGCTGATCGTCGGTGCCGCCGCCCAGACGGCCCGGGCCGAGGCGATGCGCAAACTGCGGACGAATCTCCGCTTCGTCGACGCCCAGGAGCCGGCCCGGGTCATCGCGGTCACCAGCGCGGTGCAGGCCGAGGGGAAGTCGACGCTGGCCTGCAACCTGGCGATCACCCTGGCCGAGGCGGGCTGGCAGGTCCTGCTGGTCGACGCCGACCTGCGCCGCCCCCGGGTGGCGGGTTACCTCGGCATGCCCTCCGGTGCCGGCCTCACCGACGTCCTGATCGGCGAGGTCGCGGTGGAGGACGTGCTGCAGCCCTGGGGCGACAAGTCGCTCCTCGTCCTGCCCGGCGGATCCGTACCGCCGAACCCGAGTGAGCTGCTCGGCTCCAAGGCGATGGCGGACCTGCTGTTGTCGCTGCGCGAACTGACCGACATCGTCATCATCGACACCCCGCCGCTGCTCGCCTTCACCGACGGGGTGGTGGTCGCGGTGCAGGCGGACGGGGCGTTGCTGGTCTCCCGGGGCGGCAAGACGCCACGGGCGCAGAGTGCCGCCGCGGCGCGGGCCCTGCACTCCGTCTCCGCCCGCGTGCTGGGCTGCGTGCTGAACATGTCGAGAGAGAACAAGATCGATGTTGAGCAGTACCGCGCGTACCGGCGGGGTGTGCCGGCGGAGAACCTGCTCGGGACGACGCGGGACGAGTCCCGGGACGGCTCCGACCTGGTGCGGGTCCCCCCGAACGGCGCCGGCCTCGGACTGCCGGTGGACACCGAAGAGTTCAGCCGGGTGTCGCGATGAGTCGTGGCGCCGGCTGGTGGGGTGAGCGGGGGATGAGTGATGAGGATCGGGGTTATCTCGTACTGGTATCCGCCGGAGCCGGCGTTCATACCCGGGTGCCTGGCCGAGGAACTGGCCGAGCGGGGCCACGAGGTCCGGGTGCTGACCGGGTTCCCGAACCACCCGACCGGACAGGTCTATCCCGGTTACCGGCAACGGTGGCGGGACCAGGCCGAGGAGCGCGGGGTCACCGTGCGCCGGGTGCCGAGCTACGTCAGTCATGACGGTACGGCCGCCCGGCGACTCGCCCGGCAGGTGACGTACGCGATGAGCAGTGCGCTGACCGCGCCCGGTTATCTGGCCGGCGTCGACGCGGTGTACGTCTACTTCCCGCCGGCCGGCGCCTACGCGGCGGCCGCCCTGCTCCGGCTGTTGCGGCGGATCCCGGCGGTGGTACACGTCCAGGACGTCTGGCCGGAGGCGGTCACCACGGGTTCCCCGGCCGGCCAGGACAGGCCCGGCACGATGATGCACGGGCTGCTCGGCCGGACCATGCGGGCCATCTACCGGTCCGCCGCCGGGATCGCGGTGATCGCGCCGTCGATGCGGGACGTGGTTGTCGAGCGGGGAGCCGACCCGGACAAGGTGCGGGTGGTGCTCAACTGGACCGACGAGAGGTTGTTCCGGCCGGTGGGGCCGACCCCCTCGGCCCGGCGGGCGATCGGCCACCGGGGCCGTACCACGATCATGCACGCCGGGACGATCGGACCGTTCCAGCGGGTGGACACGGCGGTCCGGGCGGCGGCCTCGCTCGACGGCCGGCTCGACGTGGACCTGGTGCTGGTCGGTTCCGGTCCGGAGGAGCAGCAGAGCCGGCGGCTCGCCGAGGAACTGGGCGCCGGCAACGTACGTTTCCTCGGCTGGCGCCCGCCGACCGAGATGGCCGAACTGTACGCCGCCGCCGAGTACCAGCTGGTCCTGCTGCGCGACCTGCCCGCGTTGCAGGGGGCGGTGCCGTCGAAGTTGCAGGCCGCGCTCTCGGCCGGGGCGCCCGTGGTGGCCTCCGCCGGTGGGGACACGGCGGAGCTGGTCGAACGGGCCCGGGTCGGGCTCTCCTGTCCGCCGGAGGACTGGCAGGCGCTGGCCGACCGCCTCGCGTTGGCCGCGCTGATCCCGAGCGCGGCACGGGACGAGATGGCCCGGCGGGCCCGGGACAGTTACCTGGCCCGGATGTCCCTGCGGGCCGGCGTCGACCAGATGGAACAGATGCTCGCCGAGGCGGCGGCGAGCCGGGGTCGCCGCTAGCGCCGAGTCCGGTCCCGCCGCCACGGCGAGTGCGTCCGCGGATCCACCGCCGCCAAAGC
Source organism: Plantactinospora sonchi (assembly GCF_036422035.1). Taxonomy (NCBI): domain Bacteria; kingdom Bacillati; phylum Actinomycetota; class Actinomycetes; order Micromonosporales; family Micromonosporaceae; genus Plantactinospora; species Plantactinospora sonchi. The sequence goes on from NZ_JAZGQK010000012.1 coordinate 116,131, forward strand.
CTCGGTCGCCGCTTGTGAAGCATTTTATGAGCATCTTTCATGAGAAATAGATAAGAGCGGTAAAGGCGCGAAAACGTTCATTACGGACTTATTCGCATGCTATAGAGGTATAGGACAGTACTGGTGTTGTGTCCGGCTTCGTCCCGGATCAGAGAGAGCGGTGGTGGCAGTGGGAGACCTCTCCCCGGGCCGGCGGAACAGAGGCCGCCGGAAGGTTCGGCCGAGACTGCGCCGGATCCTGCTCACCACGCTTGTCGTCACCTGCCTGCTCGCCCTGTCGGTCGGCTGGGTGGGGCTGCGTGGCTGGCAGGCCCGGGGACACCTGGAGAACGCGGCCGACCTCGCCCAGGAGTTGAGTCGCCAGGTGCTGGACGGGGAGACGGCCCAGGCGCGGCGTACGCTGGCCGCCCTGCAACAGCAGACCAGCGCCGCCCGGTCGCGTACCGGTGACGTGGGCTGGCGGGCCGCCTCGCACACGCCGTACGGCGGGTCGACCCTGGTCGCGGTACGCGGGCTGGCGGAAGGGATCGACGAACTGGCCCGCCGGGCGTTTCCGCCCCTGGTGGAACTCGACTTCGAGGTACTGCTGCCCCGGACCGGTCGGATCGACCTGGCCGCGCTGCGCGACGTGATGCCGACGGTGGCCCAGGTGGACACCGCCGTCCAGGAGGTCCGGGAACGGATCTCGGACCTGCCGGCCGACGGGCTGTCCGCCCCGGTCCGGGACGCGGTCCGGCAGACCCGCGCCGAACTGGACCGGCTGGCCACCTTCACCGCCGCCGTACGGCGCAGCGGCGCGCTGCTCCCGGCGCTGCTCGGCGCCAGCGGGCCGCGCACGTACCTGATGGTCTTCCAGAACCTGGCGGAACCGCGGTCGACCGGCGGGATCTTCGGCGCCTACGCCGTCGTCCGGGCCAACGGTGGCGAGGTGAAGATCCTCAGGCAGGGCCCCACCAGCGACCTGGAGATGTTCGACCGGCCGGTGCTCCGGCTCTCCCGGGAACAGCGGGCCCTCTACACCGACCTGCTCGGGATCTATCCCGCCGACGTCAACCTCACCCCGCACTTTCCCACCGCAGCCACGCTCTACCGGGAGATGTACCGGCGGACCGTCGGCGGCACCGTCGACGGGGTGCTCGCCACCGACCCGGTCGCGCTCGCCTACCTGCTCCGCGCGATCGGCCCGGTTCCGGTGGCCGGGCATCCCACCCTCACCGCCGGGACCGCGGTCCGCAGCCTGCTCTCCGACGCCTACCGCCTGCTCGACCAGCCGGCCGAACAGGACGGTTACTTCGCCGCCTCGGCCAGGGCCGTGTTCGACGCGCTGCTGAAGCGTCCGGTCAACCCCCGCGCGGTGGCTCAGGCGGTCGGCACCGCCGCCGCCGAGCGTCGGATCCTGTTCTGGAGTGCCCGACCGGAAGAACAGAAGGAGCTGGTCAACAGCCGGCTGGCCGGGGTCATGCCGGACCGGGAGACGGTGAACAACGTCGGGGTCTTCCTCAACGACGGCAGCGGGGCCAAGCTCGGCTACTACCTGAAGCGCAGCGCCGAGCTGACCGTCGGCGACTGCCGCCCCGACGGCCGCCGGGAACTCCACCTGCGGCTCACCCTGCAGTCGACCGCTCCCTCGTCCGGCCTCAGCAAGTCCGTCCGCGGTCTCGCGCTGGCCGGCGATCCGTACACCGCCCGTCTAGTGATCTACGTCTTCAGCCCGCTCCGAGGCTCACCCGTCGGGGCACGGCTGGACGGCAGGCCGGAACCGATGGGGGGTGGCATCGAGCGTGGACGGCGGGTCGCCGTGCTCGGTGTCGACATCGGCGCCGGACGTACCCGCGTACTGGAGATCAGCCTGTTGACCCAGGCGAACACCAGCGGCGCGGCCGAGTTGTGGCTCACCCCCGGCACGACGCCATGGACCACCCGAGTCAGTTCCGCACCCGCGTGCAACCAGTAGGTCCCGCACGCATCCACGACGTCATGCGATCCGAAGTGACGGCATGAGACCAGTAGAGAGAGGATCCACCATGCGGCTATCCCGCATCATCGGCTCGGCCGTGGCGACGCTCGCCACGGTGGGCGCGTTCGCCATCGCGGGGGCGCCCGCCCAGGCCCAACCGCTACCACAACCGCCCTACCCGCCACAGCCACCGGCGCTGACCACCAGCGACTCGACGGTCGAGGTGGGCGCCGCGTTCACCGTGTTCGGCTCGGGATTCGGCGGTAACGAGCTGGTCCGGCTCGACTTCGCGACCTCACCGCTCGCCGCGCCCGCGCGCGGTGCGCAGCCGGCGGGCGAGGGTTCCGGCGGTGTCGGCGCGATGGACCCGCTCGTCCGCCAAGCCCCGACGGTGTACACCGACCCGACCACCATCACGGTCCGGGCCAACGCCACCGGCGAGTTCTCGGTCCGGGTCAAGTTCACCCGTCAGCAGACCGTGGTGATCACCGGTACCGGGCTGACCACGGGACGGGTGGCCACCACCACGGTGACCATCGTCCGTGGGCAGCCGCCACTGCCGGTGACGGGCAGTGAGACCGGATCCCAGATCACCCTGGGTGCGACCCTGCTGATCGTCGGTGCGCTGCTCGTCCTGATCGCTGTCGCGTGGCGGCGCAAGAACCGTGGTACCGGCGGCCGGTCCCGGGAACTGACCTCGGTCGGCTGACCCCGGCGCTCGGGTCGACACCGCACCTGGCGTCGACCCGGCACCGCGAACGGCGCCCGTCGGACGAGGCCCGCGTCCGGCGGGCGCCTGTCCGCGCGTGGGCACCCGGCGACCGCTGCCGTCACCGGCCGGGCGGGTTCCTCTCCTCGCCCGGCCGCCGCGCACAGTCCGCGTCGAGCCGGTGCACCATCTGCTGGAAGTCGGGGCAGTACAGGAAGTCCTCCGCCGGACAGGCCAACGCGTGGTCGAGCAGGTCGCGGGAGGCGGTCGCCCGGACGATCTGCTGGTCCAGTTCATCCCGGTGGTGCCGCAGCACGGTTCGTCGTGCGGTGGCGTCCTCGGTGGTGAGCATGACCCTGAGCCGGTCGAGCCCGATGCCCACCCGTCGGGCGTGCACGATGATCGCGACCCGGGTCAACTGGTCGCGGCCGTACCGGCGCCGGCCGTTGACCCGGCGGTCGGGCTGGAGCAGGCCGGCCGCCTCCCAGTGCCGCAGGACGTGGGTGGCGAGTCCGAAGTGGCCGGCGAGTTCTCCGATGGTCAACTCGGCGCTGCCGGGATCGTGCCGGGGGCTTGACTTCATGTTGACATTAACATGCACAGTCGACGTCATGGTCAAGCGAGAGAGCGCCCGCGAGGCGTGGAACCGGCGGGCGGCGAACTACGACAACCGGGGCGACCGGGCGGAGCGTATGGCGATCGGGGACAGTCGGGAGTGGATCTGCGCCCGGGCCCGGGGGCGGACCCTCGAGGTCGCGATCGGCACCGGCCGCAACCTGTCCCGCTACCACGACGCCGTCGACCTGGTCGGTGTCGACCTCAGCCCCGGGATGCTCGCGGTGGCCCGACGCCGCGCCGAGGAACTCGGCCGACCGGTGGAGTTGCGCGAGGCGGCGGCGGAGCACCTGCCGTTTCCGGACGCCGGTTTCGACACCGTCGTCTGCACGATGGCGGTCTGCGCGGTCGCCGACCGCGCCGCCGCGATCGCCGAGATGTACCGGGTGCTCCGGCCGGCGGGGACGCTGCTCCTCGTCGACCACGCAGAGCGGCGCTGGTTGCGGGGGAGGCCGGCGGACCTCGCCGTGCGGCAGGGGTTCGTGCCGGAGGCACGGGAACGGCTGCGGCTCGGACTGATCGAGCGGCTGGCCGCACGCCGACCCGGCTGATCCCCCGTGGCTCGACGTGAGGCCCGGTACCGGTGTCCGGTCGCCGCCCTCACCCGGGCAGCGCGGCCCGGACGGCCGGTACCACCTCCTCGGCGAAGATCCGGGACTGCCGTTCCCGGTCGGCGCCGGGCCAGAAGACGAAGGCGTTCATCCGGTGCTCGAGGTGCAACGTGGTCAACGTCTCCACCCATCGCCGTACCGGCCCGTGGAAGGCGTCCCGATCCTCGGCGCTGACCAGGCCCATCACGTTGTACAGCCGGACGATCCGGTCGGGATCCCGGCCGGCGGTACGAGCCGCCTCGTCGATCAGCGGGTGGAGTTCCGCCAACCGGGCCGGTGGCACGTACGGGGCGGAGACCGACCAGCCGTCCGCCTTCGCCCCGACCAGCCGTACCGCCCGGGGTCCGACCACACCGAGCCAGATCCCGATCTCGTGTGCGGGCCGGGGACCGGGCTGGACGCCCTCCAGCGCGTAGTGCCGGCCCTGGTGGGCGTACGGCTCGCCGGCCCAGCTCGCCCGGATGACGTCGATCGCCTCGCTGAGCGCCGCCCGGCCCTGACCCGGGGTGCGGCGCGGCCCGCCCATCCCGGCGATGGCGTCGACGAAACCGCCCGCGCCCAGCCCCAGCTCGAGCCGTCCGCCACTGATCACGTCGAGGCTGGCCGCCTGTTTGGCCAGCATCGCCAGCGGACGCAGCGGCAGGTTCGCCACGTTCGGGAACAGCCGCACCCGGCGGGTCCGGGCGGCCAGCCAGGTCAGCACCGTGAACGTGTCGAAGAATCCCGGGTTGTACGGGTGGTCCTGCACGCCGACGTACTCGAGGCCGTTGTCGTCGGCGATCACCGCGATCCGTTCGGCGATGGCCAGCCCACCGACGTTCGGGTCCGCGTTCAGGCCGAATCTCACCGCGTGCGCCATGCCCACCAGTCTGGCACCGTCGCCCCGGTCACCGGCCTGCGTGACCTGACCCACGCGTACGCTCGGACGGGTGAGCAGCACCGAACCGATGCTTGGACAGACCGTGCCACCCGCGGCGACCGCCGTGGCCGAGCCGACCAACGTCCTGTTGCCGGGCCACGACGTACCGCTGGGGCGCTACACCACGGTGCGCCGGCTGCTCCCGCAACGCCCGCGCCGCACCATCGGCGCCTGGTGCTTCGTCGACCACTTCGGCCCGGACAATGTCGCCAACCGGCCCGGCATGGGCATCGGTCCGCACCCGCACACCGGATTGCAGACGGTCACCTGGCTGGTGCACGGCGAGATCCGCCACCTGGACAGTCTCGGCAGCGACCAGCTCATCCGGCCGGGGCAGCTCAACGTGATGACCTCCGGCCGGGGCATCGCGCACGCCGAGTACTCCCCACCCGACCATCCGCCCACCCTGCACGGACTGCAGCTCTGGGTGGCGCTGCCGGACGCCGCCCGTTCCGGCCCGCCGGGTTTCGCCCACCACGCCGACCTGCCGGTGCTGACGGACGGGGACGTCTCGGTGACGGTCCTGGTCGGCGAGTTCGGCGGTGCCCGCTCGACGGCGGTGGTGCACACGCCGTTGCTCGGCGCCCAGCTCCGGCTACCGCGCGGCGGCACCGCCCGGGCGCCGCTGCACGGCGACTTCGAGCACGGTGTGCTGGTGATGTCGGGCGCGGTCGAGGTCGCCGGGATCCCGCTCACCCCCGGCTCGCTGCTCTATCTCGGGACCGGCCGGCGGGAGCTGGAGCTGCGCGCGGAGGGCCCGGCCCGGCTGATGCTGCTGGGCGGCGAGCCGTTCGACGAGCCGTTGGTGATGTGGTGGAACTTCGTCGGCCGTTCGCACGAGGAGATCGTCGAGGCCCGGACGGAGTGGATGGCCGGGGGTCCCCGGTTCGGCCGGGTGCACGGGGACGACAGCGCGCCCCTGCCGGCGCCGACGATGCCGACCACCCGGCTCAAGAGCCGCGACCGGCACGGCCGTACCGTCGGATGACGGTCCGTCGCCGGCGCGACCTCCGGGTGCCGGTCCGGCACTGACCGGTCGGCTGTGCCGGGAGCAGGGTCCGAACCGGGCTGGTGGCGGAATCGGCGGCTCCGGGTTGCTTTGCCCTGAGCCGTCGTGGGTAGTCGCCGGGCATGGCAACCACTGCGACCGCGAGCGTCGAGGAACGCAGGCGGCTCGCCCGTCGACTGGCGGGCCGGGGCCGGGGCTTCGCCGAGGAGTGCGGCATCCGGGTCACCAACAACCCGGCGAGTCTCTTCCAGGTGCTCTGTCTGGCGATCCTGCTGCGTCGTACCGGTGACGTCCGGCGCGCGGTCGAGCCGGCGCTGGCGTTGTCCGGCCGGGGCTGGGAAAGCCCGGCCCGGATGGCCAGGTCCCGGCCCGAGGCGCGCGCCGCCGTGCTGCGTGAGCACGGCCGGGGCGCGGACGCGGACCGGATCGCCGGCACGCTGGGTGACCTCGCCGGCACACTGGTTGCGCGTTACCAGGGCGACCTGCGTCGAGTCCGGGTCGCGGCCGGGTACCGGCCGGACCGGGAACGGACCCTGCTCGGCGAGTTGCCGGGCGTCGACGGCGAGGTGACCGACCTGTTCCTGCGCGAGGTCCAGGCGTTGTGGCGGGAGACCGCCCCGGTCGCCGACCGGCGGGCCCTCACCGCCGCCCGGCGGCTCGGCCTGGGCCGGTCGGCGGCCGAGCTGGCCACCCTCGCCGGGAGCGGCGAGTCCGAGCGGCTGGCCTGGCTGGTCGGTGCGTTGGCCAGGATCGACCTGGAGGACAACTACGACAAAATTGGTCGTTGAGTGATGAAATTGCCGTGCGTTCCCCCACAGTTTCCCCAAAATCTGACCGGACGGATGATGGCGACTCGTAGAATGAGGCAACGGTGATCGCTCATCCGGTTCGGGGAGCGACCGTCGCTCGGTGACCGCGTCCGGTTCGGACGCGTCGACGCCGGGGCACTGTCGGACGTGGTGCCCTGTCCGCGCCATCGCGTGCGCGGACGGGGTGCCTCGTCCGGTGTCGGGACGGCGCCGACAAGGAATCAGGACCCACCGGTCAGTGCGCGAGCCCGGCGAGCAGGTTGATGGTCGCCGCGATGATCACCGCGCCGAACAGGTACGACAACAGGGCGTGCCGGAGCACCGTGGCGCGTACCTGTTTCGACGTCAGGTCGGTGTCGGCCACCTGGAAGGTCATCCCGACGGTGAACGAGAGGTACGCGAAGTCCGTGTACTTCGGCGGCTCCGCCTCGTGGAAGTCCACCCCGCCGTCCTCGCCGGTGTAGTACAGCCGGGCGTACCGGGCGGTGAAGACCGTGTGCACCACGGTCCAGGACAGCAGCACACTGACGATGCCGAGCCCGATGTGGAAGTCGCGCTCCACACCGCGCACCGACTGGTCGGTGGCGAGCAGGATACCGATGGCGAGCAGGCTGGCCAGGCCGGCGACGAGCAGCACGACGTCCCGGACCGCCCGGCTCGGGTCCTCCCGGACGGCCAGTTCGGCGGTCTCCTGCCAGGTCCGTGGCCACAGCACCAGCCAGGCCCAGATCAGGTACGTCACCGCCGCCGCGTCCCAGCCGATCAGCGGGCCCATCACCGGGGAGTGCAGCAGCGTCGTCGGTATCCCGACGCAGAGGCCGACGACCGTGATGACGGTCATCTGCAGCGAGGCCCGAGGCGGGGTACGCCGGCTGCGCCCCATCCGTACGCGGGGTCAGATCTGGCGCATGTGCCGGGCCACCCGCTGGTGCGTACGGTTGCGGGTCTTCGCGGCCAACTCGGCGGGGGAGGCGTCCGGAGCCAGGTCGGTGGCGGCCGAACGGGCCACCTCCTCGGTGTTCCGGTAGTCGACCGGCGGCATCGCCCGCAACGCCTGCAACACCTCCCGTGGCGCGCCCGCGCGTTCGGCCTCCCGGACGATGTCCTCCTTCGGCGCCGGGAAGTCCATCGACTGCAGATAACGCAGTACGTCCGCGTTGGTCACCATGGGATTGCGCTCCTCGCCGGTTGTCTGCTCCACCGGCCGGCCGGATACCCGCTGCGGCGACGGTCACGCCTGCCTCCCCGGGGTATATCGGTGGGCCGCCCGGGGCCGGTGCGACTACTCTCGCCGGATGCTCAGTGGCCCCGTCCGGTACCGCTCCGACGACGAGGACAGTGCCCGCTGGCACGGTTTTCCGTACCGAACGGGCGACATCGTGATCAGCACCCGTTCGAAGAGCGGTACCACCTGGATGCAGATGATCTGCGCGCTGCTGGTGTTCCGGCGGCCGGAGCTGCCGGCCCCGCTGGCGGAACTCTCGCCCTGGCTGGACTGGCTGATCGTCCCCCGGGAGGAGGTCCTCGCCCGGCTGGCCGCGCAATCCCACCGTCGGTTCATCAAGACCCACACCCCGCTGGACGGTCTCCCGCTGGACCCGGCGGCCACGTACATCGTGGTCGCCCGGGATCCGCTGGACATGGCGGTCTCCCTCTACCACCAGGGCGGCAACCTCGACCGGGAGCGGATCCGGCAGCTCACCGGTCAGCCGGCCCCGACCGCCCCGCCGGCTCCCCGACCGCCGCTGCGGGAGTGGTTGCTGCGCTGGATCGACCGCGAGGTCGAGCCGGCCGACGCCCTCGACTCGTTGCCCGGCGTGTTCTGGCACCTCTCCGACGCGTGGGCGCGGCGCGACCAGCCGAACATCCTGCTCGTGCACTACGCGGACCTCACCGCCGACCTCGGTGGCGAGATGCGCCGGATCGCCGGCCGGCTCGGCGTCGAGGTGCCGGAGTCGCAGTGGCCCCGGCTGGTCGAGGCGGCGACCTTCGACCGGATGCGGGCCCGGGCCGACCGGTTGGCCCCCGACCCCTCCGGGATCCTGAAGGACCGCGCGGCGTTCTTCCGCCGTGGCGGTTCGGGGTCGGGCCGTGAGTTGCTCAGCGCCGACGAACTCGCCCACTACCGGGCCCGGGCGGCCCGGCTGGGCCCACCCGGGCTGATCGCCTGGCTGCACCGGGAGTGGGAGCCGGTGACCACCCGCTGATCCCGGCCCGACCCGGCGCAACCGGGTCAGGCCACCGAGCCGGCGTCCCGGAGCCGGCGGATCCGCGCGGCGTCCAGGCCCAGCACCTCGGCCAGGAGTTCGTCGGTGTGCTCACCGGGCTGTGGCGGGGGACGGCGGATCGCCCCGGGGGTACGGCTGAACCGGGGCGCCGGCGCGGGCTGTGTCCTGCCGGCGTGCTCGACGAAGACCCGTCGCGCCGCCAGGTGCGGGTGCTCCGGTGCCTCCCGCCAGTCGAGCACCGGCACCACGCAGGCGTCGGTGTGCTCCAGCAGCCCGGCCCAGTCGTCCCGGCTCCGGGTCCGGAACAGTCGTGCCCAGGCCCGCCGCAGGGCCGGCCAGTTCGCCGGGTCGTCCCGGTCGAGCGCCTCGTCCGGCGGCAGCGGGAAACCGGTGAGCCGGACCAGTTCGGCGTAGAACCTCGGTTCGATCGCGCCGACCGCCAGATAACCGCCGTCGGCACACTCGTACGTGTCGTAGTACGGCGCACCGCCGTCCAACATGTTGACCCCACGGGCGTCCTGCCAACGGCCCATCCCGCGCAGACTGTGGATCATGGTGGAGAGCAGCGACACCCCGTCCACCATGGCCGCGTCCACCACCTGCCCGGATCCGCCGCCGCGTACCTCGTACAGCGCGCAGACCACACCGAGGGCCAGCAGCATGCCGCCCCCGCCGAAGTCGCCGACCAGGTTCATCGGCGGCACCGGTCGCTCGCCGGCCCGGCCGATCCCGTGCAACGTGCCGGTCAGGGCCAGGTAGTTGATGTCGTGTCCGGCGTTCCCGGCGTTCGGGCCGTCCTGCCCCCAGCCGGTCATCCGCCCGTAGACGAGCCGGGGGTTGGCCGCGAGACACTCCGCCGGCCCCAGGCCGAGCCGTTCGGCGACGCCGGGTCGGAAGCCCTCGACGAGGACGTCGGCGGTGCCGGCCAGGTCGAGCACCAACTGCCGCCCCGCCGGCTGCTTCAGGTCGACCGCGAGGGAGCGGCGCCCCCGGTTGAGCAGGTCGGGATGGGCGGTGCCGAACCGCTCCGGTCGTACCTCGGCGACCCGGTCGACCCGGATCACGTCCGCGCCGAGGTCGGCCAGGACCATCGCGGCGAACGGAGCCGGCCCGATGCCGGCCAGTTCGACGAGGCGGACACCACGGAGAGGGCCGGGCGCGGGTGCCGGCCGGGCATCGGTCATCGCAGCACGATAGGACACCCGGGCCGGGGCTGGCGGGTACGACGGCCGGCAGGGCTTATCGTCGGCGAGGGAGTCACCAACCGTGTCCGCCATCGGACACTCCGCACCCGACGTGGTGCACCGGACGTGCGTACCCGGCGCGGCGGCTTCGGCCCGGTCCGGTGCGGCGTACCGGTGGGGTGGCGGCGTCCGGGCAGGGCGAGGCAGAGGCGGAGCGGAACCAGATGCGTACCGGCGAGCACGTGGACCCGGCTGCGGCCGTACCGGGAACGGGACCGGAGCCCGGGGGACTGGCCGCACCCGGTTCTCCGGATCGGGCGGAGCGGGGCTGGTGGTGGCGACTGGTCGACGCGCCGCCACCGACCCGGGCCGAACGCCTCGGCCGCTGGGTCGGGCTGCGGGTGCTCCGGATCCCCGGCCGAGGGCGGCTGCTGGTCGTCGCCGGGTCGGTGGACCGGCTCCGGGACCTGCTCACCATGCCGGTGTCGATCACCCCGACCCGGCGTACGACGGTCCTGGTGGCGTACTGGCGGGCGCCCTGGCGGGGCTGGGCGCACGGCATCGGCCCGCTCGACCACCTCCGTCGGCACCGGGTGACGCTGCCCCGTGGCGGCCGTGGCCCCGCCAGCGTCGCGGTCCGGCTCTCCCGGCCGGCGCGACTGCGCGACGTGGTACGGGCGGCGCTGGCCGCGCTGACTCCGGACCGGCCGCTGCCCGCCCCGGCCAGTGCGGAGCTGACCTGCTGGGACACCCTGCCGGGATACCTGCCCGCCGGGCCGGTCGCGGTGCTGACCGGGCCCCGGCTGCCGGCCGGTACCGAGATCCGTGCCCACGACCTCGTGCTGTGGGCGGGGGACCGGGCCGACTCCGCACACCGCGTCGACCCGGTAGCGGAGCCGCCCGGCAAGGCGTCGCGCACGGCCGACCCGGTAGCGGACACACCCGGCCCGGCGTCGCGCCCGGCCGACTCACCGCCGGGCGCCGGCAGCCCGTCATCGGGGGACGTCGAGCCGGCGTACGCGGTGGGCTGGCACGCCGGCCGACACGGACTGCGGACCGATGCCGGTCCGGTGGCGGTGCTGGTGGACGCGCGGCGGGTCAACCCCCGGGGCCGTCGCGCCGACTCCTACCGCCCGGACGCCCCCCGGATCCGGCTGGACTTCGTCTCGGATCCGCGGGGACGGCGACGCCCGGGTGCCGGCCGACTGGACGGACCGGGGCTGACCGCCGCCGACCTCGCCACCCTCCGCCAGGTCGGGACCGTCGACTGCGGCACCGTGCCGGACGCCGACCCGGTGGCGGTGGCGGCGCTGCTGGTGCAGGTGGCGATGACCGGGGCGACCCTGTCCGCCCCGACCCTGCCGGACCGGGTCGCCGGGCTGCTCACCCCAGAACTGCGGGAGACTGTCGGCGCGCCGGTGCCGCAGACGGACCCGCTGGCCCGCGAGGCGCGCAGCGTACGGCAGCGGCGGGCGGCCCTGCGCGGCCACGCCACCGGGTTCGCGCTGCCGCGACTCGCCGCCGCCCCGTTCCCCGGACTGCCCCGCCCACCGTCGGTGAGCGCGATCCTGGCCACCCGCCGCCCCGACCTGCTCCCCGAGGCGGTACGGACGATCGTCGGGCAGACGTACCCGGAGTTGGAGGTGGTGCTCTGCCTGCACGGGTGTGCACTGCCCGAGCCGGTACGCGACCTGCTCGCCGCCAGCGGACGACCGTACGAGATCGTCGAGGTGCCGGGGGCCCTCAGTTTCGGCGAGGCGTTGGGTGCCGCCACCGGTCGCGCCCGGGGCAGCCTGGTCACCAAGTTCGACGACGACGACAGCTACGGCCCGGAACACGTCTGGGATCTGGTGCTGGCCCGGCACTACTCCGGGGCGACGGTGGTGGGCAAGGGTTCCGAGTTCGTCCACCTGGAGACGCTGGACGTGACCATCCGACGGCCGTCCGGTGCCGCCGAGAGCGACGCCGAGGTGGTGGCCGGCGGAACCATGCTGATCGCCCGGGGCGACCTCGAATCGGTCGGCGGCTGGCGGCCGGTGCCACGTTCGGTCGACCTGGGACTGTTGCGGCGGGTCCGTCGGGACGGCGGCATCGTCTACCGCACCCATCCGTTCGGTTACGTCTACCACCGCCGGGCCACCGGCCACACCTGGGATCCCGGCCAGGAGTACTTCCTGGAAAGCGCGTACGCCCGCTGGCCCGGCCTGCCCGCCGAACTGCTGGACGGACCCGTCCCACCGTCCGGGGCGGACCGACCCGTCACGCCTCCCGGTCACCGGCGACCCGGGTCGGCGGGACCGGAGCACCGAGGCTGAGCCTTGTCCGGGTTCCCCGACGGCGCCGGGCCGCCGGGTGGTAGGAAGGTCGGGTGGGAATCGTGTCTCCGGGCTTCCAAGGACGGCGTCGGCCGAGCGAGCCGGCCTTGCCGCCGGGGCAGTACCTGACCGAGGACTTCCCGGTGCTCTCCGCCGGCCCCACCCCACGGGTGCCACGGCCGGACTGGGAGTTCGTGATCACCACCGAGACCGGTGCCGAGTTCCGGTGGACCTGGGACGAGATGTGGTCGCTGCCGACCGAGACCCCGACGGTGGACATCCACTGCGTGACCCACTGGTCGAAACTGGGCACCAACTGGGAGGGGGTCTCGCTGGACACCCTGCTCGAGGGTGTCGATACGGCCGCCGACTACGCGCTGGTCCACTCGTACGGCGGCTACACCACCAACCTGCCGCTGGACGATCTGCGTGACGGACAGGCGTGGATCGTCCACCGGTACGACGGCGGCGACCTGCCGGCCGAGCACGGCGGACCGGCCCGGCTGCTCGTTCCGCACCTCTACTTCTGGAAGTCGGCCAAGTGGGTGCGGGGCATCCGGCTCGGCCTGACCGACGAGCCCGGTTTCTGGGAGACCGCCGGCTACCACGACTACGGTGACCCATGGCGCGAACAGCGGTACCAGGGCGACTGAGCAACCGGGCCACCTGGCGGGTGGCCCGGTTGGTCGACCGTCGCCAGGAGACGGAGACGGCCGCCACGCTGGTGTTGGAGGTGCCCGACTGGCCCGGACACCAGCCCGGCCAGCACGTCGACCTGCGACTGACCGCCGACGACGGCTACCAGGCGGCGCGCAGCTACTCGATCTCGGCGCCGGTGGACGGTGACCGGGTCGAGGTGACGGTGCAGCGGGTGCCCGAGGGTGAGGTGTCGCCGTACCTGCTGGACGTCTTCACGGTCGGCGATCCGGTGGAGGTCCGCGGCCCGATCGGCGGCTACTTCATCTGGCGGGTCACCGACACCGCCCCGGTGCTGCTGGTCGGTGGCGGGTCCGGGATCGCGCCGCTGATGGCGATGGTCCGGGCCCGGCGGGCGGCCGGCAGCCGGGTGCCGTTCCGGCTGGTCTACTCGGTCCGCACCGAGCGGGACATCTACTTCGCCGACGAGTTGCGCCGACGGGTCCGGGACGACCAGGGGCTCGACGTGACGTACCTCTACACCCGCGAGGCGCCGGAGGGCTCGCCGGCGAGCCCGCACCGGATCGGTGTCGCCGACCTGAACACCCACGGCTGGCCGCCCCAGCTCGAACCCGCCTGTTACGTCTGCGGTCCGACCGGATTCGTGGAGACCGTCGCCGACATCCTGGTCGGGCTCGGTCACGAGCCCCGCCGGGTCCGCACCGAGCGGTTCGGCCCCACCGGAGCCTGACCGGCCCGAGCCGTGACCTTCCTGGAGGCGAGATGACCGACCAGTTCTATCCGGAGCAGCCGGCGATGGACTACCTGGACGGCAACATGCTGGCCGGCCCGCTGGCCGAGGTGTTCGCGGTGGACCTGACGACGGCCACCGGCCGGTGCGCCTCGTGCGGGCGTACCGGGCCGGTGGCCGGTCTCCGGATCTACGCGAACGCGCCCGGTGTGGTCGCCCGCTGTCCGTCCTGCCAGGAGGTCATTCTCCGACTGGTCCGGACCCCGACCAGCGCCTGGCTGGACCTGCGTGGCGCGACCTTCCTGCAGGTGCCGATGCCGGCCGAGCCGGTCATGATGCCAGGTCCGAACCCGACCGCGATGTGACCGTCGGCGCGTCGTCCGGGTCGACCCCCGGGCCCGACCGGCCAACCGTCGTGTCCGCCGGTCCGGTCCTACCCGCCGGTCCGCTGGGGTCCGCCGGTCCGGTCTCACCTGTCGGTTCGCTCGTACCGTTCGGTCCGCTGGGGTCCGCCGGTCCGGTCGCGGCGAGTTGTCGCCAGAAGGCGACGGTGAGCAGCGCCATCGCCGCCCCGGCGGCCCAGTACGGCGCGGTGAGACTGTCGGTCAGGGAGGCGAGGACACCGCCGAGCAGGCTGCCCAGCGCCGCGCCGCCGAGATCGAGCAGCCCGTAGACGCTGTTCACCCGGCCGCGCAGGTGGTCGGGCACGAGTCGGGCCCGGAGCCCCATCACGAGTGCGCCCCAGACCATGGTGTGCACCCCGAACAGTGCCATCACCGCCCCGGCCAGCCACGGCTCCCGGGTCGCCGCCAACACGACGTGGGTGATGACCTCGACGATCAGACCGGCCCGGAGCAGCGCCGGGGTGCCGTACCGGAGGCGCAGCCGCGGCGCGAGCCCGGCACCGAGCAGGCCGCCGGCCGCCGAGCCGGTCAGCAACACCCCGAAGCCGATCTCGTCCAGCCCGAGCCGGTCGCGGCAGTAGAGCACAAAAACCGCGAACGCCGCGCAGAACACCACGTTCATCAGCGCCAGGCAGACCGCCAGCATCCGCAGCACCGGGGACGACCACAGTGCCCGGACACCGGCGCGGATCTCGTCCGGCAGGCTCCGGCGGACCGGCCCGTCGGTCGCCGCCGACCGGTCGTCCGGCGCCGGGCGCCACCGGAGTACGGCGAGCAGCAGCGCCGCGACCACGAACGTTGCCGCGTCGAACCCGAACGGCAGCGCCACCGCGACCACGAAGAGGTACGCCCCGAGCGGCTTGGCCACGAACTGGTTGCCGACCACGAACGTCGCCTGCAGCCACCCGTACGCCTGTTCAAGGCGCTCGTCGGGGACGACGGCGGGCAGCAGTGCCGTGGCGGCGGTGTCGGCGATCGTCTCACCGGTGCCGAGCAGGAAGAAGGCCAGATAGACGGCGGGTACGCCGACCGTGTCGGTCAGCACGGCCCCGGCCAGCGCGGCGAGTACGCCGGCCCGACCGAGGTTGACCAGCACCATCACCCGACGGCGGTCGTACCGGTCCACCAGGGCGCCGCCGATCAGGGCGAACAGCAGCCAGGGCAGTTGCTGGGCGACGACCGCCCCGGCGACCAACGCCGGGTCGTCGGTCAGCGAGGCGACCAGGAGGGGGCCGGCCACCATGGTCACCCCGTCGCCGAGGTTGGAGACCGCACTGGCGGCCCAGAGTTTGCCGAAGTCCCGGCCCAGCGGGCGGATTCGGCGGGTTCCGGACGCGCGGGGGCGTCCGGAGTCGGCGTGCGAAGACACGGAGGAACTCCTCGGAAGCGATGCGGTGGCGCCGGACGGGGGCGCCGGAGACGGGGCCGCCCGGACGGGGCGGCCTGGGTGGTGCGATCGCTTCGAGGCGGAGGTCGGAGGTCGGAGGTCGACGGAGCGCGCTACGCGGTCGGTACGACGATCAGGGTGTCGTACGTCGAGGCGGCGGCGGGATCAGCGAGCGGTGGACTTCCGCGCCGAAGCGGGTACCTGCACCGTGCCGAGGAGAGCAAAGCTCATGATCAGCCTCCTGGGGTCGTACCTGTGACTCGGGGAGCGTACCTGACCGCCAGCGCCCGGTGTCCCTGCCGGAATCCGGTTGAGCGGGCTCCGGGCTGTCGGGAGACTCGCGCAATGGCAACCTTCGAGGAACTCGTCGCGGAAGGCGTCGCGGTGCCGGTCGAGGGCTGGGACTTCTCCTGGTTCGCCGGCCGGGCCACCGAGCAACGGCCGTCCTGGGGCTACGCCCGGCTGATGGGCGAACGCATGGCGCGCGCCGACCGGGCGGTGGATCTGCAGACCGGCGGCGGTGAGGTGCTGGCCGGTGTTCCGAAGCCGCCGCCGGTACTGGTGGCCACCGAGGGCTGGCGGCCGAACGCCGTGCTGGCCCGGCAGCGTCTCGCCGCCGTCGGAGGTGTGGTGGTCGAGGTCGGGGAGGCGGCCGACCTGCCGTTCGTCGACGGCGCGTTCGACCTGGTCGTCAGCCGCCATCCGGTGACGGTGCGCTGGGACGAGATCGCCCGGGTGCTGGCGCCCGGCGGGACCTACCTGTCCCAGCAGGTCGGTCCCGGGTCGGTACGGGAACTCGCCGAGTTCCTGACGGGACCGCGACCCGTCGGGCGGGCCCGCGATCCGGAGCGTGCCCGGGCCACCGCCACCGCACTGGGGCTGGACGTGCGGGACCTGCGCAGCGAGGCGTTGCGGATGGAGTTCTTCGACGTCGTCGCCGTGATCGTGTTCCTGCGCAAGGTGGTCTGGACGGTACCGGGTTTCACCGTCGACGGTTACCGGGACCGGTTGCTGGCGCTGCACCGGCGGATCGAGCGCGACGGCCTGTTCGTGGCCCACTCACGGCGTTACCTGTTCGAGGCGCGCAAGCGCGGCTGAGCGGATCGGCGGTGTGACCGTGAGCCGTCACCGACGGTTCCGGGCGGGCGCGGTCGGGCCCCTACCGGGCACGGACGTCAGGACCGGCCGAACCGGTGCGGTCAGCGTCCGGCCCGGCGGCGGTCAGCTCCGGCCGGGCAGGTCCGTGCCGCCACCGGGCGTGATCAGCCCGGTCTCGTAGGCGACGATGATCGCCTGCGCGCGGTCGCGCAGCCCGAGCTTCGACAGGATCCGGGTCACGTGCGTCTTCACCGTGGTCTCGCCGAGGTACAGCCGGGCGGCGAGTTCCGCGTTGGTCAGGCCCCGTCCCAGGAGCTGCAGCACCTCCAACTCGCGCGGTGTGAGCGTGGACAGGTCGCGGTGCGGTACGGCACCCCGGTCGTCGTGCCGCGCGAAGCGCTCGATGAGGCGGCGGGTGATCACCGGTGCCAGCAGCGCGTCGCCGGACCTGACCATGTGCACCGCCGCGACCAGGCGCTCCGGGGAGACGTCCTTGAGCAGGAAGCCACTAGCCCCGGCGGTCAGCGCCGCGTAGACGTAGCGGTCGAGGTCGAAGGTGGTCAGGATGATGATGCGCGGCGTCGGCGTCGGCCCGGCCAGGATGCGTCGGGTGGCCTCCAGCCCGTCGACCTCCGGCATCCGGATGTCCATCAGCACCACGTCGGGACGGGTACGCCGAACCGCGTTGACCGCCTCCGCGCCGTCGGCGGCCTCGGCGACCACCTCGATGCTGCCGTCGGCTGTCAGGATCATCGCGAAACCGGTACGGAGCAGGGCCTGGTCGTCGGCGATGACGACCCGCAGTGGCTTGGTCATGGCACCCCCTCGTCCACACAGCCGCCGGGTACCGCCGTGACCGGACGCGGAACCGGGGGGCCGCCCGCCGTCACGGCCGCTCCACGGGGATGACCGCGCGTACCCGGAACCCGCCGAGCGGCAGCGGGCCGGCGTCGAGGGTGCCGCCGTAGACGGCGAGCCGTTCACGCAGGCCGATCAGTCCTCGGCCGTGGCCGGAGCGGGCCGACGGCGACGGGCTGCCGCCGGTGTCGGAGACCTCCACCCGCAGCGCGTCGGTGCCGTGGTCGACCCGTACCACCGCGTACGCCCCGACAGCGTGCTTCATGACGTTGGTCAGCGCCTCCTGGACCACGCGGTAGCCGGTGAGGTCGACGCCGGCCGGGCGAGGGTCGGCGGTGCCGCGGACGGTCAGCTCGACGGGCACCCCGGCGGCCCGGACCCGGGCGATCAGCGCCGGCAGCTGCCCGAGGTCCGGTGGCGGGGTGAGTTCGTCCGTCCCGCCCTGGTCGGCGGGGTCGCCGTCCATGCTGAGCAGACCCATCACGTGCCGGAGTTCGCTCATCGCGGCCCGTCCGCCGGACTCGATGGCCAGCAGCGCCTGGTGCGCCTTCTCCGGTGCGGCGGCCAGGACCGTACGCGCGGCACCCGCCTGCACCACCATCACGCTGACATTGTGGGTGACCACGTCGTGTAGTTCCTGGGCGATCCGGGCCCGTTCGCGCTGCACGGCCAGCCGGGTCTCGGTCTCCCGTTGCGCCTCCACCGTCCGTACCCGCTGTTGCAGGGTGTGTACGGCGTTGGCCGCGAGCGCCACCGGGATCAGCAGGAACAGGAAGATCAGTCCGGGTTCGGTCCGGGGCAGACCGTCCCGCTGACCGCCGGCGATCAGCACGGCGCCGGCCAGCACACCCGCCACCGCCGCCACCCGGTACGGGCTGTACATCACCGCGCCGTACGCGACGGTCGCGCAGGCGGCGTAGGTGAACGTGGCGTCGAGGCCACCTCTGCCGTGGTACGCCTCACTCGCGAGGACGACCACCCAGAACACGGTGAGCGGATGGCGCCGGCGCACCGCGACGGGCAGTGCGGTGGCGAGCGCGAGCGCCACCCAGAGCCAGAGTTCGGCTCCGGACATCGGCTCCGATCCGGGAAAGCCGATGATCCATTCGGGCGGTGCCGGCGCGTCCGAGCCGCGGGGCAGGTCCCGTTGCGGCACGTCCTGCCCGGCACCCGGGCCGCCGTTGAGCAGGTCGTTGAGCGTGCCGACGGCGAGCGCGAGAGCGAGGAGCGCGTCGGCGCCCCAGGCCCAGCGGGACGGGCGCGGAGGCGGGACCGACGTACGCCGACGCAGTGTGGCGAGGCCCGCTTGCCAGCGCTCCGCCACCTCAGTCCTGTCCATCGACGCAAGTGTCTCAGGGCCGGCCGCCCGGCCACATCGTCCTCGGCGACCGTGGGGTCGTCCGGGACGCGTACATCGCGCGGAGGACGTCGGGGACGGATCCTCCCCGCGAAGGTCCCGGGTTCGTCGCCGCGACCGACGCGCCGAGGTGTCGACCGCTCCTAGCGTTCCCCCTCGTACCGAGCTGGAGGCCGTCCGCGGCTTCCGTGACCGAACTGAGGAGTCTGACATGACCAGCCCCGTGCTCCACGCCGAGGGCCTGACCAAGCGGTACGGGCGACGCCTGGCGTTGTCCGACTGCACGCTCTCCGTCCCGCCCGGCCGGGTCGTCGGGCTGGTCGGCCCGAACGGCGCCGGCAAGACGACACTGCTCCAACTGGCGGTCGGCATGCTGACCCCGACCGCCGGGACCATCCGGGTGGTCGGCGGCCGTCCGGCCTCGGGCGCCGCCCAACTGGCCCGGGTCGGCTTCGTCGCCCAGGACGCGCCCACCTATGCCGGTCTGTCCATCAAGGACCACCTGCGGTTCGCCGCCCGTACCAACCGACGCTGGGATCAGCGGATGGCCGAGGACCGGGTCGCCGCACTCGGTCTCGACCCCGGGCAGCGGGTGGGTCGGCTGTCCGGTGGGCAGCGCGCCCAGATCGCGTTGACCCTGGCCATCGCGAAGTGCCCGGAGCTGCTCGTCCTCGACGAACCGGTCGCCGCGCTGGACCCGATGGCCCGGCGGGAGTTCCTCCGCGCCCTGGCGGCGTACACCGCCGAGAACCGGACCAGTGTGATCCACTCCTCACACCTGGTGTCCGACCTCGAACGGGTCTGCGACTACCTGGTCGTGCTGGTCGCCTCCCGGGTCCGGCTCGCCGGTGACGTCGGGGAACTGCTCGCCGGCCACCACCGGCTCACCGGTACCCGTCGCGACGCCGCCGACCTGCCGGCCGGCGTCCAGGTCGTCGAAGCGAACCACACCGCGTGCCAGTCCACCTTCGTCGTACGGGGTGACACACCGGTCAACGACCCCTCGCTGACCGTCGAACCGCTCTCCCTCGAGGACCTGGTCCTGGCGTACATGTCGCAGGCCGTCACCTCGTCCCGGCCCGACCTGGAGGCGACACGATGACCTGGTTCACCTGGCGTCAGTTCCGTACCCAGGCCGCGGTCAGCGCCGCCGCCGTGCTCGCGTTCGGCATCGTGCTGCTGGTCACCGGCCCCGGCATCGCCGAGATGTACGCCGACGTCGCCGCCTGCCGGACCAACTGCGAGAGTGTGGTCTCCGGTTTCCTCAGCCGGGTCGACGACAGCGCCGCCGGGACCCTCTACCACGCGTCGCTGGCCGTCATGTACACGATGCCCGCCCTGATCGGCATCTTCTGGGGCGCCCCGCTGGTCGCCCGCGAACTCGAAGCCGGCACCCACGGACTGGCCTGGAACCAGGCGGTCACCCGGACCCGCTGGCTGGCCACCAAGCTCCTGGTCCTCGGCGCCGCCGCGGCGGCGCTCGGCGGTCTGCTCAGCCTGGCGGTCACCGGCTGGGCACGGCACATCGACAGCGCCGCCGCCGACCGGATCACCCCCCTGGTGTACGGCGCCCGCGGCATCGTCCCGGTCGGCTACGCGGTCTTCGGGTTTGTCCTCGGGGTGACCGCCGGCATGCTGATCCGTCGCACCATGCCGGCGATGGCGGCCACCCTGGCCGGCTACGTCGCCGCCGTCGCGCCGATGCCGCTGTGGATCCGGGCCCACCTGGTGCCCGCCCGGCACGAGACACCGGCGCTGGACCTCGACCGGATGGACTTCGTCGGGATCCGCACGGACGGTCGGATGGACGTCCTCGGTGAGGACCTGCCGAACACCTGGACCGTGGTCAACCGGACGACCACCCCCGGCGGCCAGCTCTTCACCGGACCCGCCGACCCGACCGCCTGCGGGCGCGACACGCCGGTGCAGGGGTGCGAGGCCTGGTTGCGTGGCCTCGGCCTGCGCCAGGAGGTCGTCTACCACCCGGACAGCCACTTCTGGTCGCTGCAGTGGATCGAGACGGGCATCTTCCTCGCCCTCGCCGTGCTGCTGGCCGGAATCTGCTTCTGGTGGGTCCGTCGGCGTATCACCTGACAAGGGCCGGATCGAGCACGGTCGCCGGGGCGTTGATCCGACATCGTCGGCTCGTTACCGTGCGCCCATTCGACCGCGAGTGCGAGGAGCGAATCTGGCGTGACAGGTCCGGCCATCGGCACCAGCACCGACGAGCCCACCCACGGCGGGATGCGTCTGTTGCGGCACAACCCGGCCTTCCGGGCGCTGTGGTCGGCCCGGGTCATCTCGTACGCGGGCGACTCGCTGAGCCTGGTGGCGCTGATGCTGCACGTGGCGGACAGTACCGGACAGGCGTTCGCGATCGCGGTGCTGCTGCTCGTCGGCGACTTCGCGCCGGCGCTGCTCGGCCCGCTCACCGGCGCGCTCAGCGACCGGTTCGACCTGCGACGGGTGATGATCAGCGCGGAACTGGTCCAGGGCGGAGTGCTGCTGCTGATCGCCGTACTGCTGCCGCCGTTGCCGGTGCTGCTGGCACTGGTGGCGGTCCGGGCGATCGCCGGGCAGGTGTTCCAGCCAGCCTCCCGGGCGGCGGTGCCGGCCCTGGTGCCCGACCGGGACCTGGAGACCGCGAACTCCACCGTCGGGTTCGGCACCAACGGCGGCGAGACGATCGGTCCGCTGCTCGCGGCGGCGCTGTTCCCGCTGATCGGCGTACGAGGGGTGCTGCTGGTGGACGCCGTGTCGTTCCTGCTCTCGGCGGCGCTGCTGGCTGCACTGCCGAAGATGTCGGTGCCCGCTGGCGGGGATTCCGCACGGGGTTCCCTGCTGCGCGACGCGCGGGTGGGCCTGGGCTACCTCTGGTCGACCCCGGTGGTCCGGGTGGTCGCGCTGGGGTTCTGTGCTGTCGTGGCGTTCAACGGTGTCGACGACATTGCCCTGGTCCTGCTGGCCAGCGACACTTTCCGGGCTGGCGCCTCGGCGGTCGGGTTGCTGCTGGGCGCGGTCGGGCTCGGGCTGTTCGTCGGCTACCTTGTGCTGGATCGGTACGCGACGCGCGCGTCCACCGCCGGGCTGCTGATCGCGGGGTTCGCCGTCAGCAGTGTCGGCAACCTGCTGACCGGCCTGGCCTGGGCGGTCGGCGCCGCCATTGTCATGCAGGCGGTACGCGGACTTGGCATCGCGGCCATGGACGTCGCCTCCAGCACGTTGCTGCAGCGGGTCGTACCCGAGGCAATGCTCGGCCGGGTCTTCGGCAACCTGTACGGCGCGATCGGGATCGCCGCCGCGCTCTCCTACCTGGGCGGTGCCGTGCTCCTCGACGCCACCTCGGCCCCGACCACCCTGATGGTCGCCGGCGCGGGTGGCACGCTGGCCACCGTCGCCACCGCCTGGGCACTTCGGCGGAGCCTGAACCGGACGAGTCGGCCCGCCGGTCGAGGGCGGCCATGAACGCGAGTGGCGCATTGATGGCTGTCGCGACGGACCCGGCCGGACGACCGGGACGGGGGCGGGACCCTTCGAACGGTCCCGCCCCCGTCCCGGCTCGTCGGCTCAGTAGCCGTCGGCGACCTGGTTGTGCAGCGGCTCGCCGGCCAGGAACCGGCGCAGCTGGGCCGCGACCAGCCGGTACGTGCGCGGCAGCAGGCCGTGCACCTGGGCACCGACGTGCGGTGTGATCAGGACGTTCGGCAGGTGCCACAGGGGATGCCCGGTCGGGAGCGGCTCCGGTTCGGTGACGTCCAGGACCGCCGAGATCCGGCCGGTGGACAGTTCGGCGAGCAGTGCCGCCGGATCGGCGACCGGGCCACGGGCGGCGTTGACCAGCATGGCTCCGTCCCGCATCAAGGTCAGGAAACGGGCGTCGACCATGCCGCGGGTCTGGGCGGTGAGTGGGACCAGCAGGACCACGATGTCGGCGGCCGGCAGCAGCCGGGGCAGTTCGTCGACGCCGTGCACGCCCTCGGCGGGTCGGGCGGTACGCGCGACCAGCGTCAGTTCCACCTCGAACGGGGCGAGCCGGGCGGCCAGGGCGGACCCGATCGAACCGGCCCCGACGATCAGCACCCGCCGGCCCGCCAGTTCGTCGGTCGGGGCGAACCGGTCGTTCGCCCAGATTCCCTGGTCCTGGGCCCGGACGAAGGAGGGGATGGCGCGCAGTCGGGACAGGATCCCGGCGACCACCCATTCGGCGGTGGCCGAGTCGTGCACGCCCCGCGCGTCGCAGAGGGTGACACCGGCCGGCAGCCGGTCGAGCCAGGCGTCGGCGCCCGCGCTCGGCAGCTGCACCACCCGCAGATCCGGCAGTTCGGTGACCAGGTGGTGCATCGGGGTCTGGTCGAGGAACGTGGGCAGCCAGAACTGGACCCCGTCCGGTGCCGAGGGGAGGGCTGCCGGATCGTCGGCGACCTCCACGAGAACGCTGTCCGGTAGGTCGCCAAGCAGCGGTATGCCGGCTTTATGAGGAATCCACACCTTCACGTCGGGCAACGCTAGCGGGCGGCGGGCCGTCGATGCCTGCCTGGTCGGCAAAATGTGCTGGTCAGCGGCTTGTGAGCCCGGTCATAGCGAGAGCCGGACGGGTCCGGGCGGGCCGGCGGGTTCGGTCGGATGCCGGCGGGCCACCGCGCGGGTCGGGGCGGTGTCGACGGTCGGGCCGCACCCGCTTCCGGCGCCCGGGCGACTGGCCGGCACGACGATGATCGATGTCCCACCGGCTGCGACGGCCGTCTTCCGGAGCCGTGGGCAGGCCCACCATGTACTACAGTTTGATCATTATTGGGTAGGTCGTGCGTGGCGGCCGGCCGGAGTCGCGCGACCCACCCGGCGGTACCCGACCGCCCGGACCCCGCCACCACCAGGCCGGACACACCCCACCCGCGACAGCACCGCAGACCACCCCGGGAGAAGACCGTGACCGCCCCCCAGCTCACCGACGTCCACCCCGCCTGGTTGCCACCGGAGGCGTTCCGTGCCCTCGGCTCGCGCCGCACCGTCGTCCAGGGCACCGGCCTGCTCGTCGAGACGGTCCGGCAGGAGGTCGCCGACGCCGCCGCCCGGTACGGCGGCAGCCTGCGGCAGCCAACCACCGGGGCGGACGAGCCGACCGAGCCGGACGATCTGGTGCTCGCACTGACCACCGGGGCCACCGTGCCGGCCGGGGCGGCGGCGGTCCTGGCCGAGCTGGCGGCGCAGACCGGACAGCTCGGTGCCGACGGGTTCGCCCTGGCCCGGCGGGCCGGCGTCACGGTGGTTCTCGCCGACGCGGCGCCCGGACTGCTCTACGGCCTGTTCGAGGTGGTCCGGCGGGGCGAGGCGGCGTTCGGGGCCGGATTCCCGGTCGAGCGGCACCGGCCCGCGATGCGGCTGCGGATGCTCAACCACTGGGACAACGTCACGGTCGACCCGGTGATGGGTCAGGTCGAGCGGGGTTACTCCGGCGGCTCGATCTTCTGGCGGGACGGCGCCCTGACACCCGAGCTGTCCCGGGTGCGGGCGTACGGGCGGCTTCTCGCCGCCAGTGGCGTCAACGCGGTCACGGTGAACAACGTGAACGTGCACGCGGTCGAGGCGCGACTGCTCACCGACCGGCTCGGCGACGTCGCGGCGATCGCCGACGAGCTGCGTCCGTACGGGATCCGGGTGCACCTCTCGATCACCTTCGCCGCGCCGGTCACGCTCGGCGGGCTGCCGACCGCCGATCCGCTCGACGAGCACGTCCGGGCCTGGTGGGCCAAGACGACCCGGCAGGTCTACGACACCATCCCGGACTTCGGCGGCTTCGTGGTGAAGGCGGACTCCGAGGGACAGCCGGGCCCCTTCGGGTACGGCCGCAGCCACGCCGACGGCGCGAACGTGCTCGCCGAGGCGGTGGCGCCGTTCGGCGGCGCGGTGCACTGGCGGGCCTTCGTCTACAACCACCGGCAGGACTGGCGGGACCGCTCCACCGACCGGGCCCGGGCGGCGTACGACCACTTCGCCCCGCTCGACGGGCAGTTCCGGGACAACGTGATCCTGCAGGTGAAGTACGGCCCGATCGACTTCCAGGTACGCGAGCCGATCTCTCCGGTGATCGCCGCGATGCCGGCCACCCGGTTGGCGGTGGAACTGCAGGTCACCCAGGAGTACACCGGCCAGCAGCGGCACGTCTGCTATCTGGGACCACTCTGGAGCGAGGTGCTCGGCTTCGGGCCGTGGGGCGCGGACGGGCCGAGCGTCGCCGACGTGGCCGCCGGCCGGACGGCGGATGTCGCCGGGCCACCCGTCGGTGGCGGGGGACTGGCCGCCGTCTCCAGCGTCGGTGACGACCCGTTCTGGACCGGACATCCGCTGGCCCAGGCGAACCTCTACGCCTTCGGCCGGTTCGCCTGGAACCCCCGACTGGACCCGCTGGCGATCCTCGACGAGTGGATCGACCTGACCTTCGTGCCCACGGCGACCGGCGATCCCGACCGGCTGCGCCGTACGCTGCACGCGATCATGGACGATTCGTGGCGGACGTACGAGCGGTACACCGCACCGCTCGGCGTCGGCTTCATGGTCCGGCCGGGACACCACTACGGCCCGGACGTGGACGGCTACGAGTACACCCCGTGGGGCACCTACCACTTCGCCGATCGCGACGGCGTCGGCGTGGACCGCACCCGGGCCACCGGTACCGGGTTCACCGGCCAGTACCCGGCCCCCTGGTCGCAGGTGTACGAGTCGCTCGACCAGTGCCCCGACGAACTGCTGCTCTTCTTCCACCACGTGCCGTACGGGCACGTGCTGCACAGTGGCTCCACCGTCATCCAGCACATCTACGACACCCACTTCGCCGGGGTGGAGCAGGTGACCGAGTCGCGGCGGCGCTGGGCCGAGATCGTTGACCTGGTCGACCCGGCGGTGGCCGCCCGCGTAGGGGAACGGCTCGACGAGCAGGTCCGCTCCGCCACCGAGTGGCGTGACCAGCTCAACACCTACTTCTTCCGCAAGTCCGGGGTGCCGGACGCGCACGGCCGCCGCATCCACTGAGGACGATGGCCGGGTGACCTGCCGTGGCCGGGGGGGGGGCACCGGGCCGGAGACGGTGACGGGCGGGCCGACCCGGCGGGGGCGAGGCACCTCGTACCCCCCCGCCGGGTCAGCCGGCCGCGCGCTCCTCGCGGATCACCCGTACGCCGTACGCGTCCAGCCGGACCGGGAGGCCGTCGGTGATCCGGTCACCGGTCAGCAGGTCGACCCCGGACCGGTCCGCGTCCACCTCGACCGGCTCGGCGCGGTGGTTGAGCAGGAACCGCAGCCGGGTGCCGTCCGGGGCGACCCGGACCGTGCTCTCCAGGTCGGGCACGTCGGCGTACGGCCCCAGCAGGTCGTGCCGCTCCAGCACCCGGCGTACCACCCAGTTGACCCCGGCCTGGTCCAGCCCGGCGGCGACGTACCAGCCGTGGCCGGCACCGAAGCTGTTCCGGGTGACCGCCGGGGTGCCGGCGTAGAAGTCGGCAGCGTACCGGCCGACCACCTCCGCGCCCTGCGGGATCACCAGCTCGAAGATCAGCCGCGACCCGACCTCCAGTTCGGTGTCGCCGACGGTCAGCCGCACCGGGTTGACCACCTCCGGTTCACGGGCGTCCCACTCGTCGACCCGGATCCCCGTCAGCGCCCCGAGCGGCCCCGGCACGTCCATCAGGAACGCCTGGTCGTCCTCGTCGACCCGGCCGGAGAGGAACGTGGTGAGCACCGAACCGCCCCGGTCGGCCACCTGTTCCAGACGCTGCGGCAGGTCGCCCTTGAGCAGGTGCAGCGCCGGCGCGACGACCACGTCGTAGCCGGTCAGGTCGGCGGTCACCGGCAGCACGTCCACGTCGACCCCGGCGTCCCAGAGCGCCCGGTAGTAGGCGTGCACCACCTGCTGGTAGCGGACCAGCCGGGACGGCCCGTCGGAGATCTCCAGCGCCCACCAGCTGTCCCAGTCGAACAGCAGCGCGACCCGGGCCGGGGTCCGGGCGCCCAGCGTCGCACCGCCGAGCCGGTCGAGTTCGGCACCGAGCGCGGCCACCTCCCGGAACACCCGGGTGTCGTCCCGGCCGGCGTGCCCGATCACCGCGCCGTGGTACTTCTCGCAGGCGCCCCGGGAGGCCCGCATCTGGAAGAAGAGGACCGCGTCCGCGCCGTGGGCCACCGCCTGCCAGCTCCACAGCCGCATCACCCCGGGCCGCTTCAGCGGGTTGACGTCCCGGGAGGCGGTGTAGCTGGGAGTCTGCTCCATCAGCCAGAACGGCTGGCCGGCCTTGAGGCCGCGCATCAGGTCGTGGGCCAGCGCCATCCAGCCCGGCGACCGGTCGTCCGGCGGGTAGTTGTCCCAGGAGACGAAGTCCAGGTGGTCGGCCCACCGGTGGTAGTCGATCGGCCGGTACATGCCCATCAGGTTGGTGGTCACCGGCAGGTCGCTCGCCTGGCGGATCGCCGCCTTCTCGTCGACGAAGTTGGCGAGCATCGCGTCCGACATGAACCGCAGGTAGTCCAGGGTGATGCCCTGGAACGCGGTGTGGTTCGGGCCGCGCCAGTGCTCGGTCAACGCCGACGGCGGTTCGATCTCCTCCCAGTCGGTGAAGGTGTGCGACCAGAACGTGGTGTACCAGGCGGTGTTGAGCGCCGCCAGAGTGCCGTACCGGGCGCGCAGCCAGTCCCGGAAACCGGCGGCGCAGAGCTCGCAGTAGCAGGCGCCGCCGTACTCGTTGCCGACGTGCCAGCCGACGACGGCGGGGTGGTCGGCGTACCGGGCCGCGATCCGGCGGGCCAGTTCGGCGGAGAGCCGGCGGAACACCGGTGAGCTGGGGCAGGAGTTGTGCCGCTGCCCGTACCGGTGCCGGCGGCCCTCGAAGTCGACCCGGGTCACCTCCGGGGACGACCGGGCCAGCCAGGCCGGGTGCGCGCCGGTGCCGGTCGCCAGGCAGACCTGCCGTCCCTCGACGCCGGCCCGCTCCACGATCCGGTCCAGTGTGGAGAAGTCGTAGACGTCGGGGGCGGGCTGGGTCCGTGCCCAGGTGAAGACGCCGAGCGTGACGGTGTCGATCCGGGCCGTGTCGAAGAGTCGGTAGTCCTGCTTCCACACCTCCTCGGGCCACTGCTCCGGGTTGTAGTCCCCACCGAAGGGCACCTTCCGGGTGCGCGGCAGGCTCACGCGGTGAACTCCTCACGGACTCTGTCGATCATGGGACGGGTGGTGCCCAGCAGCGCCAGGATCAGGACGGAACCGAGCAGCGCCAGCAGCGCCTCGGAGGCGAACACGGTGACCGCCGCCGCGGCGAGCAGGACGCCGGCGTTGCCCAGGGTCACCCCGGGCGTACGGCCGAGGAAGTGTACGGCCAGCCGGGCGACGTCCCTGGCCCGGAAGGTGAAGAGCGAGGTGATGACCAGCGCGTTCACCAGCCAGAGGGTGGTCAGCACCGTGACCACCACCAGCGGCACCCGCCACCAGCCGGGAAGCGCGGCGGCGTCGAGGTGGGCGAGGTTCACCGCGAGGACGGTCAGCCAGAGCACGGACGGGACCCAGATCCGCAGGACGGATCCGAGGTTGGTCCGGTAGCCACGCCAGAAGGCCGCCGCCGGCTTCAGATCGGTCAGGTCCGGCCGGTGGTGGTGCACCGCGTACAGCGCGGCCGAGACCGCCGGGCCGAGTGGCAGTACACAGGCCGCGACCAGCGGCAGGTTGCTGGCGTGCCGGTCCAGCAGGACGAGCGGCACCAGTCCGGGCACGCTGGTGACCAGGATCAGCAGTTCGACGACCAGCAGGCAGTAGATCAGCGCGGTGACCCGGGACAGTGGCCCGGTGCCGAACGGGCGCCGGGCGCCGACCGACGCGCTCACCGCCGCTCCGCCCCGTCGGCCCCGTCCGCCCCGTCGGCGGTGGCCGCCTCGCCCGCCGGCGGGCCGGCGTCGGCCGACAGGCCGTACAGTCGGCTCTCGTCCCACCAGGGCGGCGTCTCGTCGACCACGGCGGTGATCTCGACCAGGGTCACCTCGTGCCGGGCGAGGGTGAGATCGAGATCGACCCGGCCGGCGACGACCCGCAGTCGGCAATGGCCACGGCCCGGCTCGGCCGCCTCCCGCAGCGTGTCCAGTTGCCGGGTACGCGGCGAGCGGGGCCGTCCCATCTCGGCCCAGGCCGTCCAGGCGTTCCCCTGCTCCTCGTTGACCGACGAGCGGTGGACGTACGCCCAGCCCCGCGCCGGGTCCGACACGAGGTCGGCGGGTCGATGGTCGTCCGGCGCACCGCCGACCGGGATCGACAGCAGGATCTCGTGCCGGTCCACCGGGTCCCGGCCGGTGACGTCCACCGGCGCCCAGGCCAGCACGGTCACCCGGCCCTCGCGGCCCCGGGTCACCAGATGGTCCGACCCGCGGGCCAGGACCTGGTCGCCGAGCCGGGCCATGAAGGCGTACAGGTGGTAGGTGGGCTTCTTGACCTGGCGGTGGGTGAGCAGCCCGAAACCACCGTGGAACAGCGAGGTCGGCACGCCCACCTCCTCGAACATGTCGCTGAACGTCCAGTACGAGAACGAGTCCACCAGGTCGCCCCCGGCCGCCAGCACCGGGGCCAGGTACGCGGCGTGGAAGGCGGTGTCGTGGATCGGGTTGTCCGGCCGGTACGACGAGTTGAACTCGGTGATGTGCACCGGCAGCCCGGCCAGCGCGGTGTCCCGCAGCAGGTGCCGGGGACTGCCGAACTGCTCCAGCAGCCGGGCCGCCGGTGCCAGCGTCTGGTGCACGCCGAACGGCACGTGCTGGGCCGGCCCGGAGGTGTAGGCGTGCTTGCTGACGAAGTCGACCGGCACGTCGCGCGCCGCGACGAAGTCGGCGAAGCGCGGCAGCCACTCGTCGGCACCGGGGGAGATCGCCGGCCCGCCGACCTGGAGCCCGGCGTCCACCTCCTTGACGGCGTGCGCGGTCACCTCGTAGAGCCGGTGGTAGGCGGCCTCGTCGGCGTGCTGCCAGAACTCCGTGAGGTTGGGTTCGTTCCACACCTCGATCGGCCAGCCGCGCACCTCGTCGAGGCCGTACCGGTCGACGAGGTGGGAGACCGTGGCCCGGACCAGGTCCGCCCACTCGGTCTCCGACCGGGGCGGGGTGACGTTGCCGCGCCACCAGAAGACGGTCTGGTCGCCGGAGGCGAGGGCGGCGGGCATGAAGCCCAGCTCCACGAAGGGTCGGATGCCGAGTTCGAGGTAGGCGTCGATCACCTGGTCGACGTAGGTGAAGGCGTGCCGGACCTGCCGCGAGCCCCGGTGTTCGTAGGGCCGGTGCACACCGACCCCGTCGCTCAGCAGGCCGTGCCCCCGGATGTGCCGGAAACCGATCTCACGCTGGACCAGCGCGAGTGAGTCCTGGTAGTCACGGCGCAGCGCCAGCTCGAAACGGCCCGTGCCGACGCAGGCCCGCCAGGCCTCGGTCAGCCGGCCCGAGGGGTGCGCCGGAACGGTGAAACGCATGTGTTGTCCTCTGCTCAGTGCCAGCGGGCCCGACCGTCGGCGGGTGCCGTGCGGCCGGGCCCGGTGGTGGTGCGGCCCGGTCACGCCCGGGAGGCGGGCGCGACCGGACCGAGGTGCCGATCGATCAGCCGTGTTCCTTCTTGAACCGCTCGTACGCCTTGTTGAGCAGGTCGATGTAGGCGTCCGCGTTCTTGCCCTTGACCTCGGCCACGTAGGCGTCCCACTGCGCGAGGTCCCGCTGCCCGAGGATGAACGCCAGCGTCTGCTGGGTGACGTAGTCCTTCAGCGGGGTCTCCCAGAGCGTCGCCTGCTCCCGCTCCTCGTCGGTGAACGGGTGCGGCGGGTCCACCGGCAGGGTTTTCTTCGCGGCCATCGCCTGCTGGAACTCGAGTTCCTCGGCGGAGAAGGTGGACTGGAGCAGCTTGGTGGGGCCGCCGTAGGCGAAGACACCGTTGCCGAAGCCGAAGTCCTTCTGCAGATGCTTCGGCGCGCCCGGGTTCAGCGCGACGTAGTCGATGTCCTTCGCCAGCGTCCACTTGCCGGCGGCGTCCTTGGTGAAGGTCGTCCCCTCGACGCCCCACTTGGCGAACTCCTGGCCGGCGTCGGAGTAGTAAAGCCAGTCGAGGAACTGCATCATCGCGACGAAGTTCTTGCTCTCCCGGGCCTTCGTGGAGATCGCGACACCGTTCTCGAGCCGGGTGCCCCGCTTGACGTCACCGGCCGGGCCGGCCGGCAGCGGGATCTTGACGATCTTCGCGTTCGGGTCGAGCTTGGCCAGGTCCGGCCGGTACTCGTTGACCAGGGTTTGCGCGTTGGTGCCGATCACGAACGACTTACCGGAGGCGAGCTTCTGCCGGGCCTGGTCGTCGTCCTGGGTGAAGCTCTCCGGGTCGAGCAGTCCCTCCTTGACCAGCTTGTTGAGGAACTCCACCATCGCCTTGTACTGCGGGGTGGTGCCGGTGAAGACGAACTTGCCGGCCGCCGCGTCCCAGCTGTAGTTCTGGTAGTCCCAGCCACCCCGGGTGCCGAAGCCGACACCCATGATGTTGAACAGGTTGCCGCCCGGGGTCGGCTTGCTCCACCGGTCCGAGAAGGGGTACTGGTCCGGGTACCGGGCCTTCATCGCCTTGAGCACGGTGTACAGCTCGTCCCAGCTCTTCGGGATCTGGAGGTTGAGTTCCTCCAGGATGTCCGTCCGGACCGCCAGGGAGTAGTCCGGCCAGACGTTCTCGTGCAGGCCGGGGAGAATGTAGAACTTACCGTCGGACTGGCGCAGCGTGTCGATGTCGGCCTTGAGGTTCCACTTCTCCATCTTGTCCTTGAAGTTGGGCATCAGGTCGAGGTACTCGCTCACCGGCAGGAGCGCGCCCGACGCCACGAACGGGGCCTCCTGGCCCGGGTACGTCTTCGGGATGATCATCGGCGCCTCACCGGCACCGATCATCAGACCGCGCTTCTGCTCGTAGTCGCTCAGCGGCACCTCGACGGTCTCGATCGTGACGCCGGTGCGCTTGTTGAGCTCCGACCAGAACAGCCAGTCCTTCCTGTTCGGGTAGTTCGGGTGGTTGTTGTAGAGCATCGAGAAGGTCAGCGGCTCGGTGGCCTTGAACTGGGTGCCGACCCCGTACTCGGACATCGCGCCGACGCGGTTGTCGTCCAGGTTCTCGGCGTCGGACTCCTCGCCACTGCCGCACGCGGCCATGGTGAGGGTGAGCGCACCGGCAGCGACCAACGCTGCGCGGCGCCGGAATCTGTGGAACATCGGTTTTCCTTCCGGTGTGAGGTGCGGTGGGGTTGGACGGACTGGGGAGGTTCCCGGGATTAGCCCTTGACCGCGCCGAGCATGACCCCGGAGACGAAGTACCGCTGGACGAAGGGGTAGACCATCAGGATCGGTACGACGGTGAGCACGATCGTCACCGCCTGGATGCTGGCGGCGGTCTGCACCACGTCGGAGGTGCCGATACCGCCACCGGTGGAGGTGGCGCTGGTCGCCCCCGCGATCAGGTTGCGCAGGTAGACGGTGACCGGAAAGAGATCCGACCGGTCCATGTAGAGGAACGCGCTGAACCACGAGTTCCAGAAGGAGACCGAGTAGAACAGCACCATGGTCGCGATCACCGCCTTGGACAGCGGGATCACGATCCGCAGCAGGGTACCGTACGTGCTCAGCCCATCGACGGCCGCGGCTTCCTCCAACTCCACCGGCAGGCTCTCGAAGAACGCCTTCATGACCAGCAGGTTGAAGACGCTGATCGCGTTCGGCAGCACGATGGCCCAGATGGTGTTCCGCATGCCGAGGTTGTTGATCAGCACGTAGTTCGGGATCAGGCCGCCGGTGAAGAACATGGTGAAGACCGCGATCCCGACCAGCGCGCCCCGACCCTTCAGGTGGGGCTTCGAGAGCACGTACGCGTAACAGGTGGTCATCACCATCGCGATCAGCGTGGCGACGACGGTGTACACCACGGTGTTGCGGTAGTTCGTCCAGAACATCGAGTCCGACATCACCAGGTCGTACGTCTCCAGGTTCCAACCGCGCGGAATCAGGTTGACCTGGCCGGACCGGATGTAGAACTCGTCGCTGAACGAGCGGGCGACGATGTTGACGAACGGGTACAGCGTCACCACCACGACGAGGGTGAGGACGATGCCGTTGACCACCTGGAAGATCCGGTAGCCGCGGCTGGTCTGGATGCCGCGGCGTCGCCGGGGCGCGGCCGGTGTGCTGAGCCCCTCGTCGGACGGCTTCCCGGGCGGGGTCAGGGTCGGGTTGGTGGTCACCACAGGCTCGCCCCCACTGTGCGACGGGAGATCGCGTTCGCCGACAGGACCAGGGTCAGCCCGATCAGGGCCTCGAAGAGTCCGATCGCCGCCGCGTAACTGAGATTGCTGGACTGCACACCCATCCGGTAGACGTACGTGGCGATCACGTCTCCGGTCGGGTACGTCAGCGGGTTGTAGAGCAGCAGGATCTTCTCGAACCCGACCGCCATGAAGGTGCCGACGTTGAGGATCAGCAGCGTCACCATCGTCGGCCGGATGCCGGGCAGCGTGACGTGCCAGGTCTGCCGCCACCGGTTGGCGCCGTCGATCCGGGCCGCCTCGTAGAGGTTGTCGTCGATGGTGGTGAGTGCGGCCAGGTAGAGGATGGTGCCCCACCCGACGGTCTGCCAGACCTCGGAGGAGACGTAGATGGTCCGGAACCACTCGGGCTGCTGCAGGAACGGCACCGCCTCGCCGCCGACGGCCCGGATCATCTGGTTCACCGTGCCGTCGACGGAGAGGATCTGCATCACCATGGCGGCGACGACCACGATCGACAGGAAGTGCGGCAGGTACGACACCGACTGGACGAACCGCTTGAGCCGGCGGGCCCGGACCTCGTTGAGCAGCAGGGCCAGCACGATCGGCAGCGGGAAGCAGATGACCAGGGTCAGCGCCCCGAGGACCAGGGTGTTGGTGAAGACGTTCCAGAACGTCGGGTCGGTGAGGAACATCTTGACGTAGCGCAGGCCGACCCAGTACTCGCCGAAGATGCTGCCGCCCGGCTGGAACCGGCGGAACGCGATCACGCTGCCGAGCATCGGCAGGTAACGGAAGATCAGGAAGAACAGCAGGGGCAGGACCGCCAGCGAGTAGAGCTGCCAGTCCCGGCGAAGTGCCTGTCTCCAGCTCCGGCGCCGGGGGCGGTCGCGACGGCCGCGCTCGGGCCGTACCTCGACGCTCCGGCTCTCCGGGGGCGGGACCAGTGTTCTCGGTGTGCTCATTTTCGGGCCTCCGGAATGTGCGGGAGCGCGACGTTGCGCTCGACCCGCACCAGCGACTCGAGTTGTCGCTGGTGACCGACCTCGCGCTCGGCGCCGACCAGGCGGAGCGGCACGGTGGCCGCCACGTCGCCGCTGGACCGGCCGAGGCGCAGCTCGACGTCGCCGGGCTCGACGATCCGTCGGCCGTGCACGCCGGCGAAGGACGTGACGTCGGCGGGGACGACGAAGGTCGTCTCGGCGGCCTCGCCCGGCTCCAGCGGAACCCGGGCGTAGCCGACCAGTCGGACCACCGGCCGGGTCGTCTGGGCGACCGGGTCGTGCAGGTACAGCTGGACGACCTCGGTACCGGCCCGGGCCCCGGTGTTGCGGACGGTGATCCGTACCGTCACCTCGCCGTCGACGGCCCAGGCCGTCGGTCCGTCGGCTCCGTCGGCCGAGCCGGGCGGCACCGGCTCGCCGTCCGACCCGAGTACGACCGCGTCGCTCCACTCGAACGTCGTGTAGCTGAGCCCGTGTCCGAACGGGAAGGCGGGGGTCGGGTCGACGGACGACACCTCGGTCCGGCGGCCCAGCGGCGGGGCGAGGTAGGTACCCGGCAGGCCGCCCGAGTCCCGGGGCACACCGACCGGCAGCCGTCCCGACGGGTTGACCGCCCCGGTGAGGACCTCGGCCACCGCCCGACCGCCCTGCTGGCCGGGGAAGAACGCCTGGACGACGGCGGCGGACTCGAGGTCCGGGCCGAGCGCGTACGGTCGTCCGGCCAGCAGCACCAGGACGACCGGGGTGCCGGTGGCGAACACCGCCCGGACCAGTTCGCCCTGTACGCCCGGCAGACGCAGGTCGCTGGCGTCGCATCCCTCGCCGGAGGTGCCCCGGCCGAAGAGGCCGGCCCGGTCGCCGACCGCGACGACGCAGACGTCGCTCTCCGCCGCCGCGGCGACCGCCGCCGGGATGCCCGAGGTGTCGTCGCCGGTGATGTCGCAGCCCGGGACGTGGGTGAGTTTCGGTACCAGTTGGCCGAGGGCCTCCCGCAGCGACCGGATCTCCACCCCGGTCTCGTGCTCGGGATGCCGGACCCCGACGTGCAACGGGAAGGAGTAGCAGCCGAGCATCGCCATCGGGTCGTCGGCGACCGGTCCGACCAGCGCGACCCGCTGGTCGGCGGCGAGCGGCAGCAGCCCGCCGCTGTTGCGGAGCAGGACGACGGACTGCCGGGCCAGCCGCAGGGCGATGTCCCGGCCGATCTCGTCGTCGAGCCGCAGCCGCTCGACGTCGTCCGGCAGCGGCTGCCAGTCCGCGTCGAGCAGGCCGAGTTCGGCCTTCTGGGCCAGTACCCGCCGCAGTGCCCGGTCGACCAGCGCCTCGTCGACGGCGCCGGAGCGGACCGCCTCGGCCAGCGGTGGCCCGTACGCGTCCGCACTGGGCAGTTCCACGTCGATCCCGGCCCGCAGCGCGAGCCGGGCGGCGTCGGCGGGGTCGGCGGCGACCCGGTGCAGGGTCTGCAGGAACCGGACCGCGAAGTAGTCGGCGACCACCACGCCGGTGAAACCCCACTCGTCGCGCAGCAGTTCGGTCAGCACGGTCGGATCGGCGGCCACGGGTACGCCGTCGATCTCGGCGTACGAGTTCATCACCGAGCGTGCCCCGCCGAGCCGCAGTGCCATCTCGAACGGCGGCAGGATGACGTCGACCAGTTCGCGTCGGCCCATCGGCACCGGAGCGTGGTTGCGGCCGCCCCGGGAGGCGGAGTATCCGGCGAAGTGCTTGAGGGTGGCGACGACCCCGGCACCCTCCAGACCCCGGACGTACGCCGCGCCGACCGTGCCGACCAGGTACGGGTCCTCGCCGATCGTCTCCTCGGTCCGCCCCCAGCGGTAGTCCCGGGTCACGTCCAGCACCGGCGCCAGACCCTGGTGTACGCCGGCGGCCCGCATGGAGAGGCCGATCCGGGTGGCCATCGCCTCGACCAGTTCGGGGTCGAAGGCGGCGCCCCAGCTCAGCGGCGCCGGATACACGGTGGCCCGCCAGGCGGCGAAGCCGGTGAGGCACTCCTCGTGCACCTGGGCGGGTATCCCGAACCGGCTGACCTCGGCGATCTGCGCCTGGGAGGCGGCGAGCGACCGCGCACCGAGCACCGGGTCGACCGGCGCGGTGCCGAACGGCCGGGTCAGTTGGCCGAGCCCGTGCCGGATCGCCTCGCTCCACTGTGGCGCGTCGCTGGTCATGTCGGCCTGGTGCGGGGCGACGCCGCCGCCGGAGGCGTCAGCGCCGACCCAGAGCCCAACCAGTTGGGCGAGTTTCTCCTCAAGTGACATCAACCGGATGAGCGCGTCGGCCCGTTCCTGGGGGGAGAGCGCCGGATCCCGCCAAGGCGTGGTTATTTCGGACCCGGCTCCGTCGTCGATGGGCAACTGACTTGTCATGCCACCCTTCCAGTCCGAGCATGGGTTCGTCCCGTTCGGGTGGCGGGCGGCTCACGTCGGCGTGTCTTCGAAACTTTCGGTAATAACTGCGTTACCTGTGCCGGGCAACTTAAGCGCCGCGCCGAGGTGTGTCAAGGGTCTCTGAACTGCGGTCCTCATTGATTGCATGGAGTATCGTCCCGGAAACACTTCGGCCGGCGGTGTCGGGTCTCCGGTCAGTGCCTACGCTCTTGATCTTCACGGTGTTAGGGTTCGTAGCCGAAACTTTCGGACACGTTGTGTGAGGCCATGATGACAAGCAATCGTCCGGATGTCGGACCCGGTTCGGCAACGATCGCGACCATTGCCGACGAGGTCGGCGTCTCCATGACCACTGTTTCGAAGGTCCTGAACGGACGGTCGGACGTCGCGCCGGACACCCGGGCCCGGGTGGAGGCCAGTCTGGAGCGGCACCGGTACCGCCGCCGGGGCAAGCGGCAGTCCGTCGGTGCCGAGCAGATCGACCTGGTCTTCCACGAGTTCAACGCGGCCTGGGCGATGGAGATAATCCGTGGGGTGGAGGCGGTGGCCGCCGCCTCCCGGATCGACGTGGTGCTCTCCCAACTGGGCGGCGCACACCGCCCCCCGGCGCAGTGGCTGGACGTCGTGCTGGCCCGGCGCCCCCTCGGCGTACTGCTGGTGCTCTGCAACCTGACCGAGTCCCAGCGTCAGCAGCTGCAACGGCAGCTGATCCCGTTCGTCGTCATCGACACCGACAGTGCGACGTCGGCCTCGGTTCCCACCGTCGGATCGAACAACTGGAACGGCGGCCAACTCGCCGCCCGGCACCTGTTGGAACTGGGGCACCGGCGGATCGCGATCATCTCCGGCCCGCAGGACGTGTTGTGCAGCCGGGCGCGGGCCGCCGGGTTCCAGTTCGCCCACGACGAGGCCAACATCCCCGTCGACCCGGAACTCGTCCGGTACGGCAGCTTCTATGTGGACGCCGGCTACCAGCACGGCATGGCGCTGCTGAGCCGGCCGGACCGCCCCACCGCGATCTTCGCCGGCTCCGACCTGCAGGCCATGGGGGTGCTCCGGGCGGCCCGACAGCTCGGTCTGGACGTGCCCCGGGACCTCTCCGTGGTCGGCTACGACAACATCTCGGTCGCCGCCTGGCTCGGACCCGCCCTCACCACGGTCAACCAACCGCTGCGACACATGGCCACCACCGCGACCCAGATGCTGCTCGACCTGGCCCGGGGCGTCGACCTGCCGACGAGCCGGGTCGACCTGGTGACCGAACTGGTCGTCCGGGAGAGCACCGCGCCCCCGCCCCCGCCACCTGGGTAGCGGCAGTGTTCCGAGGGCGCGGGCAGCGGACAGGGTCCGACGACGCGCGGCGGGCCGCCCGGCATCTGCTCCGGGCGGCCCCACCGATCGGTGCCTCGTGCTGCCGGCTCAGTCCCGCGAGGTGAAGGTCGAGAGGAAGTCGTGCGGCGCCGGGGAGCCGCTGTTGTCGAAACACAGCACGTCCACCTCGGCGGTGCCGCCGACGTGCCGCCACGGCTGGGTCAGGTGGCAGTAGTTCGACCCGGGTCCGAACGCCGTCACCTGGGCGTGCGTCTCCTGGTAGCCGAGGAACGGGTACTTCACCAGGTAACGGCCGGCCGGAGCGAGCGCGCCGAAGGCGTTGAACCCGAATCCGCCGGCCGGGTAGTTCCAGTTGGTCTGGCCGCCGTGGGCCGAGGAGAGGTAGCCGACGTACTTCGGCGGTCCGAACGAGCCGAAGACCGCCCGCTCCCGGTGGTAGGAGAGGGTGAACTCGCTCGCCGTCGCCGCCCCGGCCTGGTCGAAACAGGCGACGTAGGCGATGACGTCCAGCCCGCTACCACCCCAGCGCAGTACCTTGCAGCGGCGTGGTCCGGCGTTCGGCTGCACCGCGGTCACCTGGAGGTTGCCGGCGAGCCCGGCGAGGACGCCGACCCCGCCGAGCCGGACCTCGTAGATGCCGACCCCGACGGGGGTCACGCTCACCCCGCCACCGGTCGAGTTGTACGCCTGCACGATCGCGGCGGGCCCCCACTGCACCGAGGCGTACGTCCCCTCGGCCGGCGGGATCACCCCGGTGCTGACCGTCCACAGTACGGTGAACGGAGTGTCGGCCCGGTCGCCGCCCGGCTTGTGGCACTGCACGTCGACGATCTCGTCAGCGCCGGACTGACCCCAGCGCACGATTTCGCAGTAGTGTCCGGTCCGGTTGACCGGAGTCACCTGCACGTTTCCCCGTGAACCGGTGCCGACCTGCGGAAACCTGACCAGGAACCGGCCGGGCGCGACCCGCATCCCCTCGGCGGACAGTCCGGGGAAGGTGTCCTTCCAACTGCCCCACTGCCGGGTCGGGTCCAGGACGGTCCAGACGGGCACGGTCGGATCGTCGACGTAGGCGAAGCCCCAGCGGTCGGCGGTGGCGGCCCGGGCGGGGGCGGTCGGGGTGGCCACCGTGGCCGCGAGCGCGGCGGCCAGGGCGACGGCGAGCAGGCGCGGACGGAGTCGCATAAACCCTCCTGTCGGCAGAGGTCGATGTGGCCTCACAGTCTCCGCGAAGGAAGGCGGTCGCGCTGTCGGATCGTGGGCACCACCGGGCCGGCCGATGTCGTCGGCCGGTGCCGCCGTCAGGGCTTGCGGCCCACGCCCACGAGGTTGTCCAACCTCCGGGGCGGTCCGGACGGGCTGGGGTCGGGCCGCCACTCGGTGACGTCCACCAGGCCGGGCTCGACCAGTTCCAGGCCGTCGAAGTAGCTGGCGATCTCCTCCGGGCTGCGCATCGCGTACGGCGGATTGGCCGACTCGTTCCAGATCCGCATCACGTCGTTGAGTTCCGGGTTGGTGTTGGTGCCGTCGACGACGACCAGGTGACTGCCGGAGGGCAGGGCGTCCATCAGTCCACGTACGGCGGACCGGGCCTCCTCGACGGTCGGCAGGTGGGCCAGGATCCCGGAGAGCATGAGCGCGACCGGCTGGTTGAGGTCGAGCGTCCGCCCCGCCTCGCGCAGGATCGTCTCGGCGTCGCGGAGGTCGGCGTCGATGTAGTCGGTGGCGCCCTCGGGGCCGCTGGTCAGCAGGGCCTGGGCGTGGACGAGCACCAGCGGGTCGTAGTCGACGTAGACGATGCGGGCCTCCGGGGCCACCGACTGGGCCACCTCGTGGGTGTTGTTGGTGGTGGGAAGTCCGGTGCCGACGTCCAGGAACTGGCGGACGCCGGCCTCGCCGGCCAGGTAGCGCACGGCCCGGTTGAGTACGGCGCGGTCGGCGCGGGCGATGTCGACGATGATCGGAAAGGACTTCGCGATCTCGTCACCGAGGGCACGGTCGACCGGGTAGTTGTCCTTGCCGCCGAGCCAGTAGTTCCAGACCCGGGCTGTCTGCGGAACAGTGGTGTCGATCTTGGGTCCGGACTCCTGGTCGTCGCCGGACAGGCGGATCTCCTCGGTCACCAGTCATGCCCTTCGGTCTGTAGCCGTCCACAGTGGTGGGTCAAGGATACATCCGTCGCGACGTCGTCTCATCGAAGATCGCGGATGATCTGGTCCAGGATCGGTACGGTGTCCTTCGCCGGGGCGGCCTCGACGAACAGGCGGTTCACCGCGTCGAAGTAGCAGTCGACGTCCTCGCGTCGGTCCAGGTACAGGGCGCTGGTCAACTGTTCGATGTAGACCAGGTCGGGCAGGTCCGGCTGGGCGAAGCGCAGGATGCTGAAGGCACCGCCGGCCGCGGCGTGTCCACCGGCGGCGAGCGGGACCACCTGCAGGGTCACGTTCGGCATCTTCGTGACGGTGGCGATCAGCGCCTCGAGCTGGTCGCGCATCACCCGGGGGCCACCGACCGGGCGGCGTAGCGCGGCCTCGTCCACCACCGCCCACAGCTTGGGCGGATCCGGACGGGAGAGGATCTGCTGTCGCCCGAGTCGCAGCCGTACCCGGCGCGTGACCTCGTGCTCCTGCGCGCCACCGTGGCCGAGTCGCACCACCGCCCGGGCGTACTCCTCGGTCTGCAG
Source organism: Plantactinospora sonchi (assembly GCF_036422035.1). Lineage (NCBI taxonomy): Bacteria > Bacillati > Actinomycetota > Actinomycetes > Micromonosporales > Micromonosporaceae > Plantactinospora > Plantactinospora sonchi. The sequence goes on from NZ_JAZGQK010000012.1 coordinate 156,690, forward strand.
CAGGCCCGGGACGAACTGGACCTCGTAGCTGCGGATCAGCGTCGCGGTCGCCTCCAGGCCCAGGTACCGCTGGAACCAGTTCGGCGTGACGTCGCGGTACGCGTACCACCAACCCGACGCGTTCGCCTCCCGGACCCGGGCCAGCAACGCGGCCCGCTCTCCCTCGTCCCGTACGTCGTAGAGGGACAGCAGGTCCAGTACGTCGCGTTCCTTGAAGCCGACCCGCCCCAGCTCCATCCGACTGATCTTCGACTCCGAGGCGCGGATCGGCTCACCCGCCTCCGCCCTGGTCAGCCCCCGTTCCTCGCGCAGGCGCCGGAGCTGGGCGCCGACCATCATCCGCACCGCCGTCGGGCCGTCGCCAGGCCCGTCCTGCTGTGGTGATCCGCGCACCGCGCACCTCCGGATCTTTCCCGCGGTCCAGCATGCCACCACGGCCCGGTGGAAGCCACCTGCTGTCGATGCCGGTGCGTCGGGCCGGGGCGTGCGGGTGCCGTTCACTAGGGTGGGGGCATGGTCGACCTGCGCCAGGTGTCGTCGTTCCGGGTCCGCGCCCAGCAGCTCGACCGGGACCACGGCACGCTCGGCGACACCGCCGTACTCGACGTCGGGGTGCAGGACACCGGACCGGACGGCGCCCGGTGGGCCCTGGCCCTGCGCGGGGTCGACGTGACGGCGCTCGCCGAACCGGATGTGATCATGTTGTGGACCGTCCGAGGCGCTCCCCACCTCTACCGGCGCGGCGACGCGGGCGAGGTGGCCGCAGCGGTCGAGCCGTACTCCGAGGCTGACGCGGGCCGGCGGATCTACGACGCGGCCAGGCCGTTGAAGGCGGCCGGCATCGGTAACCTCGCCGCGCTCGACGAGGTGGCCGCCCGGTTGCGGGCCATCGTGACCGGGCCGATGGTCAAGGGCGACGTCTCCGGCCGGCTGGCCAGCGTGCTGCCCGAGCCGTACCTGCGGTTCTGCCGACCCTGCGACGCCACCCACACCTACGAGATGCCGTTCCGGCTGGCCGCCGTACGGGCCGGACTGGAACTGCGCCCCGACACCTCGCCGCCGGTGCTGTGCCCGATCGCGGGGTTCCGTCCGGCGGCCGTCGCCGGCGAGCGGTTCGACCTGGTCCGTGGCTACCTCCGGCTGCTCGGTCCGGCCACCCCCAGGCAGGTGGCGGGTTACCTCGACGCCCCGGTCAAGGACGTGAAGGCGCGCTGGCCCGAGGACGTGGTCGAGGTGACGGTCGACGGCGAACCACGGTGGCTGCTCGCCCGCGACCAGACGGTGCTGGAGTCCGCCGAGGCCGCGGTGACCCGACTGCTCGGCCCGTACGACCTCTTCCTCCAGGCCCGCGACCGGGAGACGCTGGTCGCCGACCCCGCACACGCGAAGGAGCTGTGGCCGGTGCTGGGGCGTCCGGGTGCGGTCCTGGTCGACGGTGAACTGGTGGGCAGTTGGCGGCCCCGTAAGTCCGGCCGGAAGTTCACCGTCGCGGTCCGGCCGTGGCGCCGGTTGTCGTCGGCCACCCGGGACGCCGTCGCCGAACAGGCGGAGCGTCTCGCCGGGTACCGGGGCGTCACGCTCTCCGGTGTCGAGTTCGGCGGATAGCGTCCGACCCCGCCGATCCCACCCCGCCGACCCCACCCCGCCGACCCCACCCCGCCGACCCCACCCCGCCGGGCCCGGCCGGTCGGTGGCGGGTCGCCGATTCGGGACACCTGGACCTCAACCGCGATTGAGCCCGTACGGTCAGGGGTCATGAGCAGAATTCCGGGGGACCGTCGGACCTTCTACCAGTTGCTCGGCAACACCCTGCTGGTGTCGGTCACCAACTACACCGTCTGGTTCGCGATCACCTTCTACGTCTACCTGCAGACCCGGTCGGTCTTCGCCACCGGCGTGGTCTCGGGGATCTTCCTGGTGATGACGGCGTTGACCGGGATCTGGTTCGGCAGCCTCGTCGACCATTTCCCGAAGAAGACGGTCATGCAGGTGTCGGCGGGGGTCTCGCTCGCCCTGTACGCCGTGGCCCTCGTCGTCTACCAGGTCGTGCCGCACCGGTCGTTCAGGGATCCGACGAGCGTCGGGCTCTGGACGCTCATCGTGCTGCTGATGTGTGGCGTCATCGCGGGCAACATCCGGACCATCGCGCTGCCGACCCTGGTCACCGTGCTGATCGCCGAGGAGGGCCGGGACCGGGCCAACGGGCTGGTCGGCAGTACGTCGGGAGTGGGCTTCCTGGTCACGTCGGTGATCAGCGGCGTCCTGGTGGCGGTCGGCGGAATGCTCTGGGTACTGGTCCTGGCGTTGGTGGTGCTCGCCGTCGGCGTCCTGCACCTGGCCCTGGTGACGGTGCCGGAACGGGCTCCCGGCCCGGACGGCCCGACCGGACGAGTCGGAACGGAACCGGTGGAAGGGCCGGCTGCCGGGGCGGCGGTCACGGCCACCGACCTGCTCGCGCCGGTGCCGGACCCACGGCCGGCGGTCGGTGGGACACCGGGGGAGCCGGAGGGCGGACCGAAGCGCAGCGTGGACCTGCGGGGCACGATCCGGGTGGTCGCCGAGGTGCCGGGCCTGCGGGCCCTGATCCTCTTTTCCGCGTTCAACAACTTCCTCGGCGGCGTCTTCATGGCGCTGCTCGACGCGTACGGCCTGTCCTTGATGTCGGTCCAGGCCTGGGGTCTGCTCTGGGGGCTGCTGAGCACCGGCTTCATCGTCGGCGGGCTGCTCGTCGCCCGGACCGGCCTGAGCCGGAACCCGGTACGGCTGCTGCTGCTGGTCAACCTCGCGCTCTGGACGGTGACCCTGCTGTTCCCGCTGCGCTCCTCGATCATCCTGCTCACCGCCGGCCTGTACGTCTACATGCTGCTGGTGCCGTACGCGGAGGCGGCCGAGCAGACGATCCTGCAGAAGGTGGTGCCGTACGAGCGGCAGGGGCGGGTCTTCGGCTTCGCGCAGAGTGTCGAGCAGGCCGCCTCACCGCTGACCGCGTTCCTCATCTCACCGCTCGCCCAGTTCGTCTTCATCCCGACCATGACCGACGGGGTCGGTGCCCGGACCATCGGGGGCTGGTTCGGCACCGGCGCCGACCGGGGGCTCGCGCTGGTGTTCGTACTGACCGGTGTCGTCGGTCTGGCCGCGACCGCCGTGGCCTTGTCCAGCCGGCCGTACCGGCGGTTGAGTGGTCGGTATCTGAGCCGGCCGGCGGACCAACCGTCGCCGGTCGAGGTGGGGTAGGCCGGTTCACTCGAAGGCGGGCAGGTGTCGTTCGCGGGCCCGCACGAGGTGCTCGCGCATCGCGGCCTCGGCCTGGTCCGGGTCCCCGGCGGCGATGGCCGCCGCGACCCGCTGGTGTTCGTCCCGGGTGGTGCCGGTCTGCCCGTACGGGAAGTAGCGGCGGTGCAGGTGCAGGTGGACGTGCAGCCGGTCGAGGCCCTCCCGCAGCAGGGCGTTGCCGGACGCCTCGGCGATCAGGCCGTGGAAGCGCGCGTCGAGTGCGGTGAAGGCGGCGTGCCAGCCGTCCGGGCCGTCGGTCTCGGGCGGGGTCGGTACGGCGGCCTCGGCGGTGATCGAGGCGCGTTGCGCGGCGCTGGCCCGTTCCGCGGCGAACCGGCTGCCCGCGCACTCCAGCAGTAGGCGCATCTCGAACATCTGGAAGAACTCGTCCCGGGTCAGCAGCGGGCTGACGGTGTAACCGGCGAGCGGGCGTTTGCGGACCAGTCCGTCGGCCTCCAACCGGGCCAGCGCCTCGCGTACCGGGGTCGGCGAGACGGTCAGTTCGCGGGCGAGCGCGTCGATGTTGATCCGGTCGCCGGGGGCCAGGGTGTGCTCCAGCACGAGGCTCTTGAGTGTCTCGTAGATGTCGTCGCCGAGCGTGGAGCGCCGGAGCTGGATGGGTTCACGGCTGGTCAACGACCCTCCTTCCCACGTCGGTCTGTAGCCCGCAGGTTAAGCCTTGACTCACTGATGACAAGCGGGTACACATTCTGGAACATCCTATAGGATCTACGATCGGACAAGAGGTGCGGTCATGACTCGGAGACCGTTCGTCCGGCTCGGCGCGGCGGCCACCCTCCTGGTGTTTGCCGTCGGCGCCACCGCCGGTTGCACGAGGAAGAGCGAGAACGACACGTCCGGAGCCACCACCCGGACGGCCGACCAGGTGAAGATCGCCCTCGTACCGGGCGGGGCGCACCCTTACTTCCAGCCCTGGAAGACCGCGGCCGCCCAGGCCAGGAGTGAACTCAAACTCGCCGACGTCACCTTCAACGAGACCTCCGGCTGGGACCAGACCAAGCAGAACGACGTGGTCAGGTCCCTCGCCGCCCAGGGATACAACGCCTTCGGCATCTTCGGCGTCTCGCCGGAGAACATCAACGCCTCCTTCGAGGACCTGAAGCGGCAGGGATTCCCGGTCGCCTCGCTGGCCTCCTGCCCGGCCGGTGACGTCAACAAGGCCGACTTCTGCCTCTCCACCGACGTGGAACTCGCCGCGTACAAGGCCGCCCAGGCGGCGGTCCAGGCGATGGGCGGGCAGGGCAACCTGGTCCACCTCACCGGCAACAAGGTCGACTCGAACACCCAGCGCCGCATCGCCGGGGTGCAGAAAGCGGTCGACGAGACCGGGGGCAAGGTCAAGCTGCTGCAGACCGTCACCGACGTCGACAAGGACCTGCAGAGCGCGCAGAAGGCCGTCGCCGACCTGCTCGCCGCCAAGGGCACCCAGATCCAGGGGATCGTCAACACCGCCTACAACCCGGCGGTCGCCGCCGCGGAGGGTGTGAAGCAGGCGAAGCTGCCGATCAAGGTCATCGCGATCGACGACGACCAGACCATCCTCGCCGGCATCCGGGACGGCTCCGTCGCCGGCACCGTACTGCAGAACCCGGTCGGGCAGGCGACGGTCGGGGCGTACGCGCTGTTGAAACTCTCCGAGGGCTGCACCATGAGCCAGCCGGGTGTGGTGGTCGACTCCGGCTCCTTCGTGGTCACCACGGCGAACGTGGCGAGCTACGAGGCCGACCGCAGCGCCAAGACGGACGAACTGCGGAAGGCGTTCGACAGCCAGTACCTGCGCTGCGGCTGACCGTACACGGGCCGGGGCGGGCGCGGTCCGCCGTCGCCCGCCACCGCCGTGACAGGAGCCGACGACGGCCCGACCCGCCCGGTAAGGAGCTGTGTTGCCCGCGATCACCCACGCCGAGGCGTACCTGGTCGACCTGGAGGTCGAGACGGTGCGGACCGACGCGGTCCAGTCGTTCCTCAAGCAGGAGACCGTCTTCGTCGAGATCGGTACCGACGACGGCGGCGGAGGTACCGGTTACTCGTACACCATCGGCACCGGCGGCACGGCGGTGCTCGCGATGCTGCGCGACTACCTGTTGCCCCGGCTGGTCGGCGCGGACCCGCAGCGGGTCGAGGCGGTGTGGCGGGACCTGTTCGCCGCCACCCGGGCCACCGCCGTCGGGGCGATCACGTCGCTGGCGCTGGCCGCCGTCGACACCGCGTTGTGGGACTGGCGGTGTCGGGCCGCGGGCCAGCCACTGTGGCGGCTCGCGGGCGGCGCCAAGGACCGCGTCCCGCTCTACGACACCGAGGGCGGCTGGCTGCACCTGAGCACCGAGGAACTGGTCTCCGGCGCGAAGGCCAGCCAGTCCGCCGGGTGGCGGGGCGTCAAACTGAAGATCGGCCGGTCACCGGTGCAGGACGCGGACCGGTTGGCCGCCGTCCGGGCCGCCGTCGGGCCGGACCTCGACCTGATGGTCGACGCCAACCAGTCCCTCACCGCGGCCGAGGCGGCCCGTCGGGCCCGCCTGCTCGAACCGGCCGACCCGTACTGGTTCGAGGAGCCGCTGCCCGCCGACGACGTCGCCGGGCACCAGTCGCTCGCCGCGGCCACCACCATCCCGGTCGCGGTCGGCGAGTCGATGTACTCGGTCACCCAGTTCCGCGAATACCTGCACCGCCAGGCCGCCGGCATCGTCCAGGTCGACGTGGCCCGGATCGGCGGCATCACGCCCTGGCTGAAGGTCGCGCACCTGGCCGAGGCGTACCACGTACCGGTCTGCCCGCACTTCCTGATGGAGCTGCACGTGAGTCTCTGCTGCGCGGTGCCCAACAGCCGCTACCTGGAGCACATCCCGCAACTGCGGGCGATCACCCGCCAGGAGATCCGGATCGTCGACGGCGAGGCGTTGGCACCGGACACCCCCGGGCTCGGCATCGACTGGGACCGGGACGCGATCGACGACCGGAGGGTCCGGTGACCACCCGGACCGCCGCCCCCGAGGCCCCGCCCTCGGCCACACCACCGTCGGGCCGGCCGGCCCGGATCCCGCTCTGGGCCAACCCCCGGGTCGGACTGGTCGTGCTGCTGGTCGGCCTGGTGGTGCTCTTCACCGCGCTGCGTCCGGCCTTCCTGGACACCACACTGACCCTGGTGCCGCTGCAGTCGGACATCAGCGTCTACGCCGTGGTCGGGCTGGCCCAGCTGGCTGTTCTCTCGCTCGGCCAGATGAACATGGCCGTCGGGCGGATGGCGGCGATGAGCGCCTTCGCGACGGGCCTGGCCTACGACCGGCTCGGCGTGCCGCTCATCGTCGGACTGATCATCGGACTGGCCGTCGGCGCGCTGCTCGGCGCGCTCGCCGGGCTGATCATCTCGCGTACCGGGGTCAACTCGTTCGTGGTCACGCTCGCCCTCGACTTCGCCCTGGTCGGTCTGATCACGATCCTCTACACCCGGTTCACCGACGGGGTCGCCTTCGCCGGCCAGCCCGCCGGCATGACCGCGCTGCGCAACGACACCTTCGCCGACTACTGCATGGGCGAGATCTGCGGGCCGCGCATCCCGCTGGTCGTACCGCTGGCGCTCGCCGCCGCGCTCGCCGTCGGGCTGCTGTTCCGGTACACCCGGGTCGGGCGGGAGATCCTGATGACCGGCGCCAACAGCCGGGCCGCGCAGCTCTCCGGCATCCCGACCCGCGACCGGGTGGTGCAGGCGCACGCGCTCAGCGGACTGCTCGCCGGACTGGCCGGCTTCCTGCTCGCCGCCAACAACGGCGCCTTCTCCGCCAGCATCGGCGACCAGTTCCTGCTGCCGTCGTTCCTCGGACCGGTGCTCGGTGGCACCTTGCTCGCCGGCGGCGCGGTCAGCGTGCTCGGTACCGTCCTCGGCGCCACCCTCACCCAGGTCATCTACAAGGGACTGAACCTGCTGCAGTTCCAGCTCGACCAGCTCAAGCTCTACATCGGCCTGGTGCTGCTGGTGGCACTCTCGCTGGACCGGGTCCGCCACGTCGTGGCCGAGCGGAGAGGAGCACGGGCATGACCACCACCACCGCCCGGCCCGCCGGGGGCGGCGTCCGGCTGCGGGCCGTCAGCCGCCGTCCCGAGTTCACCCTCGCCGTACTGGCGCTGGCCGGATTCGTCGCGCTGGCCGTCGCCACCGGCGGCAACCTGCTCTCCAGCGGCACGCTCGGCGCGTTCTTCCGGTTCCTGGCCGTCCCCATCGTCATCGGACTGGCCCAGATGGTGGTCCTGGCCATCGGCCAGATGAACCTCTCGGTAGGCACCCTCACCGGCCTCTGCGCGATGGTCGCCGCCTGGCTCATGCTGGAGGCCGGCCTGCCCGCGCCGCTGGCGATCCTCGGCGCGCTCGTCGTCGGGCTCGCCGCCGGCCTGCTCAACGGGCTGCTGGTGGTCTTCACCCGGATCAACGGTTTCATCGTCACGCTCGCCACCATGACCATCTTCGAGGGCCTGCGGTACGGGGTGAACGGCCCCGACACCTTCCAGGGCTACTCGGCCGGGCTGCGGGAGTTCGGTTCGGCCTCGCTGCTCGGGCTGCCGGTGGTCTTCCTGGTCGCGCTGGCGGTGGCGGGACTGGTGGCGGTCTTCTTCGCCCGCGCCGTCGCCGGCCGGCAACTGCTCGCCACCGGCGGCAGCCCCTTCGCCGCCCGGCTCTCCGGGGTCTCCAACGACCGGTCCGTCGTCGTGGCGCACGGGCTCAGCGGACTGCTCGCCGGCGTCGCCGCCGTGCTCACCGTCGCCGCCTCCGGTTCGGTGAACGCCAGCATCGGCGACGACCTGCTGCTGCCGAGCTTCGCGGCACCGATCATCGGCGGCGTCGCCCTCACCGGTGGTGTGGTCAGCGTCGTCGGCACCTGCCTGGCGGCGTTCCTGATCCGGCTGGTGGACGTGATGCAGGCCCAGTTCGACATCAACCGGCGCTGGATCGACCTGATCGTCGGCGCCGTGGTGCTCGGCGCGGTGCTGCTCGGCACCGTCCGGCAGCGGCTGTTGCGGAGGACGTCATGATGCTCACCGCCGAGAACCTGGTCAAGACGTTCCCCGGGGTACGCGCGCTGGACGGCGCCACCCTGCGGCTCGCCAGCGGCAGCGTGCACGCGCTGCTCGGTGAGAACGGCGCCGGAAAGAGCACCCTGGTCAAGATCCTGACCGGGGTGTACCGCCCGGACGGCGGCCGGATCCTGCTCGACGACACCGAACTGCGGCTCAGCGGCCCGCTGGACGCCCAGCGGGCCGGCATCGGCGTGGTGCACCAGGAGCGCAACCTGATCCCGGCCTTCTCGGTCGCCGAGAACATCGTGCTGCACCACCTGCCGCGCCGGGCCGGTCTGGTCGACCGGGCCCGGATGCGTACCGAGGCGCGGCGCTGCCTGGACCTGCTCGACCTGGACCTCGACCCGGATCGGCCGGTTGCCGACCTCTCGGTCGCCCAGGCGCAGCTGGTGGAGATCGCCAAGGCGCTCAGCGTCGACAGCCGGGTGCTGCTGCTCGACGAGCCGACCGCCTCGCTGACCGGGGACGAGGCCGACCGGCTCTACACCATCGTGCGCAAGCTGCGGGACAGCGGCCACGCGGTGGTGCTGGTCAGTCACAAGCTGGAGGAGGTCTTCGCGGTCGCCGACACGGTGACGGTGCTGCGCGACGGGCGCAGTGTCGCCGAGGCCGAGCCGCTGGCCGACCACACCCAGGACCAGGTGGTAGACCTGATGGTCGGCCGGGCGTACGCCTCGGTGCGGCTCGCCGAGCGGCACGTCGACCCGGCCACGGAACCGGCGCTTCGGCTGCGCGACCTGAGCACCGCCCGTGGCCACCGCGACATCTCCCTGCAGGTACGCCCCGGCGAGATCCTCGGCCTCTACGGACTGGTCGGGGCCGGACGCAGTGAACTGGCCAAGGCGCTGCTCGGGCTGGACCGGATCACCGGCGGAACGGTGGAGGTGCGGGGCCGGCCGGTCCGGATCCGCGACGTCGGCGAGGCGCTGCGCCGGTACCGCATCGGATACGTCCCGGAGAACCGCAAGGAGGAGGGGCTCTTCCTGGAGCAGCCGATCACCCGCAACATCGGGGTGACGGTGTGGCGACGGCTGGCCCGGGCCGGTCTGGTGACCGAGCGGGCCGAGCGGCGGCTGGTGGCCGAGTACACCGACCGGCTCGGCATCCGCGCCGCCTCGCCCCGACAGCTGGCCGGCCAGCTCTCCGGCGGCAACCAGCAGAAGGTGAGCCTGGCGAAGTGGCTCGCCGCCCGGTGCGAGATCCTGATCGTGGACGAGCCGACCGTCGGGATCGACGTCCGGACCAAGGCGGCCTTCCACCAGCTCATTGCCGAGCTGGCCGAGTCGGGCCTGGCGTTGCTGCTGATCTCCTCCGACCTGCCGGAGATCGTCACGCTGGCCGACCGGATCGCGGTGCTGAACGACTTCACGCTGCGCGGCGAACTGACCAACGACCACGACTACGGCCGGATGAGCCAGGCGATCATCCGGCTGATCCACGCCGGCCCGGACGGGGCGGGGGAGGAGAGGGCAGCATGAGACACACCGACCGGACCCGGCTGGGCGGCAGCGACGTCGAGGTGACCCGGCTCGGGCTCGGGCTGGCGCCGCTCGGCGGCCTGTACCGCCGGGTCGGCGACGAGCAGGCGTACGCCGCCGTGGAGCGGGGCTGGGCGGAGGGACTGCGCTACTTCGACACCGCGCCGCTGTACGGCAACGGGCTCTCCGAGCGTCGTGCCGGGCGGGTGCTGGCCGGGAAGCCTCGCGACGAGTTCACCCTCTCCACCAAGGTCGGTCGGGTGCTCGAGCCCGCCCCGACCGCCGACGGCGGTTCGGCGCCCGACGGCGGTGGCGTCGCCGACCAGAACAGCACCATCTGGGCCGAGCCGACCGGCGCCGAACCGGCCTGGGACTTCACCGCCGACGGGGTGCTGCGGTCGTACGCCGAGAGTCTCGACCGGCTGGGCCTGGACCGGGTGGACGTGCTGCACGTCCACGACCCCGACGAGCACTACGCCCAGGCGGTCGCCGAGGCGCTGCCGACCCTGGCGGGCCTGCGCGAGCAGGGCCGGATCGGCGCCGTCTCGGTCGGCATGAACCAGGCGGAGATGCTGGCCGACTTCGTCCGGACCGGGCACCTCGACAGTGTGCTGCTCGCCGGTCGGTACACCCTGCTGGACCAGTCCGGCCTCGCCGAGCTGCTGCCGTCGGCCCGGCAGCGCGGTGTCTCGGTGATCGCCGCCGGGGTCTACAACTCCGGACTGCTCGCCGACCCGAGACCGGGGGCGACCTACGACTACACGGCGGCACCGGCACCACTGCTCGCCCGCGCCCAGGCCCTCGCGGCGGTCTGCGCCCGCCACGACGTACCGCTGCGGGCCGCCGCGGTGCAGTTCCCGCTCGCCCACCCGGCGGTGGCGACGGTGCTGGTCGGCGTCCGTTCGGCCGAGGAGGTGGCCGACGCGGTGGCGATGTTCGGCCACGAGATCCCCGGCCAGCTCTGGCGGGACCTGCGCCGGGAGGGCCTGCTACCGGAGGAGGTGCCCCTGCCGTGATCACCGATGCGCACCAGCACCTCTGGACCGCCGACTACGGCTGGCTGGCGGATCCGGCGTTGGCCCGGATCCGCCGCGACTACGGCGTCGAGGAGCTGCGTCGCAACCTGCGGATCGCCGGCGTGGACCGGACCGTGCTGGTGGAGGCCGGCCGGTGTGAGGCGGCCGAGACGACGGGGTTCCTGGCGACCGCCGCCGACACCCCGGAGATCGTCGGCGTGGTCGGCTGGGCGTCGCTCACCGACCCGGCGCTGGCCGACGTGGTCGCCGGACACCGGGCCGGCCCCGGCGGCGAGCTGCTGGTCGGGATCCGGGACCAGGTGCAGGGCCAGCCGGACGACCACCTCGACCGGCCGGAGGTCCGCGCCGGACTGCGTACCGTGGCGGCGGCCGGACTTGTCAACGAGCTGGTGGTCCGGGCGGCGCAGTTGCCGTCGGTGGCCCGGGTCGCCGACGCCTTGCCGGAGAGCCGGTTCGTCCTCGACCACCTCGGAAAACCGCAGGTCCGGGCCGGTGCCGACGGGCTGGCCCGGTGGCGTGAACTGATCACCCCGGTGGCCGCCCGGCCCAACGTGGTGGCGAAGCTCTCCGGCCTGGTCGCCGAGGCGGACTGGGACCACTGGACGGTCGCGGACCTGCGGCCGTTCGTGGTGGCCGCCGTGGAGCTCTTCGGCCCCGACCGGCTGATGTTCGGCTCGGACTGGCCGGTCTGCGAGGTGGCCGCCTCCTATGCCGAGGTCCTCGCCGCGATCGGGGCCATTCTCGGCGGGACACCCGACGACATCTTCCACAGCACGGCAGTCAGCACCTACCAGTTGGAGATCGAATGAGGTACATGCGGGTGGGCCCGGTCGGCGCGGAGCGTCCGGTGGCCCAGGTGGACGGTCGGTACTTCGACCTGTCCGGCGTCACCCCGGACATCAACGGCGCCTTCCTCGCGGCGGGTGGCCTGGCCGGGGCACGCGGGATCGACCCGGGTGCCGGTGACGCCGACCTGGTGGCCGGACTGCCCGAGCGGGACGTCACCGGAGAGCGGATCGGCGCCCCGATCACCCGACCGGGGGTGGTGCTCTGCGTCGGGCTCAACTACGCCGCGCACGCCGCCGAGTCGGGGGTCCAGCCGCCGCAGTCCCCGGTCATCTTCTACAAGGCGCCGAACACCGTGGTCGGCCCGTACGACGACGTGCTGGTCCCGCGCGGGTCGACGAAGACCGACTGGGAGGTGGAACTGGCCGTGGTGATCGGCCGTACCGCCCGCTACCTGGAGTCGCCGGAGGCGGCGCTGGCGCACGTGGCCGGGTACGCGGTCGCCAACGACGTCTCGGAGCGGGAGTTCCAGCTGGAGGTCTCCGGCGGCCAGTGGTCCAAGGGCAAGTCCTGCGAGACGTTCAACCCGCTCGGGCCGTGGCTGGCCACCCCGGACGAGGTGGGTGACCCGGGCCGACTCGGACTGCGGCTGTGGGTCAACGGTGATCTCCGGCAGGATTCCAGCACCGCGGACATGATCTTCGACGTGGCGTACCTGGTCTGGTACCTCTCGCAGTACACCGTGCTCGAACCGGGCGACCTGGTCAACACCGGTACCCCGCAGGGTGTCGCGCTCTCCGGGCGGTACCCGTACCTGGCCGACGGTGACGTGGTCGAACTCGAGATCGACGGCCTCGGCCGGCAGCGTTCCGTGGTACGGGCCGCGGCATGAGGGTCACCGCGGTCGACACGTACGACATCCGTTTCCCCACCTCGCGGGAGCTGGACGGCTCCGACGCGATGAACCCCGACCCGGACTACTCGGCCGCCTACCTGGTGCTGCGCACCGACGCCGGGCCCGAGGGGCACGGCTTCACCTTCACCATCGGCCGGGGCAACGAGGTGTGCCGGGCGGCGATCGAGGCACTCGTCCCGCTCGTCGTCGGGCAGGACGTCGACGACCTCGGCGAGTTCGCCCGCCGACTCACCTCCGACTCGCAGCTGCGCTGGCTCGGTCCGGAGAAGGGGGTCATCCACCTGGCCACCGCGGCCATGGTCAACGCCGCCTGGGACCTAGCCGCCCGGGTGGCGGGCAAGCCGGTGTGGCGGCTGCTGGCCGACCTGCGGCCGCAGCAGATCGTGGACCTGGTGGACTGGCGCTACCTGACCGACGCGCTCACCCCGGCCGAGGCTCTGGAACTGCTGGAGGCGGCCCGACCCGGCCGCGAGCAGCGGATCGCCCGACTGGAACGGACCGGCTACCCGGCGTACACCACGTCGCCGGGCTGGCTCGGCTACGACGACAACAAGCTGGTCCGGCTCGCCAAGGAGGCGGTGGCGGACGGCTACCAGCAGATCAAACTCAAGGTCGGCGCCGACCTGGCCGACGACGTACGCCGGCTGGCCCTGGCCCGGGAGACGGTCGGCCCGAGGGTTCGGATCGCCGTCGACGCCAACCAGCGCTGGGACGTCGCCGAGGCGGTCGAGTGGATGACCGCGCTGGCGCCGTACGAGCCGTGGTGGATCGAGGAGCCGACCAGCCCGGACGACGTACTCGGACACGCCGCGATCCGGCGGGCGCTGGCCGGGGCCGCACCGGGCGGACGGCCGATCCGGGTCGCCACCGGCGAGCACGTGCAGAACCGGATCGTCTTCAAGCAACTGCTGCAGGCCGAGGCGGTCGACGTGGTCCAGATCGACGCCTGCCGGGTCGCCGGGGTCAACGAGAACATCGCGATCCTGCTGCTGGCGGCGAAGTACGGCGTCCCGGTCTGCCCGCACGCCGGCGGCGTCGGCCTCTGCGAGCTTGTCCAACACCTGTCCATGTTCGACTACGCGGCGGTCTCCGGCTCGATGGAGAACCGCACCATCGAGTACGTCGACCACCTGCACGAGCACTTCGTCGACCCGGTGGTGGTCGTGGACGGGGCGTACCGGGTGCCGACCGCGCCCGGCTTCTCGGCCCGGATGCGGCCGGAGACGCTGGCCGGGTACCGCTATCCGGACGGGTCCGCGTGGTCCTGATCCCCGTCGACGGAAATGGAGTGAGGTAGGGCATGGGTGACTTCGACGGTCTGGTGGCCGTGGTGACCGGCGGCGGGTCCGGCATCGGCGCGGCCTGTGCGGCGGCGTTCACCGCCGGTGGCGCGAAGGTCGGGGTGCTCGACCTCGACCCGGGGCAGCCGGGCGGCGACACGCTGGGCGTGGTCACCGACGTGGCCGACCGGTCCGCGCTGGAGGTGGCGATGGCCCGGGTCGCCGAGACGTTCGGCGGCATCGACATCCTGGTCAACAACGCCGGCATCAGCGCGGTCGGCAGCGTCGAGGAGAACGACGACGCGGAGTGGCACCGGGTGCTCGACGTCAACGTCGTCGGCGTGGTCCGTACCACCGCCGCCGCGCTGCCGTACCTGCGGCGCAGCGCCCGGGCGGCGATCGTGAACATCTCCTCGATCGCGGCCACCGCCGGGCTGGTGCAACGGGCCCTCTACTCGGCATCCAAGGGGGCGGTGCACTCACTCACCCGGGCGATGGCCGCCGACCTGGTCTCCGAGGGCATCCGGGTGAACAGCGTGGCGCCCGGCACCGTGGACACCCCGTGGGTGGCCCGGCTGCTGGCCAGGGCGGCCGATGCGGCGGCGGAGAAGCGCCGACTCGCCGCCCGGCAGCCCACCGGGCGGCTGGTCAGCGCCGAGGAGGTCGCCGCCGCGGTGGCGTACCTGGCCAGCCCCGCCGCGGGCGCGACCACCGGCACCTCGCTCGCCGTCGACGGCGGCATGCACGGGCTGCGCCTGCCGCGTGCCTAGCCACCGCGCCGGTCCGCCGCCTGCCGGTGGACCGGTCAGGCGCCCTGGCCCTGGTTCTGCATCAGGCCGCCGTCCATGAAGTACGTCGAACCGGTGACGTAGTCGGCGTCGTGACTGGCCAGGAAGACGGCGAGCCGGCCGATCTCCTCGGGCTGGGCGGCCCGCTTCCACGGGATGCTCTGCACCTGTTCCTCCAGGTACTTCGGGTCGTCGATCGCCTTCTGGTTGAACGGGGTGAGGACCATGCCGGGCCCGATGTTGTTGACGTTGATCCCCATCGGGGCGAGTTCCAGGGCCAGGCTCTTGGCCAGGTTCAGCAGTGCGCCCTTGCTGGCGTCGTAGTCGGCGCCGCCGGCCCGGGCGACCTCCTGGTGGATCGAGGTGATGTTGATGATCTTTCCGTCGCCGCCCTGGTCGCGGCGGTGCTGTGCGAACCGCCGGGAGCAGAAGAACGCGCCGTAGACGTTGACCCGGATGGCCCGGTCCCAGGTCTCGGTGTCGAGATCGATCACCGGGATGCCCGAGGCGTCCACACCCGCGTCGTTCACCAGTACGTCCAGTGCGCCGAACTCGGACAACGCGTCGTCGAACATCGAGCCGACCTGATGCTCGTCGCTGATGTCGCCCTGTACGACGATGGCCCGCCGCCCGGAGCGCTCCACCTGCTCCCTGGTGTGCTCGGCACCGTCGTGGTCGGTCAGGTAGTGCACCACCACGTCCGCGCCCTCCCTGCCGAACTCGATCGCGGTGGCCTGTCCGATGCCGGAGTCCGATCCGGTGATGAGTGCGGTCATCCCGCTGAGCCGTCCGGTCATGGGTAGCCCTCCTCGGAGTAGGTCGCGCCGGTCGACGCGGTGCTGAGCTGCCAGGCCGCCAGGATCAGCCCGATGTGCGAGAACGCCTGTGGGAAGTTGCCGAGCTGCTCGCCCGTGCGCGGGTCGAGCTGTTCGGCGAAGAGTCCCAGGTCGTTGGCCTTGCTCGCGATGATTTCGAACAGGCGTGCGGCCCGGTCCCGCTCGCCGGCCAGCGTCAGACACTGCGCCAGCCAGAACGAGCAGAGGTGGAAGGTGGCCGGGTCGCCGTCCCAGCGGCGGAGCAGGCCGTTGTGGCCGAGTCGCCGGTCGATCAGATTGATGGTGGCCCGCATCCGGGGATCGGCGGCCGGCAGGAAACCGATGATCGGCATCACCAGCACGCTCGCGTCCAGCCGGTCGGACCCGAACGCACCGGTGTAGGCGCCGACGTCGGCGTTCCAGCCCTCCCGCAGGATCGTCTCCCGGACCTCGTCCCGTTGCCGCGTCCAGCGCGCCAGGTCGTCGGCGTCGCCGAGCCGCTCGCCGAACCGCACCGCCCGGTCCAGCCCCACCCAGCAGTAGACCTTGGACGACAGATAGTGGCGCTGGGCGTCCCGGGCCTCCCACATCCCGGCGTCCGGCTCACGCCAACTGGTCGCCGCCTGGTCGGCGAGATCGCGCAACAGGTCCCGGATCTCTTCTGGCATCGGGTCGAGATGGTCCCGCAGCCGCCAGGCCGCGTCCAGCACCTCACCGAGTACGTCGAGCTGCCGCTGTCGCCACGCCTCGTTCCCCACCCGGACCGGCGCACTGTCGGCGTAGCCGCGCAGCGTCTCCATCGTGCGTTCGTCCAGCTCCCGTTCGCCCTCCACACCGAACATGATCGGCACCTGGCTCCCGCCGACCCGACCGACGGCCGAGGCGACCCAGTCGAAGAGTCGGCCCGCCTCGGTCGGGCACGCGGCGACCCAGAGTGCCCGTAGCGTCAGGCAGAAGTCCCGCAGCCAGGCGTACCGGTAGTCGTAGTTGCGGTCACCGCCCAGTTCCTCCGGCAGCGAGGTGGTGGCCGCCGCCACGACCGCGCCGCTCGGTTGGTAGGTGAGCCCCTGCAGCACCAGCGCGTTGCGCTGGACCAGTTCGGCGTAGCTGCCCTGGAACGGATGCTCCTCGGCCCACGACCGCCAGCCCAGCACGGTTTCGGCGAGCGGGTCCGGGTCGTCCACCGTCGGCACGGCCGGCGCCTCCCCGTACGTCGGGGCGTAGCGGAGCGTGAAGGTCTCCCGTTGTCCGGCGTGGACCTCGAAGTCGAGGGTCGCCTCTCCGGCGGTCGAGGCCAGCGGCAGACTGGCGTCCAGGGTCAGCGTCGTCGGGCCGGCGGTGGCCCGCAGTGTCCCGTCCCGACGGACCAGGTAGGCGTCCCGGCGGGCGTACTCGAACCGGGGACAGTAGGACATCGCCATCGGTACGACGCCGGAGACTCCCTCGACGACCCGTACCAGAGCGCGCGGCGAGCGCCGGCCGATCTGGTGACCACGGGCACCCGGCTCCAGCGCGAGCCCGTCGGTCACCGTCACCTCGCCCTGTCCGGTGCGGAAGACGGTGCGCAGCACCAGGGTGCCCGGCAGGTAGGAGCGGTGCACCTCGAACCGCCCGCGTGGGCGCAGCGACCAGTGACCGCCGTTCGGGTCGAGCAGCCGGGCGAAGACCGAGGGCGCGTCGAACCGTTCCGGACACCACCAGTTGACCGAACCGTTCCGGTCCACCAGGGCCGCGCTGCGCCCGTCCGCGAGCAGCCCGTGGTCGGCGATCCGGTCGTTGGCCACGTCAGCGTCTACCCCTCCGCGCCGGCGTCATTCGACCGGGGCCGGTTGTTCCGGCCCGCCGGGGGTCCCGGGTGGCGACGACGCCATCCACCGACGGTCATTCGTTGCATCAATGGGACAGCCGGGGCGAGGTGGTATTTATGGACAGAACCGCGCGTTTTTCCATGATCGCGGCCTTCGCCGGCTCCGCCGTGCTCTCCGCCGTGATGGCGGCGACCCGGCGCGACCACGGCCTCGGCCTCGGACCGGCCTGGGCCTGGATCCTCACCGCCCTGCAGGTGACCGCGCTCTACGCGGTGGGCAGAGGACACGGCGTGGGCTGGCTGCTGGGTGCCGCCGTCCAGCTCTGCTGGATCACGTACGCGGTCTTGACCACGCAGTACGGCTTCGTGCCGGGGTGCGTCGTCTCCGCCCTGGTCCAGGGCTACTCCTACCTGCGCACCGTACGGCGGCCACCGGCCGGCGTCGGCGCGCGGCCCGCCCCGGAGCTCGCCGAGGAGGCGTCCGGAACCGAACGCGGCGGGTGACCCTCGCACACGTAGCACCGGCGGTGAGGGGCCATTTCTGGATCGAGGGATGCAGAAACGCTGGGCCGATGTGCCCGTGCCATCCGCCCCGGCTGTGATCCGGCGCACGTACCGGATGTGCACTCCCTCGTTACGCCCATCGGGTGGAACGTGAGCGCGAGGAGGCGGGATGTACGAGGCGGAGCGGCGGTACTTCGGTGAACTGGCCGGTGACCGGGCCGGCGGTGGCGGTGACCGGCCCGCACTGGTGTTCCTGCACGGACTGACCTACGACCGGCGTCAGTGGGGACCGGTGCTGCGTGAACTGGCGGTCGTCGACCCGGGGCGGCGGACCCTGGTTGTCGATCTTCCCGGGCACGGGGGGTCACCCCGCCGGGACTCCTACCGCCCGGCCGAGGTCGCCGAGGTGGTGCACGGCGCGGTGACCGCCGCCGGCCTTGACGCGCCGGTGCTGGTGGGGCACTCGCTCGGCGGGGTGCTGGCCACCTGCTACGCCGCCACGTACCCGGCCCGGGGGGTGGTCAACGTCGACCAGCCGCTGCTGGTGGGCGGCTTCGCGGCGGTGCTGCGCCGGATGGAGCCGGTGCTGCGTGGCCCGGACTGGCGGGACGTCTGGAACACGATGCTCGGCGGGATGCGGATCGAGGAACTGCCGCCGTCCGCCCGCGAACTGGTCCGGACCGCCACCACACCCCGGCCGGACCTGCTCCTCGGCTACTGGGACGAGGTGCTGTCCCGGCCGGCCGAGGAACTCGCCGCGGAGCGGACCGCCGAGCTGGCCACCATCCGGTCCCGGGGCCTCGCCTACCGGTACGTGACCGGCGCGGAGCCGGATCCGGCGTACCGGAGCTGGCTGGAGACGAACCTGCCCGAGGTCACCATCACCGTACTGCCCGGAAGCGGCCACTTTCCGCACCTGGCCCACCCGGACGCGCTGGCCCGGCTGTTGGCCGGCCCGTCGAACGGGTCGGCGTAGCACCGTCGCCGACGTCCTGGCGGGCTGCCCCGGCCCTCGACGTGCACCGGGCCGGTCGCCGGACAGGGGCCTTACCAGGCGATCGCCGCGTACCGGCACGTACCCTGACCCGGTGGCCCTGATCGGACGCCGCCGCGAACTGGCCCTGGTGCGGCAGCTGCTCGACCGGGCGGTGGCCGGGGTGGGTGGCCTGCTGGTGATCACCGGCCCGCCCGGCTCCGGCCGGACGGCCCTCGCCGACGCGGCCGCGCGACAGGCCCGGGACCGGCACCTACCGGTGGTCCGGGCAACCGGCACCGGCACCGGTCGGTGGCTCTGGACGCAGGTGCTGGGTGACCTCGGCGGCGCCGCACCGCCGTCCGGCCCGGAGCCGTCGGATCCGCCCGCTCCCGACGACCTCGAGCGGGCCGCCCGGGTGATCGCCGACGGCGGTCCACGCCTGATCGTGGTCGACGACCTCGACCAGGCCGGTACGCGGGCGGTGGCCTTCCTGGCCCGGCTCGCCGCCCGCCTCGCCTCGGGCGCGACCGCGGTGCTCGCCACCGCCGCGGAACCGGTCGCGACAGCGGCCGAGCTGCGCCTGCGTGGCCTGACCGAGGCGGAACTCGCCGAACTGCTGCCCGGGCTGCCCGCCGACGCGGTGCACGCGCTGTGGCTCGCCTCGGCCGGTCTGCCCGGAGCCGCGATCAACCTCGCCGGGGAACTCGCCGGGCTCGACGTCACCGCCGACTCCGTCGTCCACCTGGCCCTGACCCGCCCGTCCCGGGCCGAGTTCCTCGACCTCGACGTCGGACTGATCCGGCTGCTGGAGGAGGCGGCCGGACGGCCGTCGCCGTCGGCCACCCGGGCCCGGGTGCTCGCCCGGCTCGCCCGCGAACTGCTCGGTGACCCGTCGGCCGCGCACCGCCGACGTGAACTGGTCGACGAGGCTCTGACGCTGGCCCGACTGACCGGCGGTCCCGGTACCGTCGCCGAGGTTCTCGACGCCCGACTGCACGCCCTCTGGGATCCGGCGGCGGTGCGGGAACGGCTGAGTACCGCGACGGAGATCGTCGCGCAGGCCCGCCGGGCCGGCGAGACCGCCCTCGAACTGCGCGGACTCTTCTGGAGTTTCACCGCCCTGGCCGAACTCGGCGACCTGGTCGCGGCCGAGACCGCCCTCGCCGGGTACGCCCGCGCCGCCGAACTGGCCGGCGACCCGGAGGCGGCGGTGGTGGTGTTGGCCCGCCAGGCGATGCTGGCGACGGTACGCGGTCGGTTCGCCGAGGCGGAGTCCCTGACGGCCGAGGTGGCCGAGCGGGGACGGCGGGTCGGGCTCGCCGACACCGACCGGCTGACCCGTTCGCTGTACGGCCGGCTCGCCATGTTCCGGGGCCAGGTCGGTACGGCGGAGGTGTCGATCCTGCGGGGCCTCGCCCGGCGCCTGCCCGGACACTTCTTCGAGGCGACCGCCGCCCGGACGCTCGCCGAGACCGGTGGCGACACCGAGGCGGCGCTGGAGTTGGAGCGGCTGCTGCCGACGGTGCTCGCCGGCTCCGGACCGCGTTGGGTGGGGGCGCTGGCCGACCTGGCGGTGGTCGCCTGCCGTACCGGCCCCGTCGAGGCGGCCCAGGCGCTGTACGACGCCCTGCTGCCGTACCGGGGACGGCTGGTCGTCTGGGGTGGCGCGAACACGATCACCGGTCCGGTCGACGACTATCTCGGCCGGCTCGCCGTCCGGCTGGGCCGCCCCGACCAGGCGCTGTCCCATCTGGACGACGCGGTACGGCTGGAGCGGCGGATCGGCGCCCTGCCCTGGCAGGCGTACACCCTGGTCGCCCGGGCCGACGCCCGGTCCGCCCGGGCCGACGCTGCCGAGGTCGGTGCCGGGCGGGGGCGACCCGACGCCACCGACCGTGACCTGGCGCGCGACGACCTCGCGCGGGCCCGGGTGATCGCGGCCCGCCTCGGCATGGCCGGCCTGCTGGGCAGCCTCACCCCACCGGCCGACGACCGGGTGGCCGACGAGTGGCGGCTGGTTCGCGACGGCGACGACTGGCTGCTCGACGCCGGTACCGAGTCGGTCCGGTTGCGTGACGCGCGCGGCCTGCACTACCTGAGGAGCCTGCTGGCCGCACCCGGTACGGAGATCGCCGCACTGGACCTGGTCGCCGGGGGTGCGGGTCTGCGGGTCCCGGACGGTGAACCGATGCTGGACGAGGCCGCCCGTCGGGCGTACCGGAACCGGTTGCGGCTTCTCGACGAACAGTTGGCCTCGGCGGACCGCGCCGGCGACGTGGACCGGGCGACGAGTGTCCAGGCGGAACGGACCGCCCTGCTGGCCGAACTGCGACGGGCCACCGGGCTGGGCGGTCGGACCCGGCCCCGGACCGGCGAGGCCGAGCGGGCCCGGGTCAGCGCCACCCGGGCGTTGTGGACGGCCGTCACCCGGGTCGAGTCGGCCGCGCCGCTGGCCGGCGCGCACCTGCGGGCCTCGCTGCACACCGGCCGGTTCCTCCGCTACCAGCCGGCGCCCGGCGGACCGGCCCGGTGGCGGGTCTGAACCGTCCGGCGCGGCCACCAGCGGTGGTTCGCCGACGGGCCGGGCGTCGGCGCTCGGGTCGGCCCGCCGGTTCCTCCCGTTGTCTACTGTCGAGGGGCCGGTTCCCGAACGCGTGGGTGGAGACGATGGAAGATTCCGAGCTGCTGGCCTACGCCATCGCCCGGGCCTGGCCGGACGACCCGAAGGAGGTCCCGCCCGAGCTGGCGGCGATCGAACCCGAACTGCTCGACGAACTCCGTGCCCTGGACGGTGGCGTCGGGGCCGCCACCGAACTGCCGCAGCGCCGTATCCGCGCCCTGCTCGATGGTGTGCCGGCGCTCAGAAACCGGGTGTACGTCGAACTGGACCACCTGATCGACACGATCGAGCGCGGTCCCGGTCCGCGGCTCGACGACGGGCTGCGCCGGATCCGGCACAGCCAGGTCGAGATCGGGTACGTCACCGACCGGTCGCCCACCGGGGTCGCGGGCGCCGAACATCGGTACGGCAGCCAGCGGGCCCGGACCCTGAGTTTCGGGGTGGCCCGGGTCAGCATCCCGGACGACCACCGGATGGGCCGACTGCCGAGGCCCCGCGGCTGGCGGTTGTGGTTCCGGCCCGACCGGGCGAGCCATCTTGAACTGGACGGGGCGGGCGAGCTCACCGACGTGCTGACCCGGCTGCGTACCCGTGCGCCGCGACCGGACCTCCTGGTGTTCGTCCACGGCTTCAACGTCGGGTTCGCCGACGCCGTGCGCCGGACCGCCCAGCTCGCCTACGACCTCAACTTCACGGGCGTCCCGGTGCTGTACAGCTGGCCGTCGGAGGGGGAGACCCTGTCGTACTTCGTCGACGGGGAGAACGCCGCCGCCAGCCAGTGGAACTTCCGTACCTTCCTGCGGGCGGTGACCGGCGACCAGGACGGCGGGCGGGTGCACGTGGTCGCCCACAGCATGGGCAACCGGATCCTCAGCGAGGCGTTGAGTGCCCTGGACACCTACCGGCTCGGGCAGGTGGTCTTCGCCGCGCCGGACGTCGACGCCGGCGTCTTCGCCGACCGGGCCGCCGCGTTCACCGGCACCGCCGAGCGCTACACGCTCTACACCTCCGCGCGGGACCGGGCACTGGCCGCCGCGCGACAGTTCGTCCGGCATCCCCGCGCCGGTCAGGCCGGACCGGGCCTGGTGGTGGTGAAGGGCGTCGACACCATCGACGTCAGCGAACTGGACACCGACTTCCTGAGCCATTCGTACGTGCTGGAGCACCGCTCGGTCGTCGCGGACCTGTACGCCCTGATCGAGCACGGCCGTCCGCCGGAGCAGCGGTTCGGGCTGGCACCGATGATGGCCCCGAACGGTCCGTACTGGAAGTTCCGCAGGTAGGTCCCGACCGGACGGCCCGCAGGTGGTGCGGAACCGTGGGCGGCACCTGGTGCCCGCCGGCGTTGTCGACCCCGGGAGGTCCGGCGGCCGGTACCGTCGGGACGGTCGCGTCGAGCGGTGGGAGGGCCGAGATGACAACCGGAGCACGGGAACTGCTGGAGACGATGCGTGCCCGGGCCGACATCGACCCGCTGGCCAACCCGTTCGTCGCGGCGGTGGTCGAGGGACGGGCACCGGTGGCGTCGGTGGCCGCGTTCGCCGCCGAGGAGCGACACATCATTCCCAGCGACCGGCGCAGTTTCCTGCTGCTCGCCGCGCGGGCCGAGGAACCGGTCGCCGTCGAGTTCTTCACCACGCTGGCACAGGGCGAGAACCTGGTGCTCCCGATGGTTTCCGCGCTGGCGGCCGGTGCCGGGATGGCCGGCCCGGCGCTCGCGGCGTACGAACCGCAGGCCGGCTGCCAGGCGTATCCCGGGTACGTCGCCTGGCTGGCGCTGAACGCCGATCCGGCCGGGGCCGCGCTCGCGCTGGTGGCGAACTTCGCCGCCTGGGGCGGGTACTGCGCGGCGCTCGCCGGGGCACTGCGTGAGCGCTACGGGTTCGACGACACCTCCTGTGCCTTCCTGGACTTCTTCGCCACCCCGGCCCCCGGTCTGGCGGAGCAGGCGGTCAGGGCGGCACAGGAGGCGCTCGACGCCGGCCGGCCGCTGACCCATGCCCGGCGGTACGCCCGGCTGCTGCACGACGTCGAGACGACCTTCTGGCACACCCTGGCCGCCGTGGCGCACTGACCGGGGTCAGCGGGCCACGGTCAGGTCCTCCTCGGCCGGTACCGCCGTCGTCGGGGTCACCGGGGCGGCCGGGGTCGCTTTCGGACGCAGTACGGCCACCGCGACGATCGCGGCGGCGACGCCGCCCAGCATCCCGACGATCGCGCCGGTGGACATCGCGTCCACAAAAGCGCTCCTGGCCAGCCGGACCAGTTCGCCGTCACCGGTGAGGGCGGCGATCCGCAGCGCCTCGCCGATCGACTCCCGGGCCGGGCCGGTGACCTCCCGGGGCAGCGCGGCGGCGTACGCGGCGGTCAGCACACTGCCCAGCACCGCGACGCTGAGCGCCGCGCCGACCTGCTGCACGGTGTCGTTCACCGCAGAGCCGACACCGGCGCGTTCGGGCGGCAGGGCCGCCAGCAGCGTGCCGACCGCGGCCGGACCGGTGATCCCGCTGCCCATTCCGATGACGACCAGCGCCACGGCCAGTTTGGGGTAACCGTCGGTCGACCCGGTGGAGGCGAGCACCGCGAAGCCGGCGGCCATCAGCAGCAGGCCGGTGGCGATCGCCACCCGGCTGCCGAGCCGTCTGTCCACCACGACCCCGATGCCGTTGAACGCCACCACGGTCACCAGCATCGGAATGAACGCCAGGCCCGCCCGCATCGGACCGTACCCGAGCACGAACTGCAGGTACTGGGTGAGCGCGAGCATCACACCGCCGGCGGAGAACGAGAGCAGCACGATCGACAGGCTGGCCCCGCCGAAGTTCCGGTCGCGGAACAGCGACATGGGCAGCATCGGCTCGGCGACCCGCCGCTCCCACAGCGCGAAGGCGGTGAGCAGTACGGCGGCGGCGACCAGTCCGCCGACCGTGCGGGGCGCGGACCAGCCGTGCCCGACCGACGAGATGACCGCCCAGACCAGGGCCGTCATGCCGAGTGTGGAGAGCAGTGCGCCGAGCACGTCGGGTCGGCTGGCCGGTCCCCGGGACTCGGGGATGATCAGGAGGGTGGCGACGACGCCGAGTACGGCGATCGGGATGTTCATCAGGAACACCGAGCCCCACCAGAAGTGTTCGAGCAGCAGTCCGCCCACGGTCGGACCGCCGAGCGCGCCGAGCATCAGCACGGAACTCCAGATGGCGATCGCCTTCTTGCGTTCGGAGTCGTCGAAGACGGTGGTCAGGACGGAGAGCGTGCCGGGCATCAGGAACGCGGCGCCGACGCCCATCAGGCCCCGGGCGGCGATCAGCTGACCGGGTGTCTGACAGAGCGTGGCGAGGCCGGACGCGCCGCCGAAGACGACCAGGCCGATGACCAGGCCACGGCGTCGGCCGTGCCGGTCGGAGAGGCTGCCCGCGGTGAGCAGCAGGCCGGCGAAGACCAGGATGTACGAGTCGATGATCCACTGGATGTCCGAGGTGCTCGCGCCGAGGTCGCGGATCAGCGACGGGATGGCGATGTTGAGCACCATGTTGTCGATCACGACCACGAGCAGGCTCAGACAGAGCACGCCGAGGATCCACCATCGACGCGGGTGGGGAGCGGTCACGACGATCTCCGATCGTACGGTGTACGAGAATTCTCGCACACCGTACAGGACTCTCGAACAGCGTACGAGGGTCGGTAGGATGACCGGGTCGAGAGGACGCCCGGATGCCCCCGAAGTCGGACCACTTCACCAACTCGGTCTGGACCCGTCCGCCCCGCGGTCGGGGCGAGCAGCCCACCCTGAGCCGCGAGCAGATCGTCCGTGCCGCGATCGAGCTGCTCGACGCCGAGGGTCCGACCGGGCTGAGCATGCGCCGCCTCGGCACCCGCCTCGGCGCCGGCGCCACCTCCGTCTACTGGTACGTGGCGAACAAGGACGAGCTGCTCGAACTCGCCGTCGACGAGGTGATGGGGGAGGTGTACGTCCCGGAGGTCGGCGACACCGGCTGGCGGATCGGCGCCTCGGTCCTCGCTGCCGGCTTCCGTACCATGCTGCTGCGCCACCCCTGGGTGATCGGCCTGCTCGGCGTACGCCCGAACCTCGGCCCGAACGCGCTGCGGATCGGCGAGCGTACGGTGGCGCTCCTGGCGGCGGCCGGCTTCTCGGGCATGGAGTTGGCCCACGTGAGCTCGCTGCTGATGTCCCACGCCATCGGCTCGGCGACCATGGTGTCCGCGGTGCGGAACAGCACCAGCGGTTCCGGCCAGTCGTTCGACGAGGCGGTCCGGGCACTCGAGCCGCACCTGGAGCGGGTGGGGGCCGACCACCCGAACTACGACCGGTGGCGCCGCGACCTCGGCGCGGACGCGACGGACCTGGAACGGTCCTGGGACGAGGGCTTCACCTTCGGGCTGGAACGACTGCTCGACGGCCTGGAGATGTGGCTCGCCCGGCGCGACCCGAACAGCTGAGCGCGCTCGTCGCGGGCACCGACGGTGACCCGCCGCCCCGGCCCGGACGGGCCGTCGTCACGCGGCGACGGTGACCGCTGTCGGTGCCGGTACGCCTTTCGTCACCACCTTTCTCCGGAACACCGTCGACCGTTCACCCACACGTCGTCTTCTCTCCTGGTCAGGACACCGGGACCGGGCAGTATGGCCGCCGGGCGCGCACCACCCGACCGCAGCAGCGGAGTCGGGCGGCAGGGCGCCGACGAAACGGCTAAGGAGAAAGCAAGTGCGATTCGCGGTTGCCCGTACGGTCGCGGTGCTCGCGGCGTCCGCCGGGTTGGTAGGTGTCGCCGCCTGTGCGCCGCCCGAGAAGGCCGGTGCGGAGACGAACAGCCCGGCAGCCACCGCCACCACGGCGGCCGACCTGGGTGGACTCGACAAGTTGATTGAGGCGGCCAAGAAGGAGGGGGAGCTGAACGTGATCGCCCTCCCGCCGGACTGGGCCAACTACGGCGCGATCATCAAGGCCTTCGGCGAGAAGTACGGCATCAAGGTCAACTCGGCCCAGCCGGACGCCGCCAGCCAGGACGAGATCAACGCGGCCAACCAGCTCAAGGGCCAGGCCGGCGCGCCAGACGTCTTCGACCTCGGTGACGCGGTCGCCCGGGCGAACGTGTCGATGTTCGCCCCGTACAAGGTCTCGACGTTCGACGAGATCCCGGCCGCGCTCAAGGCCGCCGACGGCGCCTGGGTCAACGACTACGGCGGCTACATGTCGATCGGCTTCGACGCCGGCAAGGTGCCGGCGCCGCGGAGCCTGGCCGACCTGCTCAAGCCGGAGTACAAGGGCAAGGTGGCGCTCAACGGCGACCCGACCCAGGCCGGCGCGGCGTTCAGCGGAGTGGTGATGGCGGCGCTGGGCAACGGTGGCTCGGCCGACGACATCAGCAAGGGTGTGGACTTCTTCGGCCAGCTCAAGAGGGCCGGCAACTTCCTGCCGGTCGACCCCACCCCGGCCACCATCGAGTCCGGCCAGACCCCGGTCGTGATCGACTGGGACTACCTCAACGTGGCCCAGGGCGCCAAGCTGGCCGGCAAGGCCGACTGGAAGACCGTGGTACCGGAGAACGCGGTGGTCGGCTCGTACTACGTACAGGCGATCAACGCCGACGCCCCGCACCCGGCGGCGGCCCGGCTCTGGCAGGAGTTCCTCTACTCCGACGAGGGACAGAACCTCTGGTTGTCCGGCGGCGCCCGCCCGGTCCGCGCCGAGGCGATGGCGAAGGCCGGCACGATCGACCAGACCGCGTACGGCGCGCTGCCGGCCACCACCGGCCAGCCGGTCTTCCTCACCGAGGCGCAGACCGCCAAGGCGAAGGAGATCCTCACCGCCAACTGGGCCAAGACGATCGGCTGACCCGGGCATGACGGTTGTCACCCACCGGCCGGACCCCGTGGCGCAGGCGCCCGGGGTCCGGCCCACCCCGGCCCGGCGCCGGGTCCGCCTCTCCGGGGGCGGCGCGCTGCTCGGCGTCGTCCCGTTCCTCGCGTACATCGTGCTCTTCCTCGCCATTCCCACCCTGGTGGTGGCCGTCGGGGCGGTCACCGCCGACGACGGCGGCTTCACCCTCGACAACCTCGCCCGGCTCGGCGACCCGTACATCCTGGCCGCCTTCGGGCGCAGCATCCTGCTCTCCGCGGTCACCGCGCTGGTCGGCGCGGTGCTCGGCGCCCTGCTCGGGTACGCCCTGGTCACCGCCCGCCCGGACGGCCTGCTCCGCCGGGTGGTGACCGCCGCCTCCGGGGTGCTCGCCCAGTTCGGCGGCGTGACGCTGGCCTTCGCCTTCATCGCGACGATCGGGCTGAGCGGCTTCGTCACCGAGTTCCTCCGCGACCGGGTCGGCGTCGACATCTACGCCTCCGGCGTCTGGCTCTTCGAACTGCCCGGCCTGCTGCTGGTCTACAGCTACTTCCAGATCCCGCTGATGGTGATCGTCTTCCTGCCCGCGCTGGACGGCATCCGGCCCCAGTGGCGGGAGGCCGCGGCCAGCCTCGGCGGCTCGACCTGGCAGTACTGGCGGCTGGTCGGGATGCCACTGCTCGCCCCGCCGTTCCTCGGCGCCACGCTGCTGCTGTTCGCCAACGCCTTCTCCGCGTACGCCACCGCGGCGGCGCTGGTCAGCCAGGGCAGCCCGATCGTGCCGCTGCAGATCCGTGGGGCGCTGACCAGCGAGGTGGTACTCGGGCAGCAGAACCTGGGCAAGGCGATGGCCCTCGGGATGATCGTGGTGGTCGCGGTGGTCATGTGGCTCTACGCCCTGGTGCAGAAGCGGAGCGCGAAGTGGCTGGGGTGATCCGGCGCCGGGCCCGGCGACAGCGGGCGTTCCGCTGGATCGTCCTCACCGTGCTCGGGGTCTTCTTCCTGCTTCCCCTGCTGGCCATGCTGGAGTTCACCACCCGGGGCACCGGCGGTCTCAGCCTGGACACCTGGCGGCTGCTGGTCGCCTGGCCGGCACTCACCGAGACCTATCCCGACCTCTCCAGCGGCATCCGGGCCTCCCTCGGACTGGTCCTGCTCACCGTGCTGCTCACCCTGGTCCTGCTGGTGCCGACGGTGATCTGGGTACGGCTGCGGCTGCCCCGGCTGCGCCGGCTGGTGGAGTTCCTCTGCCTGCTCCCGCTGACCATCCCGGCGATCGTGCTGGTGGTCGGGCTGGCCCCGGTCTACGCCTGGGTGACGTACTTCCTGGGCGGCTCGCCGCTCACCCTCACCTTCGCGTACACGGTACTGGTTCTGCCGTACGCGTACCGCTCGATCGACGCCGGGCTGTCCGCGATCGACGTCCGTACCCTCGCCGAGGCGGCCCGCAGCCTCGGCGCCGGCTGGACGACGGTGATCTGGCGGGTGGTGCTGCCGAACATCCGCTCCGCGGTGCTCTCCGCGGCCTTCCTCACCGTGGCGCTGGTGCTCGGCGAGTTCACCATCGCCTCGCTGCTCAACCGGACCAACCTTCAGGTCGCGGTGAACCTGCTGGGCAAGAGCAGCGCCACCATGTCGGTGGCGGTCTCGCTGGCGGCCCTGCTGCTCGCCTTCGTCCTGTTGCTGCTGCTCTCCCTCGTCGGCGACGGCCGGCGGCGCACCCCCGCGAAGGAGACCTCATGACCGCGTCCATCGTCGCCACCGAACCGGGCCCGGCACCGGCCCGCCAGGGTGTGCCGGTACGCCTCGAGGGGCTGCGCCGCAGTTTCGGCGGCACCCACGCGCTGGCCGGACTCGACCTCGACCTCGCCCCCGGCGAACTGGTCGCCCTGCTCGGCCCCTCCGGCTGCGGCAAGACCACCGCGTTGCGGGTACTCGCCGGCCTCGAGGAGGCGGACGCCGGCCGGGTGCTGGTCGACGGCGAGGACATCACCGACCGTCCGGTCAACCGGCGCGGGATGGGCATGGTGTTCCAGGCGTACAGCCTCTTCCCGCACCTGACCGCGGTGCAGAACGTCGAGTTCGGGCTGCGCCTGCGGGGCCGGCCCGGCGCGCAGCGCCGGCAGCGGGCGGCGGAGATGCTGGAACTGGTCGGCATCGGCGGGCACGCGGCCCGCTATCCCCACCAGCTTTCCGGCGGTCAGCAGCAGCGGGTCGCGCTGGCCCGGGCCCTGGCCATCGAGCCCCGGGTGCTGCTGCTCGACGAGCCGCTCTCGGCGCTCGACGCCAAGGTCCGGGTCCAGCTCCGCGACGAGATCCGCCGGATCCAGCTGGAGGTCGGCACCACCACGCTGTTCGTCACCCACGACCAGGAGGAGGCGCTCGCCGTCGCCGACCGGGTCGGCGTGATGCGGGGCGGCCGGCTGGAGCAGCTCGCCACCCCGGCGGAGATCTACCAGCGGCCGGCGACCGCGTTCGTCGCCGACTTCGTCGGGCTGAGCAACCGGATCCCGGGGCGGACCGGGGCCGACGGCACCGTGCGGATCCTCGCCCAGACGCTGCCGCTGGTCGAACCGGAGAGCGCGCCGGCCGGCCCGGACGCGCCGGTCACCGCCCTGGTCCGCCCCGAGGCGGTCGAACTGCTGCCCGAGGCGGACGGCCCGGACCGGGTCGTCGCCGCCAGCTTCCTCGGGCCGATCAGCCGGGTCAGCGTGACCCTGGCCGACGGCACGCCGGTCGTCGCGCAGGTCGGCAGCGACCGGCTGGCCGAACTCAGCCCCGGCACCCCGGTCCGGGTACGGCTCCGGCCGGCCCCGGTCGCGCTCGCCGGCTGAACGCCGGGTCGGCCGGTCCCGGTCGCACCGCCGGGACCGGCCTGACCCGGACGGGTCAGCTACCCGGGCGGGGGAACGCCACCGGGCTGCGGTGGCCGGCACTGTCGACCGCCCGTACGCCGAAGAAGACGTTGTCCTTCGACAGGTCGATGGTGGCCTCGGTGACGTCACCGACCGCGATGACGTGGGTCCACTCCGGTGCGGTGGTCTCCCGCCACACGATCTCGTAACCGGCCAGGTCGGGTTCGGTGCCGCGCTGCCAACGCAGGGTGGTGTCGTTGGTCAGGTTCGTGGTGACGATGACCACGCCCTTCGGGGTGCCGGGCGCCTGGGCCAGCGACCAGAGCGCCGCCCCGTTCACCTTCGCCACCCGGGTGATGTACTCGAAGTCGCAGAACTCCGGCAGGTCGCCGTACTGCTTGCCGTCCTCGACCCGGACATCCTGGTGCTGGTGGGCGAAGTCCTCGTTCGGCTCGGTGAACCGGCCGGCCGGGTACCCCTGTTCCAGGAACGAGATGTGGTCGCTGCCCCGCAGGTAGCGGTCCCGCCGGTAGATCACCCGGATGTTCATCCCGGTGACGTCGTTGTCGGCCACGTCGCTGACGAACCGGGCCAGTTGGCGGGTCGGGGAGTCGTTCTCGCCGCCGACCGAGCGTCGGGTGTTCGCCTCGGCCGGGGTCTCGGCGGTCGGCACCCCCTCGGCGAAGAGCCGCAGCGTACGCCGGTCGCGGGTGCCGTCGTCGGCCCGGGAGCTGCCGACGATGTCGTCGCTGAACATGCCCTGTACGTCCGCGCCGGCCGCCTTGAACTGTCGGGCCATGTACCCGGAACCGTAGAGGCCCTGTTCCTCGCCGGCCACGGCGGCGAAGACGATGGTCGCCTCGCTGCGTCGGGTCGCCATGATCCGGGCCAGTTCCATCAGTACCGCCACCCCGGAAGCGTCGTCGTCCGCGCCCGGCGCGTCACTGGTGGCGTCCATGACGTCACTGGCCCGCGAGTCGTAGTGGCCGGTCACCACGTAGATCCGCTCCGGCGTGGTCTCGCCGCGCAGTGTCGCGACCACGTTGGTGATCCGGGTCGGTACCGGGATCCGGGACGCCGGCTCCTGGATGTACGACTGCAGTTCGACCGTCATCCGGCCGTCCGAGCGCGCCGCGTACCCCTGCATCTGCTGGTGGATCCAGTCCCGGGCGGCGCCGATGCCGCGCTGCGGATCGTCCTGGCTGGAGAGGGTGTGCCGGGTGCCGAAGGCGGCGAGTCGGCGCACGATCGCCTCGATCCGGCGCTGGTCGATCTCCCGGAGCAGGTCCCGCAGCTCCCGGTCGGGCGGCTGGGGCCGGACCGGCCGGCCCGGAACCGGGGCACCGATCCCCACCGGCGCGGCGGCGGCGGTGCCCGGGGACGCGGCGGCGGCGGTGACGGTCGCGGCGGCGGTGACGGTGGCGGCGGACAGGAACGTGCGGCGGCTGGGCCTCGTGGGTCCGTCGCCCTGAAGGTCGTGGATGGCCATGTGTCATGGTCATCAATGGCGGCCGTGACTGTCAACGTGCCGGATGTGCCGGCTCGACCGGTTTGCGACCCCCGGATCCGTCCTCGCTGGTCAGGGCCATCCCGAGGTTTGCCCGGCTTGTGACCGGGAACGGCGGCGGCATGACAAAACCGCGCGTTGTCATCGTCGGGGCCGGGTTCGCCGGCTACCACGCGGCGAAGCACCTGTCCCGGATCGCCCGTGGACAGGCCGAGATCATGCTGCTGAACCCGACCGACTTCTTCCTCTATCTCCCGCTGCTGCCGGAGGTCGCCGCCGGGATCCTGGAGCCCAGCCGGGTCTCCGTGTCGCTGGCCGGATCGCTGCCCGAGGTGCGGACCGTCATCGGCGAGGCGAACCACGTCGACCTGAAGGCCCGCCGGGTGGACTACACCGGCGCCGAGGGCGACCCGGGCGAACTCCGCTACGACCGGCTGATCCTCGCCGTCGGCAGCGTCAACAAACTGCTGCCCATCCCCGGGGTGACCGAGCACGCCCACGGTTTCCGGGGCCTGCCCGAGGCGCTGTACCTGCACGACCACGTCGTCTCCCAGATCGAGCTGGCGGACGCGACAGACGACCCGGCGGAACGGGACGCCCGGACCACCTTCGTGGTCGTCGGCGCCGGCTACACCGGTACCGAGGTCGCCGCGCACGGCCAGCTCTTCACCGACGCGCTCGCCGCCCAGCACCCCCGGCTCGGGGTACGCCCACGGTGGCTGCTGCTCGACGTCGCCGAGCGGGTGCTGCCCGAACTGGACCAGCGGATGTCCGACACCGCCCGGCGGGTGCTGGACAGTCGGGGGGTCGACGTACGGATGGGCTGCACCGTCGCCGAGGCGACCGCCGAGGGGGTACGCCTCAGCGACGGTCAGTACGTCCCGACCCGCTCCCTGATCTGGTGCGTCGGCGTACGCCCCGACCCGCTGGTCGCCGACCTCGGCCTGCAGACCGAGAAGGGCAGGCTGGTCGTCGACGAGTTCCTCAACGTGCCCGGCTTCCCGGAGATCTTCGCCTGCGGCGACGCCGCCGCCGTACCGGACCTGACCCGACCGGGACAGTTGACCGCGATGACCGCCCAGCACGCCGAGCGGCAGGGCAAACTCGCCGCGCACAACGTCGCCGCCTCCTACGGGCAGGGCAGACGGCGCCCGTACCGGCACCACGACCTCGGGTTCGTCGTCGACCTGGGCGGCACCGACGCGGCGGCGAACCCGCTGCACGTGCCGCTGTCCGGGCTGCCAGCCAAGGCGGTGACCCGGGGCTACCACCTGATGGCGATGCCGGGCAACCGGGCCCGGGTGAGCGCCGACTGGCTGCTCGACGCGGCGTTGACCCGGCAGGCCGTGCAGCTCGGGCTGGTGCCGGCCAACGCGGTGCCGCTGGAGAGTGCCGCCCCCGAGCGGCCGGTCCGGCGCTGACCCACCCCGATCGGGTGCTCCGGGACGCGTGGGACGGCGGTGACCTGGTGGCCCCGGGACACGGCCTCGTCCACCACTCGGCTGCCGACCTGGCCCGCCGCGCCGAACACGGTGATCCTCATGCTCTCGTTCTTCCTCTCCTGGGGGATGCCCCCGTCGGACCCCGGTTCTCCGGGCCGGCCAACGTCTCGGTGATCCGTGGGCGGTGAGCTGTTCCGGCGGTCGCCGGCTCGCCCGTCCGCCGGCTGTCGGTCGCCGGTCCGCCTGGTCAGGCGGCGGTCCGGGCTCGGGGCGTCCGGCCGTCGCGCAGTCGGGGCAGCCGCGCGCCGCCGTCTGTCCCGCCGCGCACGTCGCCCTGACCGTCGCGGTGTCGCCGTGCCCCGCCGGGGTCGCGGCGGCGGTTCCGCACGTCGACCCGGGGGAGCTGTGGCACGACGACGGAGGCGAGGACGATCAGTCCGCCCACTGCCTGGGTCGGGGTGAGCGCCTGCCCGAGGACGAGCCAGCCGAGCGCGGTGGCGATGACGGGGCTGAGCAGGCCGAGGAACGTGACGTTGGTCGACGGCAGGGCCCGGATGCCGCGGAACCAGAGGACGTAGGCGAGGGCGGTGCCGACGATCGCGAGGTAGCCGTATCCGACCAGGTTCGATCCGGTCAGCGAGGTGGGCGGCGGTCCCTCGACGAGCAGCGTCACCGGCAGCAGCAGCAGGCCACCGGCGACGAGCTGCCACCCGGTGCTGGCCAGGACAGGTACCGGCGCGGGCCAGCGCTTGCTCAGCACCACCCCGAGCGCCATGCAGACGGCTCCTCCCGCCGACGCGGCGACGCCCACCGCGTCCAGCCGCGCGTCGGCCCGGAGCACCAGCAGACTGACGCCGGCCAGTCCGGCGAATCCGGCGACCACCGTACGGGTGCGGAGGCGTTCGCCGAGCAGGCCGCTGGCCAGGCCGAGGACGAGCAGCGGCTGGATCGCGCCGACGGTCGCCGCCACCCCGCCGGGCAGCCGGTACGCGGCGACGAAGAGCAGCGCGAAGAACGCGCCGATGGTGAGGGTGCCGAGCACGGCGGCCCGCCACCACCAGCCTCCCTGGGGCAGTCGCCGGGTGAGCGCGACGAGCGCGAGGCCGGCGGGGAGTGCCCGGACGGTCGCGGCGAGCAGCGGGCGCCCCGGCGGCAGGAGTTCGGTGGTGACCAGGTAGGTGGTGCCCCAGATCATCGGGACCAACGCGGTGAACAGGACCAGGGACGTTCGATTTCTTAGCACTAAGGAAAAATACTTCACCGCTAAGACAAATGAAGGCCGCCGCGTGGTGAGTTACCTCACCGCTAAGATATTCGCTAGGCTCACGGCGTGGCAGATCATGTCGACCTCGTACTGGCGCAGTGGGCCCGGCACCGTCCCGAACTCGACGTCTCCCCGATGGCGGTGATCGGACGGCTGTCCCGCCTCTCCCGCCTGGTCGGCGCCGAACTGCAACGCACGTTCGCCACACACGGACTCGACGGAGCCTCGTTCGACGTACTGGCCACCCTCCGGCGGGCCGGACCGCCGTACCGGCTCACCCCGACCGAGTTGATGCGCGCCGCGATGGTCACCTCGGGCGCGATCACCCAGCGCCTGGACCGTCTCGAAGCGCGCGGGCTGGTCACCCGTACCCCGAGCGAGGCCGACCGGCGGGCCGTTCTGGTCGCCCTGACCGACGAGGGTCGCGCCCTCGTCGACCGGGTCCTGCCCGACCACGTCGCCACCGAGGAACGGCTGCTCGCCGCGCTCGCCCCGGCCGAGCGGGAGGACCTCGCCCGGACGCTCCGGGGACTGCTGGAATCACTCGGCGACACCACCGACTGACCGGGCGCCGCCGGCGGCGTGCACGACCGGCTGACCGGCGCACGCCGCCGGTGGCGTCACGACCTGCCTCAGGGGCTGGCGAGGCCGGCGGCGACCTCGTCGACCGCGTCGTCGATCTGGTGCGCCAGGTCGACGTCGAGCGCCGTCACCGCGTCCAGTGCCCGGGTCCGGACGGTGATCACCGCTGTGTTCGGCGACTGGCGGCCGATGCTCGGCCCCCGGCCGGTGTCCGGCCGCAACCGGGCCAGCCGGCCCAGGACCCGGTCCAGGTTCTCCGCCGGCAACTCGATGGTGCGGGTCAGCCGGCTCCGGTCCCCCGACCAGTACGGCAGGGTGGCCAGCGCGTCCCGCAGCTCGTCGTCGGTCAGGGCGGCGGTGGCCCCGGTCGGGTCGACCAGACCGCCGCCGGCCGCCGGCGGTCCGAGCAGGTCACGGAGATCCTCGGGCAGGTCGAGCGACTCGATCAGCTCCCGGTCCTGCTCGGCGAGGGCGCTCAGCGTCGCCTGGGCCTGGTAGCGGGCCTGCTCCGGGGTACGTCGACTGAGCCGGGCGACCTCGTCGAGGAAGCCGGCCAGGTCCCGGCGCCGGTTCCCGGATCCCAGGGAACCCTCGTCGCAGAGCTGCCCGGGCACGGCGTCGAGCAGCCGTTGCCGGTCGGCGACGTCCAGGGCCAGGGCGAGCGCGGTCACCGTGGCCTCGGCCGCCGCCCGGGCCTGGTCGAAGTCGACACCGGCGCGGCGCCCGACGTCCGAGACCAGGTCCCGGTAGGTGATGACGGCGACACCCGGGCCGGCGGTCGCCGGTTCATCGGGCAGCGGCATCGGTCGCTCCGCCGGAGCCGGTGGGGGAGTGGTCGGGCCACCCCGCTCGGTGCTCGGCTTGCGGGCACCCGACGGCGGTGGACCGTTGCGGCGGCTTCTGTCCAGGCTCTCGATCTGCTTGTCGGCACCGAGGGTGGCGCCGACCTCACTCGGTCGCCGACCCCGCTGGCGGGCCTGCCTGGCCAACGTACGGCGCCGCTGGTTGTCGCCCTCCATCTGCTTTCCCATGACCTCGCCTCGCTCCGCGTGTCGCGACCATCGGACCAGGCCGTCGGTGCCCGTCGCCCGACGACCGGCACACCCCGCCCGGCGTGCTCCGGGCCGTGCCGGCGGTGAACGGCGGACGAACCCGGCCGTGCGGCCCTCGCCGGGGCCACCCACGGGCGGCCTGATTCGGATTGCCTTCCCGTGGCGGCATCGGCGAAACGCCCCGCGCGCTCGGCCGGGGCCGGGCGGGTCCGCGCTCATCTCGGCGGGGTGAGGAGGGCTCACCCCGGTGGCGCCGATGATCGGGACAGCTCGTGGCACTTCCGAGGTACCGGAGGGAAGGTCACCATGAAGAGGATCGTCGAGATCGTGCCCGCCCGGCCCGGCTGGTACGCCCGCTGGCGCCTCGACCCGGACACGACCCGCTCGTACCCGGTCTCCGTCTGGGCGCTGTTGGAGGAGAGTGACCACGGCAGCCGGGAGGTCGTCGGGGTCGACTCGGTGGGCCAGTGGCCCGGCGCGGACGAGAACGAGTCGGGCGGCGACTTCGTCCGGTACCTGTTCCAACCACCGGAGAACGGTGAGCCCGAGGACGCCGCCCGGCCGGAGGACCTCGGCGCCGAGCCGACGAAGCGACCGGCCCGGCTGGAACCGACGGCGGGAGCCTGACCGGGCGCGGCCCGCACGGGGCGCGGCTCGGACGGACCCGTGCCACTCGGCCCAGCCCGCGCGGGAACGGCATGCTCACCGTCAGAGCAGCTCGAGTGGGCGCGGGCCGTCCGGCGGCGGAAAGGCGGCGTCGAGTTCGGCGAAGTCGTCCTCGGTCAGGTCCAGGTCCACTGCCGCGCGGTTCTCCCGGACCCGGTCCGGAGTGCTCGCCTTGGTCACCGTGCAGACCCCCTCCTGGCGCAGCAGCCAGGCCAGACCGACCTGGCCGGGGGTGGCGCCGTGCCGGCGCGCCACCCGGGCCAGGACCGGGTGGTCGAGCATCCGTCCCCGTTCGAGCGGTGAGTACGCCATCACCGGCAGCCCGGCCGCCCGGCAGCGGGGGAGCAGATCCCACTCGATGCCCCGGCGGGTCAGGTTGTACGGGATCTGGTCGGTCTCGACCGCCGTGCCGCCGGGGATCCCGGTCAGTTCGACCACGTCGGAGACGTCGAAGTTGCTGACCCCCCAGTGCCGGATCAGTCCTCTGGTCATCAGCGTGGTGAACGCCTCGACCGTCTCCGGCAGGGGCGCGTCCCCCCGCTGGTGCAGCAGATAGAGGTCGATCCGGTCGGTACCGAGCCGTTCGAGGCTGCGTTGGCAGGCGTCGAGTGTCCCGATCGCGGTCGCGTGCTCCGAGGAGACCTTGCTGACCAGGAAGATCTCCTCGCGACGGTCGCCGAGCGCGGTACCGACGAGTTCCTCGGCGCGGCCGTCGGCGTACACCTCGGCGGTGTCGATCACCGTCAGGCCGGCGTCGACACCGGTACGCAGGGCCGCGATCTCGTCGTCCCGCCGTGCCGGGTCCTCGGCCATGCCCCAGGTGCCCTGACCCAGCGCCGGTACCGCCTCCCCGGACGGCAGGGTGACCGTCGGAACCTTCCGTACCGCCATGACTGCCCTCTTCCTGGTCGGATGTCCGGCGTCGCCCTGCGCGACCGTCCCGTGCACCCCCGCCGGTCGCGCTCTGTCCCGGCGTGTCCGTTCCGGCGCGAACCGCGCCGGCCTGGGCACGCCGGTGCCGTGGTGTCTGCCGTCGGCGGCGGGCTTCCGGTGTGGCGCCTTCCCCCCGATGTCCGGAACCAAACCGCTGCCGGTCAGGGAATCGACATCACTCGATTTCTGGACAGACCGGGACGGTCGACCGGGGAGTGCCGGGCGTGTCCGGGCCCGGTGGAGCTGATCTAGGGCATGCGTATACTTGCCTGACTGCAACTATGGGCCGCTCGTCAGCTACGAGAGCGTAGGCGGAAGGGGAGCGGGTCGTGGCTTTCTCCGTGAGCCACCTGTCGCACGAGCGGTACGTGAGGGTGCGACTGACCGGTGAACTTGACCTCACCACGACACCGGAACTGAACGCCGCCCTCGACAAGGTGTTCGACGACGGTCATCGGCGCGTCCTGGTGGACCTTGGTGACCTGGTGTTCTGTGACTCCAGCGGGCTCGCCGCCTTTGTCCGTGGCGACGACCTCGCGACGGAACGCGGCGGTTGGCTCCGGTTGACCGGCGCGACCGGTCGGGTCGACCGGGTGTTACGGATCAGCGGGCTGGCGGAACTGCTCCGGTATGACGAAACCGCCCAGAACCCGGCAGCCGCGGGTGACCGATGATCGGCTAATGTTCCCTCGCCACCCCGACGGTCGATAGATTGCCGGACGAGCTTCGCGGGAGGGCGGCGCCAGTGGCCGTCGCGACCCTCCCGCCGACCGGAGGCAGGTGTCTCATGGGTGCAGCCGCACCGAACCAGGTACGGATCCTGGTCGTGGACGACGACCCGGGTGACGTACTGATGATCGAGGAAGCCCTCGCCGGGTCGGGCATACCCAAGACCATCAACGTCGTCAGTGACGGCGAGGAGGCGATGGAGTTCCTGCGTGGAGTGGGTCGGCATTCGGGCGCCACGCGGCCGGACGTGATCCTGCTGGACCTGAACATGCCCCGCATGGACGGTCGCCAGGTGCTCACGGAGGTCAAGGGGGACGAGGACCTCCGGACGATCCCGATCGTCGTGTTGACCACGTCGAATGCCGAGAACGACGTACTCGGCAGCTACAGCCTCCGGGCCAACGCGTACGTGACCAAGCCGATCGACCTCGACGACTTCAACGAGGTCGTCCGCCGGATCGACGAGTTCTTCGGCCAGATCGTGGTGCTCCCCAAACGCCGCTGACCATCCGGTCCGGTCTTGGTTCCCGGTCCCGCCGGAGATGGTCGTCCGGTCGGGTCGCCTGCGCCGTCGGACCGGCGGTGGTCGCCCGGCCGCCCGCGCCGTCGGATCGGCGGTCCCCGAGGGCCGGTCGTCCGGCCGGCTCTCCGGCGGTCTGGGGGCCGGGTCGCCCGGCCGGCTGTCCCACAGTCCGCGAAGGCCGTCCGGATGCTGAACAATTTTTCCGCATCGGCCCCGCCGACCTGCCCCGGTGACAAGGATTCAAAGGTGGCAAGGGTCATCAGCTGCCCGGGGGGGCGAAGCATGGAGTTTTCCGTCGTGGAAGCCGACTACGACCAGATTCGGGACCAGGACCGGATCGATCACTGTCTACAGGAGCTGGGCGAGCGACTGGCCCGGTTGGCGGCGCCGACGGACGCCGCGGACGTCGAGCAGGAGTTGGCCCGGGCGCGGGCGGAACTCGTCCGGCTGGGCGGTCTGCTGGCCGCCGCGCCCGGCCCGGCCGGGCGTACCGGCACGACGCACGAGGCCACGGCGCACGAGGCGGCCATGGACGGCGTGCCGCAGGAGGCGGCCGTCCACGAGGCCACCGCGGGCCTGGGCCCGGGTAGTCCGGGGACGGCCGGAGCCGCTGACCCGTCGGTGCGGGCAGACCAGGTGTTGCTCACCGCCGAGCGGGAGGCCGCCGAGATCCGGGCCCGGGCCCGGGCCGACCTGGCCGCCGCCCGCGAGGAGGCCCGCCAGGTACGCGACCGGGTCTACGCCGAGGCGGTAGAGGCACGACGGGAGTTCGAGGCGGCCCTGCACGCCCGTCGACTCCGGGCGGAGCGGGCGGACGAGATCCTGCGCACGATCCCCTGTGCGTCGATGTCCCGGCCCGGGAACGAGGCCGAACGGTCCGAGCCGGTCGGTGCCTCGTCCACCATGGACCACCGACACTGATCGACCGTCTCCGTGCCACCTCCGGCCCCGCGCCGACGGGTCGGCGGACACCGTCGCTCTCGCGGGCGGGTGCGCGCTTCGCCGTCATCGTCCAGCGGGGTCGGGGGACGGGTGGAGGTCGGATCGGGTACCCCGGTCAGACCAGGGCGCCGACCACCGTGCTCGCCCGTGTCTCGTGCTGGGCGTACGCGTCCGGGAAGGCGGAGACCTGCACCGCCTGCGCGGCGCCGGTCACGCTCATCTCCTGCCAGCCGGGGATGGCGAGCAGTGCCTTGAAGAACTGCTCGGCGGCGTACGCGGGACGCATCAGGTCCGCCACCGTGCCCCAACCGGAGCTGGGCCGCTGCTGGAACAGCCCGACCGAGTCGTGGTCGTAGCCGACACCCTGGTTCGGGTACTCCAGTGACTCCGGCACCCCGGTGTTGGCGAGGTTGTAGAGGTTGCTCTCCTGCATGGCGGTGGCGATGGCGACCACCAGGCCCCGACGCGGGACCTTGAGCCTCACCCCGGTCTGGACGATGGCGTGCGCGTTGTCCATCTGCGTCTGGGTGAGCCCGGCGACCGGGCTGGGCCGGGTCTGCCGCTTCGCCCGGGTCACCTGGGTACGCGCGGCAGTGGGGCGGACGGTCGGCTGGCTGGGGGACGGGCTGGCGGTGGAGGTCGGCGTGGGTGCCACGGCCCGCTCGCTCCCCCGGGACGCCGGCTCCTCCTCGGCGGCGGCCCTCCGCTCGGCGAGCACGTTCGGCGCCGGCGGCGGTGGGGTCGAGGTGTCGGCCGCCCGGGACTCGACGAAGGCGACGGTGCCGAGGCAGCAGGTGACCACGGCGACCGACCCGAACCGTACCGGGCCGGAGCCGAGCACCGAGCGCAGTCTGCGCCAGGTCCGGCCCGACCGTCGCGGGTTCTCCGCCCGGTGTCGACCCACCTGCCGGTCGGTTGAGGTGACCTCCTCCGAACGGCCACCCTCCGTCTCGTTCTGCGGTGCGTGATCAGCATGTTCCTTGTGAGGCACCCGCCGAGGTTAGGAAACGGCTGAGAGGAAGGGACCACCCGCAGCGGTGGCATATAACACAGTTTTGCCTGCTCAACTGGGCAATCGCCGAAGGTCGGGCGAGATCAGGTCGAGAACCGGAAAGTACGTAATTTCCGAATTGCTGGTGTCGTCGCCCTGATCGGGCAGGAATCGCCGCGCCGGAGGGGGCCGGAGCTGAAGATCAGCTGGGCCCGGTGTTCGGGCCACCTTGCCCTCGGGTGAACGGGGGATGTCGATGATCGTCTGGAAGCCCGGGGGGCGGGTCGACGGCGGCGCGCGTCAGCGGAGCCCGGGTACCGGGCGGGTCGACGGACGCGCGCGCCAGCGGAGCCCGGGAGTGGGGCGGGTCGACGGACGCGCGCGCCAGTGGAGCCCGGGTGTCCGGGGCAGCGCGGGCCGGGGCGTGACGCCGGGCCCGCGCCGATCTCGTCAGCTCCCGGTCGCCCGTGGTGTCGCCTGGGTACGATGCTGTCGGTGGCCGAGAGCAAGATCAAGCCGTCGGACGCGACGGACCCCGGATGGCGTCGCCGCGGCACGCTGATCCTGATCGCGACCGCGGTGTTGACCGTGCTGCTGATCGGTCACCGGCTGATCCCCAACGTGCGGGGCTTCGGCAGCCTGGTCGACACCGGTGCGCCCTTCCTCGGCCTCGGGGTTCCCCTCCTCGCGCTGATCGCCCTGCTGCGCCGGTCCCGCAACGCGCTCGTCGCCGTTGTCGTTCCGGCGGTGGCCTGGGTGCTGCTCTTCGGCACGGCCTGGCTGCCGTCCGGCGACGGGGGCCCGGCGCGGCTGCGGGTGGCGAGCCAGAACCTGCGGGCCGGCAACCCCGACCCGGCCGGCACGGTCGCGGCCATCGCCGCCGCCGGCGTCGACCTGATCGGCCTGCAGGAACTCGACGAGGCCGCCCGCAGGACGGTGTCCGGGACGCTCCGGGAGCGGTATCCGTACCAGGTGTCCGTCTCCACGGTCGGGCTGTGGAGCAGGTTCCCGATCCGGGACGAGGTCGGGGTGGACACCGGACTGGCCTGGACCCGTGCCCTGCGGGCCGTGGTCGCCGCGCCCGACGGCGACGTGGTGGTCTACGTCGTACATCTCGGCTCGGCCCGGGCCGGCGACACCGACACCCGGGACCGCACCGTGGCCGCGCTCGCCGCCCAACTGCGTCAGGACGACGCCGGACGTCTCATCGTGCTCGGGGACCTCAACACGGCCACCACCGACCGGGTGATCGAGCCGCTCACCGAACTGCTGCGCGACGCCCAGGCCGACGCCGGCCAGGGGCCGGGGTTCACCTGGCCTGCGGCGCTGCCGATGATCCGCCCTGACCACGTGCTCTACCGGGGCCTCACGGCGTCGTCCGCCGACGTCGTCCGGACCCCGGCGAGCGACCACCGGGCGGTCACCGCGGGCTTCCGCTGACCGCTGACCGCTGACCGGACCGGGGCGGCGCGACTGGCGCGGGATCTTCGTCGCCAACCCTCGTCCTCGGCCTCGCCGTGCTGCTCGCCGCCGCGAGGTCACTGCCGGCCGACCGACGGCAGCGGGCCGTCGCGATCGACCCGCTGGCCGCGATCCTGCTGGTGCTCGGGGTGCTCGGGGTGCTCGGGGTGCTCGGGGTGCTCGGGGTGCTCGGGGTGCTCGGTGGCGTCGTGCAGAGCGCGAACGAGGGCTGGCGGCCGCTGTCGGCGCTCGCGGTCGGGCTCGGCGCCGCCCTGCTGACTCTCTTCGTCCGGGACCAGCTCCGCGGCGGGAACCCGCTGCTGGCTCCGTCCCTCTTCGGCCACCGGGGCTTCGACGCCGGGCTGCTGACCGTACCGCTGTTCGTCTGTGGGCTGGGCTGCTGCTTCGGTTCACTGTTCGCGGTCACCCTCGGCGACGTCGCCGAGGAGCAGGCGAGCGGTGTCAGCGTCACCCTCCGACGCCGTACAGCAGCTCACCAACGCGATCGGCGCGGCGGGTGTATCGACGATTTTCCCGACCGTCGGTACGACACACGCGTGCACGGGCCGGCGTGCTCGTCACGCTCCTCGCCGTACTCGGTGTGGTGGTGCTCTACGCGCTGTGCCTGCCGCTGCTGCCCCGTACCGCGACGGCGGACCACCACTGAACCGTTCCCGGACCGGTGACGCCGGTCCGGGAGGGTTCACCGGCTGCCGGGCTCCGCCGGGCCGACGGTGAGGGTGTGCCGGCCGCCCTCGCTGGAGAACGGCCAGAGTCGGTCGGCGTAGCGGGCCAGGTCGGTCAGTTGGGCACGGTTCAGCCCGACCGACGCGATGCTGGCCCGCACGTCGGCGCGGTAACGGCCGTCGGGATCCCGGGCCAGCCGGGCCTGGGCGCGTACCTGCACCGTGTGGGCCTCGTCGGTGATCCCGGTGGCCGCCTCCACCGCCGCGTGGTGCAGGCAGGAGGCGAACGCCGCGGCGAGCAGCTGTTCCGGCGCGAGCCCGGTGCAGTGCGGCGCCAACGGCGAGGCCAGGCTGGTGGACAGCTCGCCGTCGTCCGTATGCAGGTGACCCCCCTCAGCGGTGGCCGTGGCCTCGTGCACCCAGGACTCGGATTCCGGCATCGCGCACCCCCCGTGTGGCTCACCGCGCGGCTACCCGGTGGCTCCGTCGGCAAACCCGGAGCACCGGGCCGCTTCCGCCGAAACCGCCCGGAGACGGCGCGGCCCGGGTAGGTTGCCGCACCAGCCGACCCGCCCTGACCGACCCACCCCGGACCTGCCCGTGCCGGACCTGCCTGCCTCGGCCTGCCTGTCCCGGACCCGCCCGCTCTGGACGGGGTCGTCGGGCACCGCCACGGCCGAGCGTCAAGGCGCCGTCAAGAACCGGGCAACCGACGTAGCCGAGGTGTCAGAAACCCGGTGCCACCGCCTCCAGCAGGGATTTCATGGTTTCGGCGGCCGATAACGGTCGTCTGGACGCCTGTGCTGGAGAGGACGTTGACGTGATCGACGTCGTGTTCGTGCTGCTGACGGTGGGGCTGTTCGTGGCCCTCGCCCTGGTCGCCCGGGCGGTGGAGCGGCTGTGAGCCCGGTCAACCTGATCGGCCTGGTCCTCGCCGTCGGCCTGGCCATCTTCCTGCTGTGTGCACTCCTGTTCCCGGAGCGTTTCTAGATGAGTACGACAACCGCGGGCGTCATCTTCCTCGTCTCGCTCGCCGTGGTGCTCGCCGCGGTCCACCGGCCGGTCGGCGACTACATGTTCCGGGTGGTCTCCGGCCGCCGGCACTCCCGGGTCGAGCGGGGCATCTACCGACTGGTCGGCGTCGACGCCGAGGCCGAACAGTCCTGGGGCACGTACGCCCGCAGCGTGCTGGCCTTCTCACTGCTGTCGCTGCTGTTCCTGTACGGCTTCCTGCGGCTGCAGGACAAGCTCTGGCTCTCGCTCGGCTTCGACCCGGTGACCGACCACGTCGCCTGGAACACCGCGGTCAGCTTCGTGACCAACACGAACTGGCAGGCGTACGCGGGTGAGTCGACACTGGGTCATCTGGTGCAGATGGCCGGGCTGGCCGTACAGAACTTCGTCTCGGCCTCGGTGGGCATCGCGGTGGCGGTGGCGCTGATCCGCGGCTTCGCCCGCAGCCGGACCGCGCAGCTCGGCAACTTCTGGGTGGACCTGGTCCGGATCACCCTGCGGATCCTGCTGCCCGTCGCGGTGCTCGGCGCGATCGTGCTGATGATCGGCGGAGTGGTGCAGAACCTCTCCGGCGGCACCGACGTGACCACGCTGACCGGTGGCAGCCAGACGATCACCGGGGGACCGGTCGCCTCCCAGGAGGTGATCAAGGAACTCGGTACGAACGGCGGCGGCTTCTACAACGCCAACAGCGCCCACCCGTTCGAGAACCCGACCACCTGGACCAACTGGTTCGAGATGTTCCTGATCCTGCTGATCCCGTTCAGCCTGCCCCGGGTCTTCGGCCGGATGGTGGGGCAGAACCGGCAGGGCTACGCGATCGTGGCGGTGATGGCGATCCTCGCCATCGCCAGCGTCACGCTGACCAACGTCTTCGAGCTGACCGGCGGTGGCACCGTTCCGCAGGCGATCGGCGCGGCGATGGAGGGCAAGGAGGCCCGGTTCGGGGTCTCCAACTCGGCGAGCTTCGCCGCGGTGACCACGCTGACCTCCACCGGCGCGGTCAACTCGTTCCACGACTCCTTCACCCCGCTCGGCGGGATGATGCCGTTGGTCAACATGATGCTGGGCGAGGTGGCCCCGGGCGGTGTCGGTGCCGGTCTGTACGGCCTGCTCATCC
Source organism: Plantactinospora sonchi (assembly GCF_036422035.1). NCBI lineage: Bacteria > Bacillati > Actinomycetota > Actinomycetes > Micromonosporales > Micromonosporaceae > Plantactinospora > Plantactinospora sonchi. The sequence continues at coordinate 201,682 of NZ_JAZGQK010000012.1, forward strand.
TCGCCGTGATCACCGTCTTCGTGGCCGGTCTGATGGTCGGCCGGACGCCGGAGTACCTGGGCAAGAAGATCGGTGCCCGGGAGATCAAGTTCGCCTCGCTGTACTTCCTGGTCACGCCGATGCTGGTGTTGATCGGCACCGCGGCGGCGTTCGCGACCGGCAACAACACGACGGCGCTGAACGTCGGGCCGCACGGCCTGAGCGAGGTGCTCTACGCCTTCACCTCGGCGAGCAACAACAACGGTTCCGCCTTCGCCGGCATCACCGTGAACACCCCCTGGTGGGACACCGCCCTCGGGCTCTGCATGCTGCTCGGCCGGTTCCTGCCGATCATCTTCGTGCTCGGCCTGGCCGGTGCGCTCGCCCGGCAGAAACCGGTGCCGGCGTCCGAGGGCACCCTGCCCACCCACCGGCCGCTCTTCGTCGGTCTGGTCGTCGGCGTCACGGTGGTCCTGGTGGCCCTGACCTTCCTGCCCGCGCTGGCCCTGGGCCCGCTGGCCGAAGGGTTGTGAGCCCGATGCGCGGATCTCTCCACGACATGATGAGGAAAGGGACAATGACTGTCAGCCCGGTGGTGCCCGCCCCCTCTGGCGGGCTGCCGTCCTCCGGCCACCGGACCGGTGGCCGGGTCGGCGGTGGGCTGTTGGACCCCCGGCAGCTGCTCCGCTCGCTTCCGGACGCGGTACGCAAGCTCAACCCGGTGACGCTGTGGCGCAACCCGGTGATGTTGATCGTCGAGATCGGCGCGGTCTTCACCACGGTGCTGGCCATCGCCGATCCCTCCGGCTTCGCCTGGGCGATCACCGTCTGGCTCTGGCTGACCGTGGTCTTCGCCAACCTCGCCGAGGCGGTCGCCGAGGGCCGGGGCAAGGCCCAGGCCGCGACACTGCGCCAGGCGAAACGGGACACCGTGGCGACCCGGCTCACCGGCTGGTCGCCGGGGGCCCGGCCCGGCGGCTACCGGGAGGAGGCGGTCGCCGCCACCGAGCTGCGGCACGGTGACGTCGTACTGGTCGAGGCGGGTCAGATCATCCCCGGCGACGGTGACGTCGTCGAGGGGATCGCCAGCGTGGACGAGTCGGCGATCACCGGTGAGTCCGCCCCGGTGATCCGGGAGTCCGGCGGGGACCGCAGCGCGGTGACCGGCGGGACCAGGGTGCTCTCCGACCGGATCGTCGTGCGGATCACCCAGCAGCCGGGCCAGAGCTTCGTCGACCGGATGATCGCCCTGGTCGAGGGAGCGAACCGGCAGAAGACCCCGAACGAGATCGCGCTGAACATCCTGCTCGCCGCGCTGACCATCATCTTCCTGATGGCGGTGGTGACCCTGCAGCCGTTGGCGATCTTCTCCAAGGCGTTCCAGGCGGCGGCACCGGACACCACGGCGATCAACGCGGACGGGGTCACCGGCATCGTGCTGGTCTCGCTGCTGGTCTGCCTGATCCCGACCACGATCGGGGCGCTGCTCTCGGCGATCGGCATCGCCGGGATGGACCGGCTCGTCCAGCGCAACGTGCTGGCGATGAGCGGCCGGGCGGTCGAGGCCGCCGGTGACGTCAACACCCTGCTGCTGGACAAGACCGGCACCATCACGCTGGGCAACCGGCAGGCGGCCGAGTTCGTCCCGGTGGACGGGGTGACCCCGGAGGAGGTCGCCGACGCGGCCCAGTTGTCCAGCCTGGCCGACGAGACCCCGGAAGGGCGTTCGGTGGTGGTGCTGGCCAAGAACGCGTACGGGCTGCGGGAGCGGGAGCCCGGCCTGATGCCGCACGCCACCTTCGTACCGTTCACCGCGCAGACCCGGATGTCCGGCATCGACCTGAGCCCGGAGGCCACGGTCGACGGCGGGGTCGGCGCGGCGACCCGGCGGATCCGCAAGGGCGCCGCGGCGGCGGTGATGAAGTGGGTCCGCGACAACGGCGGCCACCCGACCGACCAGGTCGGTGACATCGTCGACGGGATCAGCGGCGGCGGTGGCACCCCGCTGGTGGTGGCCGAGCACGTCGAGGGTTCGCCGGCCCGCACCCTCGGGGTGATCCACCTCAAGGACGTGGTCAAGTCGGGGATGCGGGAACGGTTCGACGAGATGCGCCGGATGGGCATCCGGACCGTGATGATCACGGGCGACAACCCGCGGACCGCGAAGGCGATCGCGGACGAGGCCGGGGTCGACGACTTCCTCGCCGAGGCGACGCCGGAGGACAAGCTCGCCCTGATCAGGAAGGAGCAGGAGGGCGGCCGGCTGGTCGCGATGACCGGTGACGGCACCAACGACGCGCCCGCGCTGGCCCAGGCGGACGTCGGGGTGGCGATGAACACCGGCACCACGGCGGCCAAGGAGGCCGGCAACATGGTCGACCTCGACTCCGACCCGACGAAGCTGATCGAGATCGTCGAGATCGGCAAGCAGTTGCTGATCACCCGTGGGGCGTTGACGACGTTCTCGATCGCCAACGACATCGCCAAGTACTTCGCGATCATCCCGGCCATGTTCGCCGGGATCTATCCGAGCCTGGACGCCCTGAACGTCATGCGGCTGTCCAGCCCGGGTTCGGCCATCCTCGCCGCGGTGATCTTCAACGCGATCATCATCGTCGCGCTGATCCCGCTCGCCCTGCGCGGTGTGCGGTACCGGCCGAGCAGTGCCAGCAAGCTGCTGACCCGCAATCTGTGGATCTACGGCCTCGGCGGCATCGTCGCCCCGTTCGCCGGCATCAAGGCCATCGACCTCATCATCCAGTTCATCCCGGGGATCTCGTGATGCGTTTACCCACCTGGTTGTCCCAACACCTGGCCGCGTTCCGTGCCGTACTGGTCTTCACGGTGCTGCTCGGACTGGCGTACCCGCTGGTCCTGGTCGGGGTCGGGCAGCTGCCCGGCCTGAGCGGCCGGACCGACGGTTCGCTGGTGCACAGCGCCGACGGAAAGCCGGTCGGCAGCCGGCTGATCGGCCAACTCTTCACCGACCCGGACGGCAACCCCGTCCCGCGCTACTTCCAGTCCCGCCCCTCGGCCGCCGGTGACGGCTACGACCCCACCTCCACCGCCGCCAGCAACCTCGGCCCGGAGAGCGTGGAGGACACCCTGCCGGTGCCCGGGGCGGTCGACGCCGACGGCAACCCCGACGAGGGCGGCCAGAGCCTGCTCACCCAGGTCTGCGCCCGGAGCAGGGCCGTCGGCGAGCTGGACGGAGTCGACGGCAGCCGACCGTTCTGCACCCCGGACGGGGTCGGCGCGGTGCTGCGGGTCTTCCACCGTGACGGCCTGACCGGCCCGGTCACCCGGGCGGTCAGCGTCAACCAGGCCTGCCCGGCCACCCCGTTCGTCGCGACCTTCGGCGGCGTCGCCGTGGAGTGCGCGGTGCCGGGCCAGGACTACTCCGGTGGTCTGCTCACCCCGGTCCGGGGCGACGCCCCGGACAAGCCGGCCGTGCCGGCCGACGCGGTCGCCGCCAGCGGCAGCGGCCTCGACCCGGACATCAGCCCGGCGTACGCCCGGATCCAGGTCGCCCGGGTCGCCCGGGAGCGGCACACCACCCCGGAGACGGTACGGCGACTCGTCGACGCGCACACCAGCGGACGGGACCTCGGTTTCCTCGGCGAGCCCCGGGTCAACGTGCTGGAACTCAACCTCGCCCTGGACCGTGAGCTGCCGGTCGGTGGCTGAGTTGACGGTGGGCGGCCCCGGACGATGAGGCAGGATCAACAGGTGGCACGTGGGCAGCTGCGCATCTACCTCGGGGCCGCCCCCGGCGTCGGCAAGACGTACGCGATGCTGGAGGAGGCGCAGCGGCGGGCCGCGCGCGGTACGGACGTGGTCGTGGGTCTGGTCGAGACCCACGGCCGCCGGCACACCGCGGCGATGCTCGGCGACCTTCCGGTGCTGCCCCGCCGGTCGGTCCGCTACCGGGACGTCGACCTCACCGAGTTGGACCTCGACGCGTTGCTGGCCCGGCGGCCCGAGGTGGCGGTGGTCGACGAACTCGCGCACACCAACGTCCCGGGCTCGCGCAACGGCAAGCGCTGGCAGGACGTCCAGGAGCTGCTCGACGCCGGGATCGACGTGCTGTCGACGGTGAACGTCCAGCACCTGGAGTCGCTCAACGACGTGGTCGAGCAGATCACCGGGGTCGTCCAGCGGGAAACCGTGCCGGACGGGGTGGTCCGGGCCGCCGAGCAGGTCGAGCTGGTCGACATGACCCCGGAGGCGCTGCGCCGGCGGATGGCGCACGGCAACATCTACCAGCCGGACAAGATCGACGCTGCGCTGGCCAACTACTTCCGGATCGGCAACCTCACCGCGCTACGCGAACTGGCCCTGCTCTGGCTCGCCGACAAGGTCGAGGACCAGCTCGACCGGTACCGGGCCGACCAGGGCATCGCGACGCCCTGGGAGACCCGGGAACGGGTGGTGGTCGGCCTCACCGGGGGACCGGAGGGGGAGACCCTGATCCGCCGGGCGGCCCGGATCGCCGCCCGGAGCAAGGGCGCCGAACTGATGGCGATCCACGTGTCCCGCAGCGACGGGCTGCGCGGGGCCGACCCGGCGATGCTGAGCCGGCAGCGGATGCTGGCGGAGCGGCTCGGCGGGACGTACCACCAGGCGGTCGGCAGCGACATCCCCGCGGCGCTGCTCGACTTCGCCCGGGGCGTCAACGCCACCCAGATCGTGCTCGGGGCGAGCCGGCGGGGTCGGCTGGCCCGGATCCTCTCCCCGGGGGTGGGTTCGACCACCACGGCGCTGTCCGGGCCGATCGACGTACACCTGGTGACCCACGAGCGGGCCGGTCGGGGCCGCCGGTCGGGGCCGGCTCCGGCGGCGCTCTCCGCGCGGCGCCGGCTGATCGGTTTCGGACTCACCGTTGTCGGCATACCGCTGCTGACGTACGTGCTCTGGCTGCTGAACGAGGAACTCTCGCTCACCAGTGACCTACTGCTCTTCCTCGCCGCCGTGATCGGTGTGGCACTCGTCGGCGGGCTCTGGCCGGCGCTGCTCGCCGCGATCGTCGGGTCAGTGCTGATCAATTTCTTCTTCACCCCTCCGGTGCACACCCTGAACATCTCGGCCCGGGAGAACCTGCTCGCGCTGGTGGTCTTCCTGCTGGTCGCCGCCTCGGTCAGCGGGGTGGTGGACCTGGCCGCCCGGCGTACCCGGGAGGCGGCCCGGGCCAGCGCGGAGGCGCAACTGCTCGCCACCGTCGCCGGTGGCGTCCTGCGTGGGGAGCGGCCGCTGACCGCCCTGCTGGACCGGTTGCGGGAGACGTTCGGCCTGACCTCGGTCACCCTGCTGGAGCGGCTGCCGGACGCGCCCGAGAGCCCGGACCGGCAGCGCGACCCGCGCGCCTGGCGGGTCGCCGCCAACGTCGGTGCGGAGCCGTGCGGCACCCCGGCCGCCGGCGACGCCGAGGTACGCGTCGACGACCAGCTCACCCTGGTCCTGCGCGGACGGGTCCTGCCGGCGGCGGACCGGCGCATCGTGGAGGCGTTCGCCGCCCAGGCCGCGGTCGCGCTGCGACAGGAGCGGTTGGCCGAGGAGGCCGCCGCGGCCCGGCCGATCGCCGAGGCGGACCGGATGCGTACCGCACTGCTCGCCGCGGTCAGCCACGACCTGCGTACCCCGCTCGCCTCAGCCAAGGCGGCGGTGACCAGTCTGCGCAGCGCGGACGTCGAGTTCGACGCCGACGACCGGGCCGAGCTGCTGGCCACCGCCGAGGAGTCGCTGGACCGCCTCGGCCGGCTGGTCGCCAACCTGCTGGACATGAGCCGGCTGCAGGCCGGCGCGCTCGGCCTGCGTCCGGCCACCTTCGGGCTGGAGGAGGTGGTGCCGTCGGCTCTCGACGAACTGGGCCCGCCGGCCGGCGGGGTCCGGGTGAACCTGCCGGCGCAGCTGCCGGCGGTCCGCTCCGATCCGGGCCTGCTGGAGCGGGTGCTGGTGAACCTCGTCGCCAACGCCCTGCGGTTCAGCCCGGCGGACCGGCCGCCGACGATCAGCGCCAGCGCGCACGGCGGCTTCGTCGAACTCCGGGTGGTCGACCGGGGCCCGGGCCTGCCGCCGGACCAGTGGGAGCGGGCCTTCCTGCCCTTCCAGCGGGAGGGGGACCGGGACAACCACGCCGGGGTCGGACTCGGGCTGGCGCTGTCCCGGGGACTGGCCGAGGCGATGGGCGGCGGCCTGGAGCCGGAGGAGACGCCCGGCGGGGGACTGACCATGGTGCTGCGGCTGCCGGTGGCGGACGAGGAGGGTGTCGGGTGACCCGGGTACTGGTGGTGGACGACGAGCCGCAGATCCTGCGCGCGCTGCGGATAAACCTGCGGGCCCGCAGGTACGACGTCGAGGTCGCCGCCGACGGCGCGAACGCGCTGCGGCTGGCCGCCAGCCACCGCCCCGACCTGGTGGTGCTCGACCTCGGGCTGCCCGACATGGACGGGGTGGAGGTGATCCGGGGACTGCGCGGCTGGACCCGGGTGCCGATCATCGTGCTCTCCGGACGGGCCGGCAGCCAGGACAAGGTCGCCGCGCTGGACGCCGGGGCCGACGACTACGTGACCAAACCGTTCGGGGTCGACGAACTGCTGGCCCGGATCCGCGCGGTGACCCGGCGGGCGGTCGGTGCCGGCGAGGAGATCCCGGCGGTGCGGATCGGCCGCTACACGGTGGACCTCGTCGCGCACGCCGTCCGGGCCGACGACGACGGCGAGGTCCGGCTCACGCCCACCGAGTGGCACCTGCTGGAGATCCTGGTCCGCAACCCGGGCCGGCTGGTCAGTCAGCGCCAGCTCCTGCACGACGTCTGGGGCCCGCAGTACCAGTCGGAGACGAACTACCTGCGGCAGTACCTGGCGCAGTTGCGACGCAAGCTGGAGGACGATCCGGCCCGCCCCCGGCACCTGCTGACCGAACCCGGCATGGGTTACCGCTTCCAGCCCTGAACCGGCGTACCGCCTCCCGCGACCGGATCATCGCGCTCGGCGGGCCGGCGACGCGGCACGGGCGGCGGCCGGCGTCGCGCACCGACCGAGCGCCCCGGGAGCGGTCGAAGACGGCTCCCGGGGCGGGGTCCGGTGTCAGTAGCGGTAATGGTCCGCCTTGTACGGGCCTTCGACGTCGACCCCGAGGTACTCGGCCTGCTTCTTCGTCAGGGTGGTGAGGCGTACCCCGAGCGCGTCCAGGTGCAGCCGGGCCACCCTCTCGTCCAGGTGCTTTGGCAGGACGTGGACGTCCCTGGCGTACTGGCCCGGCTTGGTGAACAGCTCGATCTGCGCCATTGCCTGGTTGGTGAACGAGGTCGACATGACGAAGCTCGGGTGGCCGGTGGCGTTGCCGAGATTCATCAGCCGACCCTCGGACAGAACGATGATCGAGTGTCCGTCCGGAAACCGCCACTCGTGCACCTGGGGCTTGATCTCCAGCCGTTCGATGCCCGGCACCCGGGCCAGGCCCGCCATGTCGATCTCGAGGTCGAAGTGGCCGACGTTCCCGAGGATCGCGTTGTGCTTCATCCTGGTCATGTGTTCGGCCGTGATGATGTCGGTGCCACCGGTGGTGGTGATGAAGATGTCGGCGGTGGACACCACGTCCTCCAGTTCGACGACCTGGAGTCCCTCCATCGCCGCCTGTAGTGCGCAGATCGGGTCGATCTCGGTGACCACCACGCGGGCGCCCTGACCGCGCAGCGACTCGGCGGCGCCCTTGCCCACGTCACCGTAGCCACAGACGACGGCGAGCTTGCCGCCGAGCATCACGTCGGTGGCCCGGTTGAGACCGTCCGCGAGCGAGTGCCGGATGCCGTACCTGTTGTCGAACTTCGACTTCGTCACCGAGTCGTTGACGTTGATGGCCGGGAACAGCAGCTGGCCGCTGCGGGCCAGCCGGTAGAGCCGGTCGACGCCGCTGGTGGTCTCCTCGGTGACGCCGCGGAGCTGGGCGGCGATCCGGGTGAACCGCTGGTCGTCGGCGGCCAGGCTCGCCGCCAACGTCCGCAGGATGAGCGTGTACTCGACGTGGTCGTCGGAGCCGGGAAGCGGCACGGCGCCGGCCTTCTCGTACTCGACGCCCTTGTGCACGAGCAGGGTGGCGTCACCGCCGTCGTCGACGATCATGTTCGGGCCCTGCCCGTCGCCGAAGTCGAAGAGCTGCATGGTGCACCACCAGTACTCCTCCAGGGTCTCGCCCTTCCAGGCGAACACCGGGGTACCGCTGGGCCGTTCGACCGTACCGTCGGGGCCGACGACGACCGCGGCGGCGGCCTCGTCCTGGGTGGAGAAGATGTTGCAGGACACCCAGCGGACCTGCGCACCGAGCGCGACGAGGGTCTCGATGAGCACAGCGGTCTGGACGGTCATGTGCAGCGAGCCCGCGACCCGCGCCCCGCGCAGTGGCTGGGACTGCGCGAACTCGCGACGGAGCGCCATCAGGCCGGGCATCTCGTGTTCCGCCAGGCGCATCTGGTGCCGTCCCGCCGTGGCGAGCGACAGGTCCGCCACCGCGAATTCGACACCGTTGATCTTTTGCAGTCTTGCGTTCATGGATTCCTCTTCCGTACTCCACAGGTCTGGAGATCGGTCGGACCACGGTCCGGCCGGTACGGCGCCGCGGCGGTTGTCGGCCGCGGCGCGGCAGGAAGATGCCAAGAAGGGCACCTCCTGCTCGGAGGCGCCCTTGTCTCTGGCCTCAGACCGAGCGTGGCGGATGGAATCCGTCGCAGCGCCTCTCGACCCGGGCCGCGCCCCGTAGGGCGCGCGGAAAGTGTATCCCGAAGGGCGCGTGTCCGGGGTACCCGGCGAACCGGTTCCGGTGGCGCTGGCCGCTGCCGGTCAACTGATCCGCACCGGGGCCGGATCCGGTACCGTGCCGGCGTCGCCGCCGGCCGGATCGGGTGTCGCCGCCGTGCTGACCTGCCGGCCGCCCCGGGTCCGCACCACCAGGGCCAGCCCGACCAGCACGACCACGCCGGCCGCGATCTCCGTCCAGGTGATCGGCTCGTCCAGCAGTAGTCCGGCGGCGGTCAGCCCGAAGATCGGCACCAGCAGGCTGAACGGGGCGACCCGGGCCACCGAGTAGATGCCGATCAGCCGGTTCCAGATGCCCCAGCCGACCAGCGTGGAGAGGTAGCCGACGTAACCGACCGCGAGCACGGCGCTCCAGGACATCCCGGTGATCGTGTCGAGGACCACCCGGGGGCCGTCCACCACACCGGCCAGGCCGAGCAGCGGAATCGGCGGGACCAGGCTCGACCAGACCAGCAGGGACAGCGGCCGGGTCTCGCCGCTGGCCCGGACGACCACGTTCGCCACCGCCCAACTGCCGGCCGCGACGAGGGTGAGTACGAAGCCGATCGCGGTGGCGTGCCCGCCGGCGCCGACGGCGAGCAGGGCTATCCCGGCCGAGCCGGTGAGCACCCCGGCGAGCTGCGTACCGGTCGGCCGCTCGCCGAGGAAGGCGGTGGCGAGCACCACCGAGACCAGTGCCTGGGTCTGGAGGACCAGCGAGGCGAGGCCGGGAGGCATTCCGGCGTCGATGGCGACGAACAGGAGGCCGAACTTGAGTACGCCGAGCAGCAGTCCGTAGCCGAGCACGTAGCGCAGCCGGGCGGTCGGGCGGGGGACCAGGAAGACCAGCGGCAGCGCGGCGGCGACGAACCGCAGTGCGGTGAGCACCAGCGGCGGCAGGTCCCGCAGGCCGACCTCGATGACGACGAAGTTGACCCCCCAGAGGGCGGCGACCAGGACCGCCTGCATGCGGTGCGAAAATCTCATGCCGTCCACGCTGCCGGCCAGGTCGTTTAAGGTCCAGTTCAAGATTCTTAATCGGCGTTGTAGCGTGGCTACATGGATCTGGACGTCCGGCGTCTGCGGGTACTGCACGAGGTGGCGTTGCGCGGCGGGGTGACCGCTGCCGCCGCCGCGCTGCACGTCACTCCGTCGGCGGTGTCCCAGCAACTCGCCCAGCTCGCCCGGGAGGCCGGCTACCCGCTGGTCGAACGCTCGGGCCGGGGCGTGGTGCTGACCTCCGCCGGGCAGTTGCTCGCCATGCACGCGGAACGGATTCTCGGCGCCGTCGAGCAGGCGGTCACCGGGCTGGCCGTGGCGCACCAGCGGGTCGCCGGGATCGTCCGGGTCGGCTCCTTCCCGTCCGCAGCCGGTGCGCTGGTCGCCCCGGCCGCCGCCCGGGCGATGGCCGCGCACCCGGAACTCGACGTACGGGTGAGCGAGGCGGAGGACCAGCAGAGCCGGCTGGACCTGCGTTCCGCCACCCTGGACATCGCGGTCCTCCAGGAGTACGACCACGTGCCCGGCGTCGCCACCGCCGAACTGGAGCGGCACCCGGTCGCGACCGATCCGATGCACCTGATCACGCCGGTCGGCTGGGGTCGGCGTACCGGGCGGCTCGCCGACCTCGCCGACGTGCCGTGGGTGGCCAGTGCCGAGGACACCCCGTGCGGCCGGTCCACGCTGCGCGCCTGCCACCTGGCCGGGTTCGAGCCCGACATCCGGCACCGGGCGATCGACTTCGCGCTCACCCTGGACCTGGTGGCGGCCGGGCTCGGCGCCGCGCTGGTGCCGGGGATGGCGCTGCGCAACGTACCGGCCGAGGTGCACACCGAGCCACTGGTCCGGCCGGTCACCGGTCGCCGGATCTTCGCGGTCACCCGGCCGAGTGGCGACGGCCCGGTCCATCCGGCGATCGCCGCCGTCCTGACCGCGCTGGCCCAGGTACGGCCGCCGGCGGACCGACCTTCCACATCGCCCCCTCGCGACGGCGGCCGGCTCGGGTCCGGGGTCCGTCCGACGGGGGAGCACGGCTACCGGCTCGACACGTACCCGGTGTGAACCCCGCGGGCCGGTGACTCCGGCCACGCGAGCCTCCACTCCCGGGTCCCGCGCGGGCGCCCGCCGGACTACCGCTGCCCGAGGAACCGTTCGCCGGCCAGCTCGATCCGCTCGATCTCGGCCCGGAAGAAGGCGGCGATCTCGGCGCACCGGCCGAGGTCGGTCGGCCCGCCCTCGCGACGGGGCAGATCGGGGTACGGGCTGCCGATCACGAAGATGTTCTCGTCGTTGTACTGGTTGGCCGGCGCCGTGTAGTTGAACGAGCCGGCGACCACCACCGAGTCGTCGACCACCATCAGCTTGTGGTGCAACTTGCCGAAGGCGGGGGAGCGGACCGGGGCGTACAGCGCGATGTTGGCGCGGTCGAGGTCGTGGGTCGCCGCCCACTTCTGCACCCCCTGGCCCGGGTCCACCGCCCCGGTCACGGTACGTCCCGCCTCGGCCAGCGCGATCATCGCGTCGTCGATCCCGGACGAGCCGGAGAACGTGAAGATCGCGAAGTCGACGCGGACGGCCGCCTTCAACATCTGCTTCATGATCTCCAGCTCCGGCGTGTGGTCCGGGGCGAAAAGCACCTTCACCGGCACGCCCCCGACGTTGTACGTGCTCGGCACCCGGCCGTGTTCGCCCCGACCGAACCGACCCTGCCGGAGTCGGCCGAACTCGTCGGCGTACTCCCGGCAGATCCGGACGTCGTGGAAGACCACCAGGTGGTTGAGGTTGCGGTGGCAGTCGGTGCCGGTGAAGTTCGCCGAGCCGGTGAGCACCGCAGAACGGGCTCCGGCCCGGCCCCGGTAGTCGCGGACCGCGAACTTCTGGTGGAAGATCGCCGGGTTGTAGTCGGCCTTGACGTCGACGTCGCAGCGCAGCAGCGCGGCCACGATCCGGCGGTTCGGTTCCAGACTGCGTGCCCCGGCCTCCGGCTCCCACTGCGCCCGGTGCCGGGCGTCGGACTCCGCCTCGCCCGGCCGCGCGGTCACCCGGGGCAGTTTGGCGGTCCGCAGGTAGTCCTGCTCCAGCACCATCCGGACGCTGACCCCCCGGAACCGGGCGTCGAGGATCGCCTGGGCGATCGGTTCCGAGTCGAGTTCCTGGACCGCGATGTCCAGGCTCTCCCGGGCACCGTCGACGAAGTCGACGACGACCTGTTCGAGGTTGTCGGCGGCGCCGAGTTCCGGCGGCCCGACAAACGCCTCGATCTTCTTTCCGGCGAACCACGCCATGCTCCGCAGGTTCGCATCCCGGCGGCCGGTGGCGTGTCGGCTTGGCTACAGTCCCGACACACCCCGGTGACGCGTACCGGTTCGGTTGATTAGCTGATGGCCGTGTATCGCGAGCGGGAGTCCAGGCTGGCCGGCGCCGTGGTCTGGACGGCCACCCGGGCCGCCGGATCCGGGCCGAGTCGGATCCTGCCGGACGGCTGCATGGACCTGATCTGGTCGAGCCGGGACGGTCTGCTGGTGGCCGGACCGGACACCGTCGCGCAGTTGGCCACCAGAACCGCCGCCGAGCGTTACGTCGGGCTGCGGTTCGCGCCGGGCACCGGGCCCGCGGTGTTCGGACTGCCCGCGTACGAGTTGCGGGACCAGCGCGTCCCGCTGGACCGGCTCTGGCCGGCGTCGGCGGTCGCCGACCTGGCCGAGCGGGTGGCCGGCGCGACGCTGCCGTCCCGGGTCCTGGAGGCGGCGGCGCGGGACCGACTGGTCGCGGCCGGCGGCCCCGATCCGCTGGCCGCGCCGGTGGTCGCCGGGCTGGTCACCGGCCGGGACGTCGCCGCCACCGCCGAGACGCTCGGGCTCGGCACCCGGCAGTTGCACCGGCGCAGCCTCGCGCTGTTCGGCTACGGGCCGAAGACGCTGGCCCGGATCCTGCGGATGCGCCGGGCCCTGGCGCTGGCCCGGGCGGGCCGGCCGGCCGCCGAGATCGCCGCCGTCACCGGGTACGCCGACCAGGCACACCTGTCCCGGGAGATCAGGAGCCTGGCCGGCGTGTCGTTGCGGGCGCTCGTCGGCGACGTCCCGGTGCGCCGGGGCGGCTCCTAGCCTGGCTGTCCGCCCTGGCCCGGTGCTCCGGGGAGGGCGGCGTAGAGGTCGACCCCGTTGCCGTCCGGATCGAGCAGCGACGCGTACCGCTGACCCCAGAACGCGTCCCAGGGCTTGAGGTGCCCCTGGTAGCCGGCGGTGGTCATCATCTCGTACGTGGCGTCCACCTCGGACGGGTCGGCGCACCGGAAGGCGAGGCCGAAGCGGCCGGAGCCGGTCGGGTGCACGTATCCGGGATCGATGGAGGCGGCCATCTCGGCGGTGTCCCACATCAGCCGTAGTCCACCCGCCAGGACCACCTCCACGTGGGCCTCGTGGTCCGCCGCCGCCGGGATGTCCAGCCCCAACCGACGGTAGAAAGCCAACGAAGCGGCCATGTCGGCCACGATCATCCCAAATGCGTCTAATGTCGGTGTCATTGGTCCAGCGTAGGACCCGGGGCAGGTTGCCGTCTTGAACGAATCGGACACCTCGGGGCCGACGGCCCGGAGCACCTGCCGAGGCCGTCACCCCGTGGTGTCGACGTGCCGCGGGCGCCGGGCCGGTGGTCGGCTCCGGCGGGCCACGCGAGGGCCTCCGGCACGGGGACGGAGAGAAAGGGAGGTGGCCGATGATGAACCTGGCCTACCTGGATGCGGGTTCCGGCAGCCTCATCGTGCAGGCGGTGGTCGGCGGGGCGGCCGGGGTGGCGGTGGCGGCCAAGCTCTACTGGCGGCGGCTGACCGGCCGGTTCCGTCGGCAGCCGGCCCGCCGGCAGGCCCCCGAACAGTCCCCGGGTGAGCAGGACTGAGGTCCGCGACGATGGTTGCCCCGCATCCCGTGCCGGCGAGCCCGTTCACCGCGGTCTCCGGCGCCCGGCCTGATCCCGGTTCCTTCCGTGACCCGGCCAACCAGGTGCTGCACGTCGACGGGCAGGTCCTGCGCGGGCTCGGGCCGGCCGCCGCCGCCGACTGGCGCAGGCTGGCCGGCAGCCCGTTCTTCGCGCGGCTGCTCGCCGAGGGCAAGGTCTGCGGCACCGAGCAGATGGATCCGGATGCCGTACCCGAGGACCAGGTCGGCCGGTGGTCGACCGTACTGCGGCACGAGCGGATCCCGTTCGTGTCGTACCCGTACGAGTGGTCGTTCGGGATGCTGCGCGACGCGGCGCTGCTGCACCTGGAGATCCTCCGCGCGGCGCTGCCGGCCGGCTTCACCACAAAGGACGGTTCGGCGTACAACCTGCAGTGGCGGGGCGTCGAACCGGTCTTCATCGACGTCGGCTCGTTCGAGCCGGCGCGCGACGGCGAGCCCTGGGCGGGGTACCGGCAGTTCTGCCAGACCCTGCTCTATCCGCTGCTGCTGCAGGCTCACCTCGGACTCGACTTCCAGCCCTGGCTGCGCTCCCGGATCGACGGCCTGGAGGCCGGGCAGCTGCGCGGACTCTTCGGCGGGACCCGACGGTTCCGGGCCGGTGTGCTGAAGCACGTCCACCTGCACGACGCGCTGCAGAACCGGTACGCCGACACCAGCAGCGGATCGGTCCGCGCCCAGCTGAGGGACGCCGGCTTCAGCCGGGAACTGGTGCTGGCCACCATCGGCGCGCTCGACAGACTGGTACGTCGACTCGACCGGCAGCCCCCGGCGAGCCACTGGTCGGGGTACCGGGACACCTGCAGCTACTCGGCCGACGACCGGGCCGCCAAGGAACGGTTCGTGGCCGGGGCACTCGCCGAGGCGGGCCGACCGGAGCGGGTGCTGGATCTCGGGGCCAACGACGGCAGGTACGCCCGCGTCGCGGCCCGGCACGCCGGCCACGTACTGGCGGTGGAGGGCGACCCGGCAGTGGCCGACCAGCTCTACCGTCGGCTGCGTGCCGACGGCGAGCGGCGGATCCTGCCGTTGGTGATGGATCTCGCCGATCCCTCGCCCGGCGGCGGTTGGGCCGGCGTCGAACGCGGCTCCTTCGCCGCCCGGGCCGACGCCGACGCGGTGCTCGCCCTCGCCCTGGTCCACCACCTCGCGATCGGGCGGAACGTGCCGCTGCCGGCGGTGCTCGACTGGCTGCTGGGCTTCCTGGCCGTGGCGGGTCCGGCCGGACGGCTGGTGGTCGAGTTCGTCCACCCCGACGACCCGATGGCGGTACGCCTGCTCGACAACAAGCCGGCCGGGATCTTCCCGGACTACCGTCGGTCCGAGTTCGAACGCCTGCTCGGCCAGCGGTGTGTCGTCCTGCGGCGGCTGGAACTGCCGTCCGGAACCCGGACCCTCTACCTCGGCGCGCCGCGTGGCTGACCCGGACGACAACGGCACCCCGGCGGCGTCGGGTGGTGCGGTGGACCGGGTCACGGCCGGGACGGCGGTGTCGGATGGCGCGGGGGCGGCGCTGCCCGCCGGGGGCGCCGATGTCGGCGCGGCGCGGACGGCGGCGGCGCGGTCCGGCGGTCGCCGGCACCGTGAGGTGTGGCGGCTGGCCGAGGTCAGCGCGCTCTGCGGCATCGTGGTCGCCCAGCCGATGCTCGACGTCACCGGTCGGAGCCCGGACTTCTTCCTCTTCCACGGCGCCGACACCCTGGACATCCTGCTGCTGGTCGCGATCGTCACGCTGGGGCCGCCGCTGCTGCTCTGGGGGGTGGGCACGCTGACCGGCTCGCTGGCCGGCCGGCTGCTCGGCGCGACGTCCGGCCGGGCGTTCCGGGCGGCGACCCACACCGGCACCGTCGCGCTGCTGCTGGCCGGACACGCGGTGCAGGTGGGCAAGCACGTCTCCGGGGTACGCGGCTGGCCGCTGGTGGCGACCGCGGTGGTCGTCGGCGCCCTCGGCGGGTACGCGTACCGGCGTTGGGCGGTGGTCGGCCAACTGCTCCGGGTCGCTGCGGCGGGACCCCTGGTCTTCGTGCTGCTCTTCGTGTTCGCCTCGCCGGCCTCCGCCGTCGTACTGCCCGCCGGTCGTGGCGGCGTCGGGCCGGCAGGTGCCACCGGGGCGGCGCACCCGCCGGTGGTGATGCTGGTGCTGGACGAGTTTCCGCTGGTGTCCCTGCTGGACGCGGGCGGCAGGCTCGACGCCCGCCGGTTCCCGAACTTCGCCCGGCTGGCCGGGGAGTCGACCTGGTACCGCAACGCGAGCGCGGTCAGCGGTTTCACCCCGTACGCATTGCCGGCGATGCTGACCGGTCGGTATCCGGCGGGGGATCAGGCGCCGCACTACTCGCGCCACCCGGGCAACCTCTTCACCGCGTTCGGCGGGGCGTACCAGATCGAGGCGCAGGAGAGCATCTCGCAGCTCTGCCCGCCCCAACTCTGCCCGGAACGGGTCGGCGCGGACCGGGGAGGACTGCCGTCCCTGCTGCGGGAGAGCGCCGGCCTGCTGGGGCAGATCGTCTCTCCCACCGAGGTCGGGCGGCGGGAGCCGGAGCATTCGTACCAGGAGGTCACCCGTCGGGAGGCGGGCCGGGACGCCCATCGGGAAAGCGAGCCGGCCGTGCCGACGGACCCGCGCTTCCGCTGGGGTGCCCTGGATGTGAACCAGCCGGCACGGTTCGCCGACTTCCTCGCCGCGCTGCGTCCCGCCGACCGGCCGACGCTGCACTTCCTGCACCTGCTGCTGCCGCACTCACCCTGGAACTACCTGCCCTCCGGGATGAAGTACGAGGCGGCGCCCGGGATGCCCAACGACGGCGCGGGCTGGGTCGAGCTGGCGTACCGCCGCCACCTGCTCCAGGTGGAGTACACCGACCGGCTGCTCGGCGAGACGCTGCGCCGACTCGAGTCCACCGGCCTGTACGACCGGGCGCTGGTGGTGGTCACCGCCGACCACGGGGTCAGCTTCACCCGGGGGGCGCAGGGGCGTGGTCTGAACGCCCTCCGGCAGGCGCCGGGCGAGCTGCTCTGGGTACCGCTGTTCGTGAAGCGCCCGGGACAGCGGACCGGCGTGGTCGACGACCGGCACTGGGAGCACGTCGACCTGCTCCCGACCGTCGCCGACCTGGCCGGGGTGCCGGTGCGGTGGCCGGTGGACGGTGTCTCGGCGCTGCGGACCAGCCGACCGGACGGTGACCGGCGCTACCACGACCAGCCGGACCGGCCGACCAGCGTGCCCGGATCCACCTTCGCCGACGTGGTCAGCGGCCGGGCCCGACCCGTGCTGCCCGATCCGCCCCGACCGGACCTGGTCGGCCGTGCCGTGGCCGAGCTGCCGACCGGGCCGCCCGCCGGAACGGTCACCCTGGACAACCGCGGCGACTTCGAGGGGATCGACCCGGACGGCGGGCGGTTGCCGGTCCTGGTCTCCGGAAGCGTGCCGGCGGCCGTACCCGACGGCACCCTGCTCGCGGTCGCCGTGAACGGCCGGATCGGGGCGGTGACCCCGGTGGTCCGTCCGGACCGCAAGGGTCACCGGTTCGCCGCCCTGGTGCCGGACGAGTCACTCTTCGTCCCGGGACGCAACCAGCTCGACGTCTACCAGCTCACCGACGGCTCCGTGCTGCGGCCGCTGCGCGGCTGACCGGACCCGCGATCCGCGCGCGCTGGCCGCGACCTACGCCGATCGCCGTGTGCGCCGGCCTCCCACCGTCGTCTGCGCCGGTCTCCCACCGCCGCGGCACGCCGTTTCCGCAGCCTGTCGCCCCTGCCGACCGCTCCTGGCCGGACCGACACGTACCAGCTTTGCCGGGTGGTGGCAAACCTGTTGCCGGCGTGATGCATCACTCACCCGCCGACCACCCCGGAGGCTTCGCTACCCTGCACGATTACCGTAAAAAGTGAAGGCAATTTCAACGTAGATTCTGCCGGCGAAGCGAGGAACGCATGACGGATGTCAAACTCGACCATCCCGGTGGACAGCTGTCGATACCGGTCAAGCCCGCGATCGACGGCCCGTCCGGGGTAGCGGTCAGCAATCTGTTGAAGGAGACCGGGTACGTCACCTACGATCCCGGCTTCGTCAACACCGCCGCTTGCTCCTCCGAGATCACCTACATCGACGGAGACGCGGGGATCCTGCGCTACCGTGGCTACCCCATTGAACAGCTGGCCGAGAACTCCTCCTTCCTCGAGGTCTCGTACCTGCTGATCTACGGCGAGTTGCCGACACCGCAGCAGCTCACGGAGTTCGACAACCGGATCCGGCGGCACTCGCTGCTGCACGAGGAGATGCGTCGGTTCTTCGACGGTTTCCCCCGCGACGCCCACCCGATGGCGGTGCTCTCCTCCGCGGTGAGCGCGATCTCGACGTTCTACCAGGACAGCCTCGACCCGTTCGACCGGGAGCACGTGGAGCTCTCCACGTTCCGGCTGATGGCCAAGGTGCCCACCATCGCCTCGTACGCGTACAAGAAGTCCATCGGACAGGCGATGCTGTACCCGGACAACTCCCTCGGGTACGTGGAGAACTTCCTCCGGCTCAACTTCGGCGTGCCGGCGGAGGAGTACGAGGTCGACCCGGTGGTGGCGCGGGTGCTGGACATGCTGTTCGTGCTGCACGCGGACCACGAGCAGAACTGCTCCACCTCCACCGTGCGGCTGGTCGGCTCCAGCCAGGCCAACCTCTTCGCCTCGGTCTCTGCCGGGGTGAACGCGTTGTTCGGGCCACTGCACGGCGGCGCGAACCAGGCCGTCCTGGAGATGCTTGACGGCATCCGCGCCGACGGCGGTGACGTGCCGGCGTTCGTCCGGCGGGTGAAGGACAAGGAGCCCGGCGTCAAGCTGATGGGCTTCGGTCACCGGGTCTACAAGAACTACGACCCGCGGGCGGCGATCGTGAAGAAGGCCGCCCAGGACGTCCTCAACCGGATGAACAAGCCGGATCCGCTGCTGGACCTCGCGATGCAGCTGGAGGAGATCGCCCTCGCGGACGACTACTTCGTCTCGCGCCGGTTGTACCCGAACGTCGACTTCTACACCGGTCTGATCTACAAGGCCATGGGCTTCCCGACCAAGATGTTCACCGTGCTCTTCGCGCTCGGTCGGCTGCCCGGCTGGATCGCCCAGTGGCGGGAGATGATCTCGGACCCGGACACCAAGATCGGCCGCCCACGGCAGATCTACACGGGCTCCCCCGAGCGGGAGTACGTACCGATCGAGAAGCGCTGACCGCCGGCCCCCTCCGGGCCCGGTCGTCACCGGCCGCCGGCGGCGGCGCCCGCCCGCGGGCCCCCCGGGTGAGTCGGCGCGGGGCGGTCAGCGCGCGCCCCCCCCCCCCCGGGGGGGCGGGGGCCCCCCCGCCCCCCCCCCCCCCCCGCCGCGCCCCCCGGCGTGTTTCTCCGGGCGGTGTGACCTCGGCTCGCTCCCTTCGCCGGGCAGGGCGTCTCTCCCCCTGCCGGGTGGGGCGTCCCGGCTTTCGCGTGTGCCGGGTGGGGCGTCCCCGGCGCTTCTTCCCGGCAGGTGTCGTTCGTCTTCCTCCTGGCGTTCCCGTGGCGGTGTCGTCCGGTCAGCGTCGCGGCGCGGTCCGTGCCGGTGACGGCGGCGCCGCCCGGCAACCACCGTTCCGTGTAACAGCTCCGTCACCGGGTAGTCCGCGGTGGCCCCGGTGGCCGTTGGCCCGGTGGCCGACCGTGTCACCGCGGTGCGAATCGCCCGCGAAGAAGGAGCCTGTGATGACCCGCATGTCACGACCGGTACCACCTGGACACGACGGCCACGACGGCCACGACGGCGAGTTCGAGTTCTGGCGCAACCACGCACAGATCTCCCTGCAGCCGGTGGCCGCACCATCGATCCTGGGACTCTTCGGCTTCGCGGCCGCGACCTTCGTCGTCGCCACCAACCTGGCCGGCTGGTACGGCGACACCGTCACCACCCCGCAGTTCCTGTTCCCGTTCGCGGCCCTGACCGGTGGTCTCGCCCAGTTCCTGGCCGGGATGTGGGCGTACCGGGCGCGTGACGGCCTGGCCACCGCCATGCACGGGATCTGGGGTGCGTTCTGGCTCGCCTACGGGATCCTCTTCCTGCTCGTGGCGACCGGGGTGCTGGTCCAACCGGTGCCGTTCGTCGCGTTGGGCTTCTGGTTCGCGGCGCTGGCCGCGATCACCTGGTCGGGGGCGTTCGCCGCACTGGCCGAGAACCTCGGTCTCATGCTGGTGCTGGCCACGCTGGCCGCCGGTGCCACCTGCCAGGCCGTCGGTCAGATCGCCGACATCTCCGCCTGGCGTACCGCCGGCGCCTACCTGTTCATCGCCTCCGCGGTCATCGCCTGGTACACCGCCACTGCGATGATGCTGGAGGGGACCTTCCGCCGGGTCATCCTGCCGATTGGCAAGACCCGTGGCCCGAACGTGCCGGGGCGGGAACCGCGACAGGTCATCCAGTTCATCGCCGGTGAGCCCGGAGTCAAGGTCGGGCAGTAGAACGCCTCCCGACCGGGTGACACCGGCCGGGACAGCCCGGGGAGGCCGGCCGGATGCGGCGGCCCGGGGTCGGCCCAGCAGGCCGGCCCCGGGCCGTTCCACGAGGTCAGGACCAGGGGATCCGGCCCCCACACCATGCCGTCGCCGGCCCGGTGCTCCGGGCCGTGCGGCCGCCGTCCGCGCAGCGGGCCCGGCGGTTTCCGCGTTTCGCCAGCCGATCGTGTTGATGTGGATACGGTGAGTGTAGGTAGTGTCGACGGAGCCGGGCGGGGGCGAACGTGAGGGCGATGCGTGGTGCGCCGATGGACAGCCACGACGGGGACGCGCGGCCCCGCCACCTGCTGCCACGGGCACTCGGTGTGCTGAGCCTCGGCCTCGGCGCCGCCGCGATCGGTGCGTCGCACCAGGTCGGTCGGCTGATCGGGGTGGGTGACTCGGCTACCGCCCGGACGGCCGTACTGCCCGTCGTCGGCGCCCGCGAGCTGCTGTCCGGGATCGGCCTGCTGGTCAGCCGCCAACCGGCCGGCTGGGTCTGGTCCCGGGTCGCCGGTGACGCCATGGACCTGGCGGCCCTTGCCATGGCGCGTCAACAACGCGGTGGCGAGCGGCGGCAGCGGGTCGACGTCGCCCTGGCCGTGGTCGCCGGTGTCACCGCGCTCGACCTGATGGCCGCGGTGCTGACCAGCCGTGCGGCCGGTGCCCGTCGTCGGGCCCTGCGGGCGAGCGCGACGGTCACCATCAACCGACCGGCAGACGAGGTCTACCGGTTCTGGCGGGACTTCGAGAATCTGCCCCGGTTCATGTACCACCTGGAGTCGGTGCGCGCCGAGGGCGACGGCCGGTCGCACTGGACCGTGCGGGCGCCGGGCGGCCGGCAGGTCGAGTGGGACGCGGAGATCGTGGAGGACAACCTCAGCGAGCTGATCTCCTGGCGGTCGGTCAGGGGCGCCCGGGTACCGAACGCGGGACGGGTCCGGTTCAGTCGGGCCGCCGGTGGCCGGGGGACCGAGGTCCGGGTCGACCTGGCGTACGCGCCACCGGGCGGATCGGTGGGCCGGATGATCGCGAAGCTCTTCGGCGAGGAGCCCGGACAGCAGATCAGGGACGACCTGCGCCGCTTCAAGCAGGTGATCGAGACGGGTGAGGTGGTCCGGTCGGACGGAAGTCCGGACGGGCTGGCCACCCGTCAGCAGGTACGGCAGCAGCCGGCGCGTCCCGGCGCCGACCAGCTGTCCCGCTGAGCACTCGGGACCCCCGGAGGGACACATGAAGGCGAACTGCTGGCTGGGCCGGGACTCTGTCGGGGTGGAGGAGGTGCCCGATCCGCAGATCCTGAACGCCCGGGACGCCATCGTCCAGATCACCAGTACCGCCATCTGCGGCTCCGACCTGCACCTGTACCAGGGCTACATCCCGACGATGAAAAAGGGCGACGTGCTCGGCCACGAGTTCATGGGCGAGGTCGTCGAGGTGGGGCCGGAGGTGCGTAACCTGCGGATCGGCGACCGGGTCGTGGTGCCCTTCCCGATCGCCTGCGGAAACTGCGCGGCGTGTCAGTCCGGCCTCTACTCGCTCTGCGAGAACTCCAACCCCAACGCCGGGATCGCCGAGAAGCTGCTCGGGCACTCGCCGGGCGGCATCTTCGGCTACTCACACATGCTCGGCGGGTACGCCGGCGGCCAGGCGGAGTACGCCCGGGTGCCGTTCGCCGACGTGGGGCCGCTCCGGGTCCCGGACGATCTGCCGGACGAGAAGGTGCTGTTCCTCTCCGACATCTTCCCGACCGGCTACATGGGTGCCGAGATGTGCGGCATCAACGGCGGTGAGGTGATCGCGGTCTGGGGGGCCGGCGCGGTGGGCCTGCTCGCCATGCGCAGCGCGTACCTGCTCGGTGCCGAGCGGGTGATCGCGATCGACCGGTTCCCGTACCGGCTGCGGAGAGCGCAGGAGCAGGCCGGGGCGGAACCGTTGAACTACGAGGAGGTCGACGTCGTCGAGGCGCTCCGGGACATGACCGGTGGCCGGGGCCCGGACGCCTGTATCGACGCCGTCGGGATGGAGGGCCACCACTCGTCCGGCGTGTTGGACGCCTACGACCGGACGAAGCAGACGGCCCGGTTGGAGACCGAGCGTCCGCACGCGCTGCGGCAGGCGATCATGAGCTGTCGCAACGGCGGGACGGTGTCGGTGATCGGAGCGTACGGGGGTTTCCTGGACAAGTTTCCGATCGGTTCGCTGATGAACCGCTCGTTGACGCTGCGTACCGGTCAGTGTCACGTCCAGCGGTACACCCGGCTGCTGCTGGACCGGATCCGTCGTGGCGAGATCGACCCGAGTTTTGTCATCTCCCACCGGCTCCGCCTCGACGACGCGCCGATCGCCTTCGAGATGTTCCGGCAGAAGCAGGACGAGTGCCTGAAGGTCGTGCTCCGGCCCTGAGTCGGTGCGTCCCGGACGCCGACGGGCGAGCACCGGCGACCGGGGACGCCCGCCGGTCAGTCCGGTGGTCGGGGTGGCGGTGGGCCGCCGGCAGGGCTGGCCGCCCCGTCGCCGTCGGGTCGGGTGCCGTTGTCCTGGCCCCGCCGCACACCGCCGGTCCGTTCCGGACGGGCCCGCGCCACGATCCGGTCGAGCGCGGCGACGTGTCCGTCGAACGCGGTCTGGCCGGCGTCGGTGAGAGCGAGCCAGGTACGTCGGACGCCCCGACCCCGGTTCTCCTTGTGCACGGCCACGTAGCCGGCGGCGCCGAGTGCGCTGATGTGCTTCGAGAGGGCTGAGTCGCTCAGTCCGAGCTGGTCGCGGAGGTAGCCGAACTCGACCGCGTCGGCGGGGGCGAGCAGGGCGACCAGCGAGAGCCGGGCCGGGGCGTGGATCAGCTCGTCGAACCGGGGCTCGGTCATCGTGCCGGGTGCTCCGTGCCGGGTGCGCCATTGCCCAGGCTGCCGGTGGCGGCGGTGCGCGGTGATCCGTAGACGGCGGCGTACTGCCAGCCGGCCATCGCGGCGAAGAGCAGGGCGGACGGAACGGCGGCGAGTATCGAGGTCACCCCCTCCGGGACCACCGGCAGCAGGACCAGCCGGGGGAGAGCGTACGCCGCGGCGAGCGCGACCAGCCAGACGGCGGTCAGGGTCAGGTGGCGCGGTCGCCAGAAGGTGTCCGGGCGGGGCCGTACGGGCCCGTTCGCCTGCCGGCGGGACTGGGCGAGGTGGCCGGCGAGGAACAGCGCGGCGCCGCCGGCGAAGCCGATCAGGGGTACCGGGAACGGCAGGTCCAGGGTGGCCAGGGCGAGGTAGTAGCCGGCCGTCAGCAGCAGGGTCGACCACCAGACGGGGCGCTGGCGGGCCAGCTCGGTCCGTACCTGTCGCTGGCGGCTCCGAACCTCGTCAAGCGCGGTACGGGCCTCGTTCGGTTCCACCATTGCTCCTCCTCGGTCCGGCACCAGCGGGGGACATCGCCGCTTTCCTATATGGAAAGTAGCACCTGTTTTCCGTGATGGAAAGTAGGTGGTGACGTTCGCCCGGAGTGGCCGCCGTCGGTCCGGTGCGGTCGACACGTTCGGGGTCACCGGCAACGGGTACGCCGCAGTCCCGGACCCGGAATCCCGCGGAGGAGTGATGGACGGCGTCGGCAGGCAGTGGACGGCGGCGGTCCCGGTCACCCCGCGTCGTCAGTGGTTACGCATCTTCCTGGTCGGGCTCGGGCTCTGGCTCGCCACCGTGCTGGTCATCTTCCTCACCGGCAATCCGACCCTGCTGCCGACCCTGGTGCTGCTCGGCAGCTTCCTCGTGCCGGTGACCTTCGTGGCCTGGGCCTTCCAGCGGCGGGACACCGGCGAGGTGACGGTGAGCCTCGTCTTCGCGACGTTCCTCGCCGGCGGGGTGCTCGGGGTGCTCGCCTCCGCGGTGCTGGAGTCCTACCTGCTGCGCCCCTCGGTCCTGCTCTTCCTCGGCGTCGGTCTGATCGAGGAGGCCGCGAAGCTGGCCGCGTTGGCGCTGCTGACCCGGCACCTGGCGACCAAGAGCCTCCGGGACGGGATGATCCTCGGGGCTGCCGTCGGCTTCGGGTTCTCCGCCCTGGAGTCCGCCGGGTACGCCTTCATCGCGCTCTTCACCGTGCAGGGCCTCTCGGTGGTGCAGGTGGTGCAGACGGAGATCCTCCGGGGGCTGGTGGCACCGGTCGGGCACGGACTCTGGACCGCGATCCTCGGGGGTCTGCTCTTCGCGGCCAGCACCCGGGAGCACTTCGTGGTCGGGGGCCGGCTTCTCCTCGCCTACCTGGGCGTCGCCGTACTGCACGCGCTCTGGGACGGGATGCACGTCATCGCGCTCTTCCTGGCCCTGGTGCTGACCGGGGACGCCGACGCCCCGGTCAGCCTGGACGGTTCCTCGGGCCTGCTGACCTCGACGCAGGCGGTGCTGATGCCGACGTTGGAAGGACTGGGCCTGGCGGCCGTCGCCGTGATCGGCGTCGCCTGGCTGGTGGTGCTGTGGCGGTCCGCCCGCCACCAACCGGGACGACCGGGGTCCGGCCTGCGGGTGCCGACCGGGTCCAGGGGAGCCGTACGCCCCTGAACCGGCCCGAGCTCCGGCCGGCCACCCGCCGACCGCGGGCGCGCCGGCGTCGACCGTCACCGGCGGTTGACCGGTCCGCCGCGGCGAGCAGCAGCACACCCCAGGCCGCCAGCCCGGCTCCGGCCAGCGCGACGAGTACGCCCCAGAGGCCACCCGAGGTCCGCTCGCCGAGCAACAGGATCGCGATCACCGCCGAGGCGACCGGGTTGGCCAGGGTGACGGTGGCGAGCGGGCCGCCCAGGCCGCCCTGGTACGCCACCTGGGACAGGAGCAGTCCGGCGGTGGCCATGCCGGCCAGCGCCAGCAGCAGGCCCGCCGTCGCCACGACCGACCCGGTTCCGCCGATGAGCTGGGACACCAGCTGGGTGAGGGCGGAGGCGACCGCGAAGGCGATGCCGGCCGCGGTCGCGACGAGCAGACTGCGCGGCACCGCCGAGCGGGCGGCCCGGCCGGCCAGCACCAGCCCGGCCACACACGCCGTCGCGACGACGGTCAACAACCACCCCTGACCGGTACGCAGTTCGTGCACTCCGGCCCCGGGCAGGGTCACCGCGAGCAGGGCGACCAGTCCGGCCATGGTCACGCCCGCACCGAGCCACTGTCGGGCGGAGGCCCGGCGACCGATCGCCGCCGCCCCGATCGGAAGGGCGAGGACCAGGGTCAGCACGCCCAGCGGCTGCACCACGGAGAGTGGCCCGTACGCCAGCGCCGCCACGTGCAGGGCGGCCCCGGCGCCGTTCAGGCCCACCGAGCCCCACCAGCGGAGCCGGCCGAGGACGGTGGCCAGGTAGCCGCGGCCGGTGACCAGCGTCGGCGCCGCCTGGGCGGCGAGTCGTTCCTGCAGCACCGCCGCGGCCGCGTACGCGGCCGCCGAGGCGACCGAGAGGGCGATCGACAGCGCCAACCCGCTCACGGTCGGCGCCAGGGACGATTGGTCGTCATGTAAACATGATCCACCCACCGTGCCGCTTCGGCGTCACCCCGTGGTCGGCATCACGGGTACGACCCCAGGTGTAGGCCCGGCCGGTTGTCCTCCCCCGCAAGGGCGAGCCGCTCCTCCACGCGGCCGGTGAGTCGGTTCGCCGGAGCCGGCCGGGTCGGGTCGCCTAAGCTGTGCCGTCGGGGACGAGGACGGGAGCGGAATGAACCGGACTGCGGTACGACTGTTCGTGCTGGCCGCGATCGCGGAGGCGGGATCCTGGCTCGCCCTGCTGGTCGGCATGGCGGTCAAGTACGGCCCGCCGGGCAACGAGATCGGTGTCAAGATCTTCGGTCCGGTACACGGTGGCCTGTTCATCGCGTACGTCGCTCTGGTCCTGGTGGTGGGCCGGCTGCACCGCTGGGGCTGGCTGACCGTCGGCGCCGCGCTGGTCTGCGCCGTGCCGCCGTTCGCCACCCTCGGTTTCGAACGGTGGGCCCGTCGACGGGGCCTGCTGACCGGGCCCGCCGGGACGTCCCCCGCCAGGTCGGCGGCGCGGCCCGAGCCGGCGTCGACCCCGCGCTGACCGTTCCCGCCGGCCGGTCCCCGTCGACCGCGCCAGGGGTCCCACCCCGCGTCGAACCGTCCCACCGGTCCGTTGCGGCCGACCGTCTCAGGTGTCCCACCCCGCGCTGCCGCCGGAGACGGCCGGCGCCCGGCCACCGGGTCAGGTGGCCAGGACGATCCCGGCGGTGATGCCGCCGACCAGCAGGAGTCCGATCACGGCCTGGAGCAGCAGCGCCGGTCCGAGGTGTGACCAGACGGTCGGGACGCGGGGGGTGAGCAGTTGCCCGGTGGTGAGGTTGACGATCTTCTCCACCCGGGGGGCAAGTCCGGCGTCCTTCTGTGAGCGCACGGTGACCTGGATGTGGTCCCTGGGCTCCAGGGCGCTCTGCGGCAGGTGGCCGTGGATCTCCAACTCGCAGAGCACCCCGGTGTCGTCCCGCAGCCGCAGCGGGGTGACCAGGAACTCGGGCCCCTTGCGAAGCTCCGTCCAGCGCCGCCGGGCACCACCGGCGGCTCCCGCCCGCAGCACCGAGGCGAGCAGCAGCAGCGTCACCCGGAACAGGCCGGCGGTGCCCAGTACCGCGACCAGTACCGGCTGCCCGACCCGGAGCTCCCGGGAGTAGCCCTCGAGCAACCGGACCACGTGGCCGGTGATGACCGGGCCGGTACGCCAGGCGACCCGCTCGGGAAACAGTTCATGATCCATGCCCTCACCACCGAGAGTCCGCTCCCCGTGACGAATTGTATCGATCATGAGGAATGAATGCGGAGTGAGTGAATCGGTTCACCAGAGCGTGACCGGAGCACCGGGTCGAGCGGTCGAGGTGACAAGCGGAGCGGCGTGGGTATCCGGCGGAACGAGCTTGGAGAGGGGACGACCGATGCAGCTGTCCTTCCTACGCCCGATCTGTGCCCGTCCCGGCCCTTGGGCGTCGGTTTACCTCGACGCGTCCCGGGACACCCACGACGCCCACGCCGCCCTCGACGTACGGTGGCGCAACCTCCAGGAACGTCTGGCGGAACAGGGGACCGACCGGGCCACGCTCGCCGCCCTGGACGACGTGGTCCGTGGACACGAGCCGATGCCCGGCGACTACGGGCTCGCCGCGTTCGCGACCGACGGCCGGGTGACCCTGACCGAGTACCTTCCCGCCCCACCGCTGAAGGACATCGCCGCGTACGGGCCGGTCGCGCACACCATGCCGCTGGTCGCCCAGCGCCGCGACCAGATCCCCTGGGTCCGGGTGCTGACCAACCGGACCGGGGCGGAGGTGACCGGGGTGAGCGCCGGCGGCGTACCGCGACACGCGCACGTCAAGGGCGGCAACCAGTGGCCGATCCGCAAGGTCGACCCGGGCGGCTGGTCGCAGCGGCACTTCCAGCAGGGGGCGCAGCTGTCGTGGCAGCGCAACGCCGGGGACGCCGCGGCGGCCACCGCCGAACTCGCCGAGCGGGTCGGCGCCGAGGTGATCGTGATCGCCGGCGAGACCCGGGCCCGGCAGCTGCTCGCGGACCAGCTGCCGGAGTTCTGGCAGGACCGGATGGTGCAGACCGACGCCGGTTTCCTGGCCGCCGGAGCCGACCAGGGTGGGCTGGACGACGTCACCGTGCAGGCGATCGCCGAGGTCGCCGCCGCGCACACCGACGTCGCCCTCGACAAGTTCGGCATGCAGCAGCAGGTCGGCGAGGGGCTGGACGCGGTGGTCACCGCGTTGCAGCGCAGTCAGGTCGACACCATGCTGATCGTCGACGACCCCTCCTCGACCGAGCAGCTCTGGATCGGTCCGGAACCGACCGACATCGCGCTGTCCGCCGACGAACTGCGGGCGATGTCGGTCGCCGAACCGGTGCGGGTGCGTGCCGACGCCGCGCTGCTGCGGGCGCTGTCCGGCACCGACGCCGGGGTGACCGTGCTCGACCCGGACCAGGCGCCGGACCTCACCGACGGGGTCGGCGCCGTGCTGCGGTACGTGGACGCCAGCACGCCGGCCGGCGGTGGCCGTGGCTGAGCGGGGGAGGTCGGCGATGGGTCGGACGACGGTGGCCGGATCGACGCGGACGATCGCGGATCTCGTGGTGGAACGACTGCGGGCCTGGCGGGTGCCCCGGGTCTTCGGCCACCCCGGCGAGGGGGTGGCGCTGATCGTCGAGTCGTTGCACCGGGCCGGCGGCGACCCGGCCTTCGTACCCTCCCGGCACGAGGAGGCGGCCGGTTTCATGGCCTCCGGGCACGCCAAGTTCACCGGCGGGGTGGGGATCTGCCTGGCCACCCAGGGGCCCGGCGCGCTGCACCTGCTCGGCGGCCTCTACGACGCCAAGCTGGACAGCAAGCCGGTGGTGGCGATCGTCGGGCAGCAGACACACAGCGCGCTGGGCAGCGCCTACCAGGAGATCGAGCTGCCCCGGCTGTTCAGTGACGTCTGCTCCCAGTTCCTCCGGATCGCGGCGGTGGGCGAGCAGGTGCCGTACCTGGTCGACCAGGCGATCCGTACCGCCGTCTCGACCCGGAGCCCGACCTGCCTGGTGGTGCCGCACGACCTGCTCGGCCAGGCGGTGCCGGACGGCATGCCGCACCCGGACGGCGGCGGCGTGATCGCCGCGTCGCCCGGGTTGCCGCCGGCCCGGGTGGTGCCGCACGAACAGGACCTGAACGCCGCCGCCCAACTCCTCGCCGCCGGGCAGCGGGTGGCCATCCTGGTCGGTCAGGGCGGGTACGGCGCCGCCGACGAGATCGTGGAGCTGGCCGACCGGATCGACGCCGGAGTGGCCACCTCCCTGCTCGGCAAGCCGGTCCTCGACGAGCGGCTGCCGTACCACACGGGGGTGCTGGGACAGGTCGGCACCGAGGCCAGCGCGCAGTTGATGGCGGGCTGCGACACCCTGTTGATGATCGGCACCAACGACCCGTGGACCGGCTACTACCCGGTGCCGGGGCAGGCGACCGCGGTGCAGATCGACATCGACGGCAGCCGGCTGGCCACCCGGTACCCGATCGACGTACCGCTGATCGGCGACGCCCGGGAGACGCTGCGCGGGCTGCTGGACCGGATCCCGGCCCGCAACAACCGGGACTGGCGGGACACCATCGAGATCGCCGTCGACCGGGCCCGGACCGAGTCGAGCGCGCGGGCCGACGCACCGGCCCGGCGGGTGAATCCCCGGCTGGTCCTGCACGAACTCTCGTCCCGGCTGCCGGTCGACGCGTCGGTGACGGTCGACGTCGGCTCGGTGACCTACTGGTACGCCCGGCACCTGCAGTTGCCGCCCGGGGTCCAGGCGCACCTGTGCGGCACGCTGGCCTCGGTCGGCTCCGCCCTGCCGTACGCGGTCGCGGCCAAACTCGCCGCGTCGGACCGTCCGGTCTTCGCGCTGCTCGGCGACGGCGCCATGCAGTCCAGCGGACTGGCCGAGCTGATCACCGTGGCGCAGCGCTGGCCGGAGTGGCCCGATCCGCGCTTTGTGGTGCTGGTGCTCAACAACGGGGACCGGGGTGGGCGGGCCGGCGACCCGGACCCGGAGGAGCGTGGCGCGGTGGACGCGCCGGCCCGGGCGACCGGGGCGGAATTGGACCGGCCGGCCGGTTCGGGCCTGCCCACGCCCGAGGTGGTCCGGACCGGCGACATCCCGTACGCCGGCTGGGCCCGGCTGCTCGGTCTGCACGGCATCCGGGTCGACCGGCCGGAACTGGTCGGGGCGGCCTGGGAGGAGGCGATCGCGGCCGACCGGCCGACGCTGATCGAGGCGGTGGTCGACGCCACGATCCCGTTGGACCCACCGGAGCGCCCGTTCGCCGACCTGCGTGGGCTCGCCGCCGACGGCGCCGGTGCGGACGCCGCCGCCCTCCAGTCGCGGGCCCGGACCCTGCGGGAGCGGGCCGCACACGGCGCCAACCTGGGATAGCCGGACATAACGGCTGTCTCCCTGAATTTCCCTCGCATGGCGCCTTCCCGCCCGTTTAGACCCGATACGGGCGGGAAGGCGCGCGGCAGTGACCGAGGGAAGGTGAGCCCGGTGCGGGAGATGCAGGAGTGGCGGGCCGTCAACGGTGCCGTGCCACCGGATCCGGAGCGGGCCGTGTCGCCCGAGAGCACCGTCCGCGTGCTGCTCGCGGTGGCCTCCCGGGCTGTCCAGGGACGGGACTGCGCCGATCTCGGCTACCACCCGCTGCTGTCGCGGTTCCGCGGCGCTCCGGAGGCGGTCCGGCGGAACGCGCTGGCGAGGGCCGCGGCCCGGACGGCGCTGACCGCCGACCAGGTCGCCGCACTCGACGCCGAACGGGTGGCCCGGTGGATGGTGGAGCACTATCCGACGCGCGACTATCCCGGTGCTGTGCTCGGCTCGCCACACGGCGCCGCGGTCCACCTGGCCGCCGCGATGGGGATGCCGTGGCTGCCGGCCGGGTTCGACGTCGCGGCGCACTGGCCCGGCGGCGCCGTGGACAGCCCGGCCGGGGCACTCGCCTTCGGCGCCCGGGTGGCGGCCGCGGTACTGCGGACCAACCCCGGGGTACGGGTCCGCCAGGTACACGACCCGGCGGGACGGGGGGTACTGGCCGGATCCACGCTGTCCCTGGTGCTGCACTGGCACCGGCTGCCCGTGGCGTACCGGGAGTTCCTCGGCACCCGACTGACCCCCGGCGCGCCGGTGCTGCTGCTCCGCGAGGTTCGTCCCTGGCCGGTGCTGGACGTCGGCGGTGGGCACAGCTTCCAACTCGGCACCCCGGCCAGTGGCCTGGAACCCGGCGACTTCCGGCCGGACAGCGCGCTGCTCGGGCAGGTGCTGCGAGGGGCCGGCGGCGACGGCTCCAGTTGGGACGCCCCGGACTCGGGCCGACCGGGGCACGCCGAGCAGGGGGTGGAGGCGGGCTTCGAGAACAGCCTGCTGGACTGGGCGGGGGCGGCCGGCAACCCGGTCCACCGGGTTCTCTTCCCGGAGCCGGAGCTGTTGAGCGCGGCCACCGCCGACGTGTACCGGGGTTGGCTGCGTGGCGCCGGCAAGAGCGGTGACCGCTGCGTGGTGGAGTGTGGTCGGCTGATCGACCCGTGGCAGGTGATCCGGGCCGGCCTCGTGCCGTACTGGTGCGAGAACGCCAGTCGGCGCAGCGTGACCGGCGCGGAGTGGTGGCTCGCCGGCAGCAGCCCGTTCAGCTCGTTGGACGTCCTGCCCGAACCACCCGGGATGCGGTCACCGGCGTTCGCCGGGTTGCCGCAGTGGCTCGCGGTCGCCTCGTTCGGCCGGCGCCGTCGGTCCCTGGACCGGATGGCCTCGCGCGGTTACCCGGTGGCCTCGGTGGCCACCCGGCACGCCACCGAGGTGCTCCGGAACCAGCCGTACGACCTGCCCGCCCCGACCCCGCTGCGGGCGACTGAGGCGCTGGACGGGCTGCGGGACAACGGTTCCCGACAGGGGCTGCGGGTCTGCTGAGCCGGTGACCGGCGTCGTCCGGGCGTGCGGGAACGCGGCCGCCGGCAAAAGTCCGCGCAGTAGTCACGTCTCGTGATTGAGTACCTACAGAGCGGGAAGAACGCCGACTGCGACCGGTCGACCACGCTTTGTTGGGGTCAGCGGTGTCCGCTCGCACGTACTCGACTGCATGTTCGCTTCCGGCTGGCTGCCGTGTTCGGCATCCGATGACCGGTTGTGCATCCCGGGCGGGGGACTCCTGAGGGAGGCGCGGATGTTCGGACAGATCACCACCACCACACCACCGGCGGAGCGCGGACTGGAGGACCTGGACGCCGCCGCGCTGGCGTACGCCGCGAGAATCGCCGGCCTGCCACCGGAACGACGGCAGGAGGCCCGGGACGACCTCGTGCGGTTCGCCCTGCCGTTCGCCGGACGGCTGGCCCGCCGTTACCGGGGGCGCGGTGAGCCGTTGGAGGATCTCGAACAGGTGGCCCGGTTGGGTCTGGTCAACGCGGTCGACCGGTATGACCCGGAACGGGGTTCCTTCACCGCGTACGCGGCCATCACCATCGTCGGCGAGATAAAGCGGCACTTCCGGGACCGGACCTGGGGTGTGCACGTACCCCGACGGTTGCGGGACCTGATCCTGGAGGTGGGGCAGGCGACGGCGGCGCTGACCAGCGAGTTGTCCCGGGCGCCCAGCGTGGCGGAACTGGCCGCGCGGCTGGAGACCCCGGAGGAGGAGATCCTGGCCGCCCTCGAGTCCGCCGCCGGCTACAGCCCGGCCTCGCTCAACGCGCCTGTCGGCGGGGAGAGTTCGGCCGAGTTCGGCGACCTGGTCGGCGAATCCGACAGCGACCTGGAGTCGGTGGACGACCGGGTCACGGTCAGCGGACTGCTCGGCCGGTTGCCGTGGCGGGAACGGCGGATCCTCGCCATGCGCTTCTACGGCAACCAGACCCAGGCCGAGATCGCCGCCCGGTTCGGGATCTCGCAGATGCACGTCTCCCGGCTGCTCTCCCGCGCGCTCACCTGGCTCCGGCAGGCGATGCTTGCCGACGCGCCCGCGCCCTGGCAGTCCGGTAACGGGGAGTCGGCCGGTCCGTCGGCCCGGCTCTCGGTCCGGCAGACCGGCGACCGGGTGGTGGTCGAGGTGACCGGGGAGGTCGACCGGGACATCGCCGAGCAGTTGCGTCAGACGGTGGTGGAGGCGGTCTCCGACGGGGATCCGGCGGAGGTGGCGATCGACCTCACCGACATCGACCGGCTCGACGGGCCGGCGTTGGCCGCGCTGGTCGCCGGACGGGACGCGGCACACCGTGCCGGGGTGCGCTGGCGGCTGGCCCGGGCGCAGCCGGCGGTCCAGCCCGCGCTCAACTCCGCCGGCCTGGTCGCGCTGCCCGCTGACTGACCTGCCGGTCCACTGCTCACCGCTCTTCTTCCTCCGCCCTCGTCTCCTCCGCCTCGCTGCGGGCGCGTCCGGTCCGCCAGCGCGGACTCTCCGCGCCGCCCCGGTCGGCGCTGTCGATGGACTGGTCGAGTTCGGCCGGTTCGAACGCCGGCCGGCGTACCTCGTCCGGCTCCGGTACGTCGATGGGCCGGGCGCCGGAACGGGCCGGCGGGTGGTGGTCGACCGCCGCCGGGGCCCCGTGCGCGCCCTCCGGGCTCGGCACCTCCGCCTCCGGGTGCCGGGTCTCGTGGTGCAGTTCCTCGCGGAGGTGCTGGGGCGGCCGGGTGGTGCGTTGCGGCAGGTCCCGTCCGAGGTCGGCGACGAGGGGCCCGTACTTGTCGTCGAAGGCGGGGCGCTCGGAGCGGATCCGGGGCATCCGGTCGAAGTTGCGCAGCGGCGGGGGGCAGCTGGTGGACCACTCCAGGGAGTTGCCGAAGCCCCAGGGGTCGTCGACGTCCACCATCCGGCCGAACCGCCAGGACTTCCAGACGTTGTAGATGAAGAACAGGGTGGAGGCGCCGAGGACGAACGAACCGAGGGTGGAGACCGTGTTGAGCATGGTGAAGCCGTCGGTGGGCAGGTAGTCGGCGTAGCGCCGGGGCATGCCCTCGGTGCCCAGCCAGTGCTGGACCAGGAACGTGGTGTGGAAGCCGACGAACATCGTCCAGAAGTGCGACTTGCCGAGCCGCTCGTCGAGCAGGCGGCCGGTCATCTTCGGGAACCAGAAGTACACCCCGCCGAACGCGGCGAAGACGATCGTGCCGAACATGACGTAGTGGAAGTGCGCGACGACGAAGTAGGTGTCGGTGGTGTGGAAGTCGACCGGCGGGCTGGCCAGCAGGACGCCGGTGAGACCGCCGAGCAGGAAGGTCACCAGGAAGCCGATGGCGAACAGCATCGGTGTCTCGAAGGTGAGCTGCCCCTTCCACATCGTGCCGATCCAGTTGAAGAACTTGACGCCGGTCGGTACGGCGATGAGATAACTCAGGATGCTGAAGAACGGCAGCAGCACCTGTCCGGTGCCGAACATGTGGTGCGCCCAGACGGTCATCGACAGGATCGTGATCGCGATGGTGGCGAGGACCAGACCCTTGTAGCCGAAGATCGGTTTCCGGGCGAAGACCGGAATGATCTCCGTGATGATGCCGAAGAACGGCAGCGCGACGATGTAGACCTCAGGATGGCCGAAGAACCAGAACAGGTGCTGCCAGAGCAGCGGCCCGCCGGTCGACGGGTCGTAGACCTGCGCGTTGAGTCGCCGGTCGGCGTAGAGCGCCAACAGCGCTGCGGCCAGCAGTGGGAAGACCAGCACCACCAGCAGGCTGGTGAAGAGCATGTTCCAGGTGAAGATCGGCATCCGGAACAGGGTCATCCCGGGCGCCCGCAGGGTGAGGATCGTGGTGATCAGGTTGACCGCGCCGAGGATGGTGCCGAGACCCGACAGGACCAGCCCGATCACCCACATGTCCGGCCCGATGCCGGGGGAGTGCTGGTCGAGGCTGAGCGGGGTGTACGCGGTCCAGCCGAAGTCGGCCGAGCCGCCCGGGGTGAAGAAGCCACCCACCACGATCGATCCGCCGCACAGGTAGAGCCAGTACGCCAGCGCGTTCAGTCGGGGGAACGCCACGTCCGGCGCGCCGATCTGCAGCGGCACGATGTAGTTGCCGAACGCGAACGCCAGCGGCGTGGCGAAGAGCAGCAGCATGATCGTGCCGTGCGCGGTGAAGAGCTGGTTGTACTGCTCCGTGGAGAGGAACTGCAGCCTCGGCCGGGCGAGTTCGGCCCGCATCAGCATCGCCATGATCCCGGCGATGATGAAGAACGCGAAGCCGGTGGTCAGGTAGAGCAGCCCGATCTGCTTCGCGTCGGTCGTACCGAGTAGCCGGATCAGGGTGCTGCCCCGGATCGCCTTGCGCACCGGGCCCGGATAACCCCCGGTACGCGCCGGCGCCAGGATCAGCGGCCCACGATCCCGCCCCGGTTCGGTAACCACCCGTTTCGGCATCCCACTCACCCCGTGCGACAGCTCAGCTAGGACGGGAAGGCGGCTACCCGGTATCCGGATGGCAAAACCCGGCACTGCGGAAAATTACCATTTTTCTGCTATGAAAGCCCGAAAGCGGACTCGACCCGGTGCCGGGTCAGGAGCGGTCGCGGCGGCGGCCGGTCAACAGGCTGAGCCCGATCATCACCACCCCGAGCCCGAAGTGCAGCCAGTTGTCGGCGGTGTTCACCGGGATGAAGTTGGCGGCGCTGCCCTGGTCGATCGCCAACCCGTAGACCCAGAGCACCAGGTAGAACGCGCCGGCGCCGACCAGGAAGACCCGGGCCCCGGTGGCGGTACGCGCCAACGCCAGCCCGACCACCCCGGTCACCAGGTGGATGAGGTTGTGCAGCATCGAGACCCGGAAGATGCCGAAGAGGTGGGCCTCGGAACGCCGGGCGGCCATCCCCAGGTCTTCGAAGTCGCTGGTGACGTCCGGGATGAAGCCGAGCACCCCGATCGCCAGGAAGACGAAGGCGACCGTGATCGCGGCGGTGCTGAGCGGGGATTTCGCCGTTGTCGGCCGGGTGGCCGTGGAACTGTGCCGATTCATCTCCCACCACCTCCGGACGCGCTGGTCGTCGGCAACCGGCGCACCTGTTCGTACAGCTCGACGTAGCGCCGCGCCATGGTCGCCGGGGTGAACCGCTGACCGGCCTCCCGCCGGCACTCCCGCTCGTCGAGCCGGGCGACGTCGGCCACCAGGTCGGCCAGACCGTCGCCGTCGTCCGCGAGCAGCCCGGTCCGGCCGTGCTCGATGAGTTCGGGCAGGCAGCCGCGACCGACCGCGACCACCGGGGTGCCCAGGGCCAACGATTCGATCACCGCCGTTCCGCCCGGCTCCTCCCAGCAGAGCGGGAAGAGACTCGCCCGGGCGTTCGCCACCAACTCGTCCCGCGCGGCACCGGCCACCATGCCGACCCAGCGCACCCGTACGTCGTCGACCAGCGGCGCCACCTGCTCGCGCCAGTACCGGACGTCCGGGTTCTGCCCCGCCTCCGGCCCGGCGGCCGCCAGTTCCTCCGGTCGCCGGTACGGCCCGACCGGCCCGGCCAGCACCAGGTCGAACCCGGCCTCGTGGGCCAGCCGCGCCCCGAGATGCTGCCCCTTGCCGGGGGTGATCCGGCCGAGGACCACCAGATGGTCGGCCTTGTCGCCGGGCGGCCGGCGTTCCGCGTCGACGGCCAGCGGGGTGGCCAGGTGGACGTGCCCGACCGCGTGTTCGCGCAGCGCCTGCGGGGCCCGGGCGAGCTGGGCCGCGGAGACGCCGTTGACCCGTACCCGGTCGCCGCCGTCGACGTGACCGTAGAGGTCGGGGTGTTTGCCCAGGTCCCAGTGCAGGGTGTGCAGGGCGGGGCGGGCCCGTGGCCCCATCGCGGTGAGGACGGCCAGCCCGACCGCCTCGACGTGGTCGTGTACCAGGTCGATGTCGTCGCGTTCCCGGACCGCCCGGACCACCGCGTTCTGGTGTGCGTGGGCGACCCCCATCACCTGGTTGTACGGGCGCTGCAGCGCGGCGAACTGGCCGTCGGGGAAGACCGAGATCAGGTCGTCGACCTCCAGCGTGCTCTCCCCGACCGAGGCGAGCACCACCCGCACGCCGAGCCGGCGCAGCTCGGGTACGAGCGTGGCGACCACGTTCTCGATGCCGCCGTACCCGGGTGGCGGTACGGCCAGCCACGGCCCGGCGTTCATCAGCACGGTCAGCCCCATCCCCGGCCCCTCCCGTCCGGTCGCCCGCCGCCCGCACCGGCCCGGCCGGTCACACCGGTGCTCCGCGCAGCGACTCCCGCAGCTCGACCAGGGGCGGCCGCTCCCGGACCGAGACGTCGCTGACCACGATCTCCCGGTCGAGGTTCGGCAGCGCGGTACGACCGTCCCGGCGGAACTGGACGAGCAGGTTGGCCGGCGGCTCGTCCCCGTTGACCCAGCCACGCCGGCACAGCCGCTGCCACACCGTGTGCAGGATCTGCCCGGACATCCGGCCGAGCGCCTCGGTGTCCTGGTGCCGGTGCAGCCGTTCGCCGAGGTCGACCTGGGCGAGCGAGTCCAGGCCGCACATCTCCAGCAGGTCGATCAGCATCGCGGTCTCGACGCCGTACCCGGAGACGAACGGGACCCGCTCCAGCACGTCCCGGCGGCCGGCGTACTCGCCGGCCAGTGGTTGGACGAAGCCGGCCAGCTCCGGCCAGAAGAGGTTGAACAGCGGCCGGGCCACCAGCTCGGTCACCCGTCCGCCGCCCTCCGCCTCGATGCCGCTGGTGCCGACCAGCGGCCGGTGGTAGAAGCCCTTCACGAACGAGACCGACGGGTCGCTGAGCAGCGGGCCGAGCAGTCCGGTGACGAAGTGCGGGCGGAACTCCCGCAGGTCGGCGTCGATGAAGGCGACCACGTCACCGTCGGAACCGGCCAGACCGGCCCAGAGCGCGTCACCCTTGCCGTCGAGTCGCGGCAGGCCCCGGGTCATCTCGTCCTGGCTGATCACCCGCGCCCCGGCCGCCGTGGCCACCGCGGCGGTCGCGTCCCGGGACCGGGAGTCGACCACCACCAGCTCGTCGACCAGCGAGACCTCCTCGACCAGGTACGCCCGGATCGCCGCGACGATCGCCCCGACCGTCGCCTCCTCGTCCCTTGCCGGGATGACCACGCTGACCGTCCGGTCGCCCTTCATGTGGGCGAGTTGTCGGGCCGTCCACTGTTCGGCCGCGCCGGTACGGCGGGTGGACCATGCTTCGAGCGCTGGTGACACGGCCGTTCGCGAGCGCCGCATGGGACCGACCTCCCCAGAGTGCCTCGGCCGGAGCCCTGTCGGGCCTCCGGTGCAGCCCCACGGCTTTCCCCGCCGGCCGGTCTCTAACCGGCGCCGCGGCCGGCCCGTCTCCCGCCGACCGGGCGACCGGCCGCCGGCCCCGGCGGCCGGTGGCTCAGGGCCGTAGCACCACCTTTCCGAGGTTCGCGCGGGCCTCGATGAGCTCGTGTGCCGTCGCCGCCTCGGTGAGCGGTATCTCCGCGTGTACGACCGCCCGCAGCCCGCCGTCCCGGTGCAGTTGCCAGAGGTGCTCGTGGTGCCGGTCGTACAGGTCCCGCCTGGTGTCGACGAACCGGGCCATGGTGAATCCGGTGATGCTCTTGGCACCGGCGAGCAGGTCGAACGCGGGCACCGTGCCGCCACCGGAGTTGAAGAAGAGCAACCGCCCGCCGGGGGCAACCGCCGCCAGCGCCCGGGGCAGCAGGTCGCCACCGACGCCGTCGAGTACCACGTCGACCGGATCGCCCCAGTCGGCGCTCCCGTACGTGACCACCTCGTCCGCGCCGAGGCCGCGCAGGAACTCCGCCTTGGCCGGGCTGCTCACCGCCGCCACCACCCGGCTGATCCCCTGGCGCTTGGCCAACTGGACCGCCAGGTGCCCGGCACCACTCGCCGCTCCGGTGATCAGTACGGACCCGGTGGCGGCCGGCCCGGCCGTGGCGAGCAGGGCGAGGGCGAGGTGCCCGCCCCGGACCAGCGCGACCGCCTGCACGTCGCTGGCATGGTCGGGGATCCGGCTGGCCAGCGCGGCGGGGGCCAGCACCAGATCGGCGTAGGAGCCGGTGAAGGTGAGCGAGGTGACGCGGTCGCCGACCGTGAAGCCGGTGACCCGGGTGCCCACCGCGACGACCTCTCCGGCGATCTCCCCTCCGAGGACTCCGGGCAGCGGTGGCCGGCCCTCGCCGCGGACCCGGCGCACCGCAGGCAGGGTCACCCCGATCGACCCGGTCCGGACCAGCAGGTCGTCCGGTCCGGGCTTGGGGACGGGCGCCTCCTCGAGGCGGAGGACCTCCGGTCCGCCGTAGGAATGGAAGCGGATCTGACGCATGAGATCGTTCCTGTTCGTCGGGGAGGTCCGAATCTTCGTTGGATCCGGGCCGATCGGTTGGGACATCCCAACGATAAGCCCATTTCCTTGGGATGTCCCAACCGTTTTCGGTAGAGTGCGGACCATGGCCGAGATCCCGTACGCCCCCGAGCGGATCCGTGTCCTGCCGAGCTGGCTGCTGGGCCGGGCGGCGGCCCGGGGGCACCGCCTGGTCGGCGAGGCGCTGGGGCGGGAGGGGATGCGGATGATGCACCACGCCGTCCTGGCCACGGTCGCCGAGCTGGGGCCGGTCTCCCAGGCCGACCTCGGGCGGGTCCTCCGGGTCGACCCGAAGGACATGGTCGCGATCATCGCCGAGCTGCACCGGGACGGGCTGGTGCGGCGTACTCCGGATCCCGCTGACCGACGCAAGAACGCGGTCTCCCTCACCGGAGCCGGCACGGAGCGACTGCGTCGTACCGCTCGACTCGGGGACGAGGCGAACGACCGGTTGACCGCCGCCCTGACCGCGGACGAGCGGGCGCAGCTGGTTGATCTGCTCACCCGGATCATCACGCCACCGGACGGCGGCGGCGACTGACGCCGTGCCGGTCGTACCCGTGCCGGTCCGGCCCCGGGTCGAGCGGGAGCCCGGTCGCCCGACGCACTGACAGATGTAGATCGGTTCTGTCGCCGGGCCGGTCGTCCGGCCTGCCGGGCGGGACCGTTCCCGCCGGTTCCGACATCCGGTCCGAGTCCGGACGAGACACCGGCCCGGCCGGGCAGCACATTCGGCGGGCAGTCGCGTACCGTTGCCCGACATGGGTGTGTCGCAACGGTTGAAGACCAGGGTCCGGCGTTTCCTCCAACGGCCGGGCACCACAGTTGATCTGGCGCCGCTGGAGAAGCTGCTGCCCACGATCGAGGCACGCGAGGAGGACCTCACCGAGCTCACTGACGAGGAGCTCACCGAGGCGGCCGGGCAGGCCGTGGACTTCGTGGAGATCTGTGCGGTCGGCCGGGAGGCCGCCCGGCGCGGCATCGACCAGCGGCCGTACGACGTCCAGCTGCTCGGCGCGATGTCCCTGCTGGCCGGCAAGGTCGCCGAGATGGCCACCGGTGAGGGCAAGACGCTGACCGCGACGATCGCCGCGTACGGGCACGTTCGGCGCGGCAACGGGCCGGTGCACGTGCTCACCGTCAACGACTACCTGGCCCGCCGGGACGCGGAGTGGATGGAGCCGATCTACCGGCTGCTCGGCCTGACCGTCGGCTGGGTGACCGAGGCCTCCACCCGTGCGGACCGCCAGGCCGCGTACGCCTGCGACGTCACCTACGTCTCGGTCAGCGAGGCCGGCTTCGACTTCCTCCGCGACCAGCTGGTCACCGACATCGACGACCGGGTGCAGCCGCCGCTGACCACCGCGATCGTCGACGAGGCCGACTCGATCCTGATCGACGAGGCCCGGGTGCCGATGGTGCTCGCCGGCGCGGTCTCCGGTG
Organism: Plantactinospora sonchi; assembly: GCF_036422035.1. Taxonomy (NCBI): domain Bacteria; kingdom Bacillati; phylum Actinomycetota; class Actinomycetes; order Micromonosporales; family Micromonosporaceae; genus Plantactinospora; species Plantactinospora sonchi. Next base: position 242,168 of record NZ_JAZGQK010000012.1, read on the forward strand.
AGCAGGACCCGGTGCACACCGCCGCCGCCGTGGTGCGCGGGCTGCGCCCCGGCCGGCACTACGTGGTCGCCGACGACGGCCGCAGCGTCGCCTTCACCGACACCGGACTGGCCGAGATCGAGTCCCGGCTCGGCGGGATCGACCTCTACGACGACGAGCACGTCGAACAGCTCTCCGCGGTCAACGTCGCGCTGCACGCGCACGCCCTGCTGCACCGGGACGTCGACTACATCGTCCGCAACGACGGCGTCGAGCTGATCGACGAGATGCGTGGTCGGGTCGCGCAGCGCCGCCGCTGGCCGGACGGGCTGCAGGCGGCCGTCGAGGCGAAGGAGGGGCTGGACGCCACCGCCGAGGGCGAGATCCTCGGCAGCATCACCGTGCAGGCGTACGTCGCGCTCTACCGCACCGTCTGCGGGATGACCGCGACCGCGGTACTGGTCGGCGACCAGCTGCGGGAGTTCTTCAACCTCGAGGTCGCGGTGATCCCGTCGAACACCCCGTGCGTGCGGGTCGACGACCCGGACCGGATCTACGCGACCCGGGCGGAGAAGGAGGAGGCCCTGATCGAGGAGATCAGGGAGCAGCACGAGACCGGTCGCCCGGTGCTGATCGGCACCCTCGACGTACGGGAGTCGGAGCGGCTGGCGGCGGCGCTGCAGGAGGCCGGGGTGCCGTGCACGGTGCTGAACGCGAAGAACGACGCCGAGGAGGCCTCGATCATCGCCGAGGCCGGCGCGTACGGCGCGGTCACCGTCTCCACCCAGATGGCGGGTCGCGGTGTCGACATCCGGTTGGGCGGCAGCGACCAGGCCGACCGTGACCGGGTGGCCGAACTCGGCGGCCTCTTCGTGATCGGCAGCGGCCGGCACGACAGCCGCCGGGTCGACGACCAGCTCCGCGGCCGGGCCGGCCGACAGGGCGACCCGGGTCGGTCGGTCTTCTTCGTCAGCCTCGAGGACGAGCTGGTCATCCGGCACGCGGCGGACGCGATCCCGCCGTCGCCCCGGATGAACGCCGACGGTCTGGTCACCGACGAGCAGGTCGACTTCGCGGTCGAGCACGCCCAGCGGATCGCCGAGGGCGTCAACCACGAGATCCACCGCAACACCTGGCGGTACAGCGTGGTGATCGAGCAGCAGCGTAAGGCGCTCGCCGAGCGCCGGGAGCGACTGCTCACCACCGAGGTGGCGGCGGAGATGCTCACCGAGCGGTTCCCGGACCGGGCCAAGGAGATGGACGAGGAACTGCTCTCCCGGGTGGGTCGCTCGATCGCCCTCTACCACCTCGACCGGCTCTGGGCGCAGCACCTGGCCGAGCTCTCCGAGGTCCGGGAGGGCGTACACCTGCGGGCGTTGGGCCGGCTCGACCCGCTCGACGAGTTCCACCGGTCGGCGGTGCCGGCGTTCAACGCGCTCGTACCGGAGATCGAGACCCGGACGGTGGAGACCTTCGACGAGAGCGAGTTCGCCGAGGACTGGGAGCCGGACGAGTCGAAGCTGGTGCGGCCGAGCGCGACCTGGACCTACCTGGTCCACGACAACCCGTTCGGTTCCGAGCTCGACCGGCTGATCGCCGCCGTGGGCCGGCGCCTCAGCTCCGGTTCACGCTGACGGCACGGTAGACCCTGACGGGGTCGTCGTGGTTACCCCGGTACCCACGTCGACCCCGTCGCCATATTCGTTCTCTCCAGGTACGCGCGGTTTGTCCCCCTGCTTGTCGGGGTAGAAGCGCGGGTCGTACCGGCGCGGGGCCGGTGACGCACGGGAGAGGCGACCATGACACAGGCGAGGACACGAACCGGACGTACCGCGCGGGGCGCGGTGGCGGCGGAGGCTGCGGCGCGGTGTTGAGGTCGGGTACGGACGAGATCTCGGACGACGTTCCGGGTGTGCTGGAAACCGCCGCGTTGCTGCGTGAGGTGACCGCGGGGCTGATCGCCAGCGACGACTTCGACGCCGCGCTGGCCCGGCTGGCCAGGACCGCCCAGGACGCGATAGCCGAGGTCACCTGGTGCGGGGTCACCGTGCTCCGGTCCGGGGCGCCGGCCTCGGTCGCCGCCTCCGAGGCGCGGCTGCGCGCGCTGGACGACGTCCGGTACGGCACCGACGGGCCGGCGATGACCGCGATCCGACAGCGGGAGCTGGTCTGGTCGGCGGACCTGCGCGGCGAGACCCGCTGGCGACGCTGGACCGGGCAGGCGCTGGCGCTCGGCGTACGGGGGGTGCTGGCGGTGCCGGTGGACGTCGACGAGCACGTGATCGGCTCGATCAACCTGTACGCCCGCCAGCCGGACGCGCTGGGTGCGGCACAGCAACTCACCGCCATGCTGCTCGCCGAGCATGCCGGACTGCTGCTCGGTGCGGTACGGGACCGGGACCGGCAGGCCGAACTGGTCGGCGAGTTCGTCCGGAAACCGTCAGCCGGCCGGATCGTCGACCAGGCAATCGGGGTTATCATGACTCAACGTGGCTGTACCGCCACGGAAGCTCTGCAGGTGTTGCGTTCCGCGTCGGCGGCCCTGGCCATGCCGGTGCGGGATGTCGCCGAGCGGCTGGTCACCTCGGTGGCCCGCCCCCGGGACACCTGAGCACCCAGGCGCCGTCCGGTCCGAAGGTGTCGTTTGTGCACGGTCGCGTGGGGGTAGCACGGGCAAGGCCGGTCGAGGGGCGAGCCGGGGAGGGCCACGTCATGCAGAGCCGCCTGAGGGTGCACGGGCACCCGATCCAGCCGATGTTGGTGACCTTTCCGTTCGGCCTGTTCGTCTGCGCCACCGTCTTCGACCTGGCGGACCTCCTCGGTGGACCGGTGATCCTCGGGCTGGTCGGCTACTGGACCACGGTGGCGGCGCTGATCGCCGCCGGGCTCACCGCCATCGCCGGTCTGGTCGATCTGTGGGACGTGCCCGGCGACCGGACCCGGCGTACGGCGGTCACCTTCAACCTGGTGAACGCCGCGGTGGCGGTGCTCTTCGTCTTCGCCTGCCTGATCCGCTCCGGTGTGCCGGAGCACGGTGCGACCGGCGGCCTGCTCACCGTGGAACTGCTCGGGCTGGCGCTCGGGGCGGTGGGTGTCCGGCTGGGCAGCACCCTGGTCCGGCAGTTCGACCCGCCGACCGGGGAACCCGCCGGCTTCGACGCTTTCGGCCCGCCCGCCACCTCGGTCGCCGGTGGCTTCGGCCGCCGCCGGGCCGGCTGAACCCGATCCGCCTGGCGTCGCCGGGGCGGGGTCAGGAGTGCGCGTCGGCCCGGTGCGCGGCCAGTACGTCGTCACCGAAGTCGCTGTACGGCCGGCGCAGCACGGTGTGCGTGTGGTTGCCGTCGTCGCTGGTGTTGTCGTACTCGATCAACAGATCCTCGCCCTGGATCCGGTAGTAGTGCCGGCCGCCCGGACCGGGTGGGCCCTCCCAGGCGAAGTGGAGGTCGGCCCGGCCGATCCGGGCCGCCTCGGCGGCGGCCAGCTCCGGCGGTAACCGGTCCAGGTACAGGGCGACGAGCTGGTCCAGCAGTGCCCTCGACGTCGGGCCCAGTGTGCCGGCCCGCAGCCCGACCGGCTCGATCCGACCGGCGAGGCGTGGCCGGGTGGCACTGCGGATGTCGTGGGGCGCCTCGTCGGCGACGACCGCGTCGGCCCGTCCTTCCGGCCCGAGCGCGTCGAGCAGGGCGAAGGCCAGATCCTCCTCGGGGGCGAGCGGCCGGCTCACCGGGCGGCCGGCGTAGCTCACCCGGGCCGGGTTGGCGCCCAGGAAGACCGGGGCGGGGGAGACCCGGTCGCCGGAGACGGTCATGCTGACCGAGAGGTGATGCCCCTCGAAGCGCCACGACCAGGTGTCGTCCCGGGTCGGGTCGCCGAAGACGACGACCCGGTAGTCGTCGCTGTGCCGGCCCCGCCGCCAGTCCTCCTGCCGGTCGAGGACCTCCTCCAGCGCCATGATCGTGGCGGCCTGGGCGTACGCGTGCGGGCTCAGCGCGGTGGCGAGCAGGCGGTGGGCGGCCTTGCGCGCGGTCCGGTCGAGGTCGGCCAGGCACACGCCGGGCCGGGGGCGGGGTCGGTACTCGATCCACCGACGGCCCGCCTCGTCGGTGAACGGCCGGGTGGCCGACTCCCGGGCCGGACCGGGCAACGCGTCGAGCAGGGCGGCCGCCGCGGTCCGCATCCGTGCGGCGACCGGGGTGTCGGGCAGGCTCATCCGGGTGCCGTCATCCTTCCCGCCGCAGGACGGCGAGCATCTCGGGGAGGTTGAAGAAGGCCGCGGTGTCGATCGCGGAGGGATTGCCGTGCGCGGCGTCCGCACCCGCGTCGAGCAGCGCGGTCACCGCCCCGACCGACTGCCGGAAGGTCGCCGCGGCCAGCGCCGTCTGGCCCCGGTCGTTGGTCCGCGAATGGTCGGCTCCCCGGTCGAGCAGCGCGGCCACGGTCTCCGGGTGCGCGTGGTAGGCGGCCAGGATCAACAGGGTGTCGCCCTTGTTGTTGGTCAGGTTGACCGGTAGGCCGGCGTCCACCTGGCTGATGAGTTCCTCGGTCCGGCCGGCCCGCGCCAGGTCGAACATCCGGTGCGCGAAGGCCAGCGTCTCGTCGTCCAGTTCCTCGGCCACCTGACCAGCCTAGTTGTCACGCGCCGCGGGCCGACAGGGACGGGGTCGCGCGGAGCAGGGCGGCGGCCCGGGCCAGGTACCGGCGGTACAGGCGGACGGCGGGTGTCGGGGGACAGCTCGGGAGCCAGGGTTTGTCGCTGCCGACGAAGTGCAGCAGGGCCGGCGACGTCGGCGGTGGTCGCAGCCGGATGACGGAGACGATCCAGTCGCCGGTCTCCCGGTAGCGGTCGGTCTCGAAGGTGTTGAACTCGGCGCCGAGCGGTTGGGCGTTGTCGCGGTGCAGCACCGCGAGGTTCAGTGCGTCCTGGTCGTTGAAGTGGATGTGCCGACCGGCCCGGGACATGATCGCGGCCGCGTCGGAACGGAGCCGGGCCAGCAGCCGGGTGTGGCACCACATGACGCCAGCGTTGAAGTACGGCCGGCCTCGGAACGGCGGCCACCGCTCGGCCGCTCCGGGCAACGCGGGACCCTGCCCGACGGTGTGGTTGAAGAGGTCGCGGACCAGGCCGATCCGGGGTTCGGCGAGCCCGTTGAGCGGCGCGGTGATGTCACCCAGGACGAGGGTGTCGCTGTCCAGGTAGACGAGGTACGGCCGGTCGAGGAACCTCTGGTCGAAGTGGAACCGCAGGTACGTGGCGGCGGAGATGTACCCACCCTCGACCACCCGCCAGTGGGCGGCGGGGGTCTCCCGTCGTGCTTCGAAGGAGGCGAATCCGAGCCACCTGACGGCCGCCGCCAGGGCCGTCACGTCGGCCCGCGACAGGTCGGTGGTGATGACCCGGACCGCGATGGCCGCCCGGTCGTTGCCGGGGGTGGCCTCGGCCAGTGACACCAGCGTCACGAGTGACGGCAGCAGGTACCGCTGGTCGACGCAGAGCCCGACGGCGAGCATGTCAGTAGGGGAACCGGCGCAGCGCCAGCAGGGGGCGACCGCGACGGAGGGCCTCCCACGCGACCCCGGCGTCGAACGAGAGGTCCACCAGCACCCCCGACACGTGGCGGGCGAGGTGGGCCAGCCACCCCCCGGTACGCGGTGGGAACCCGTCGCGCCGTGCCGGGTCGGCGGCCCTGCCCAGGTCGCGGCGGGCCAGGTCGACGGCGAGGTACGCCAGCGGCGGCCCGAGGAGGACCAGTATTCCGATCAGGGGTGCCGGACCCGTGAACGGTAGGCAGGCCAACCCGGCGAGGACACCCAGGACGAACGGGTTGGCCCGCCACCGGCGCCGGGCGCGGTGGCGGGCGGTCAGGAAGACGTCGGCCCGCCCGTACATGAACTGCTTGTTCAGGATCTGGGGAAGTCGACCGGTGGCGTCGCGCCGGTGCAGGACGACCGCGCGCGGGCTGGCCGTCCAGCGGTAGCCGTGGTCGCAGAGGCGGGCGCCGAGGTCGACGTCCTCGCCGCCGACGGGGGTGAAGATGTCCTCGTCGAATCCGCCGAGGCGCAGGAAGACCGCGCGGAGGATCGACAGGTTGCTGGTCGGCCCCCAGACGACCGGCCCCTTCGGCGGGTCGGCGTCCGCCCGGCACCAGCGGCTGAAGTCGATCGGCTGCCAGGGCCGGGGTCCGTCGTCGAGGGCGACGGTCGCACCAACCACTCCGGCCACGTCCGGCGCGGCGGCCCGGAGCGCGTCGACATGGGCGGTGAGCAGATCGGCGGTCGCGAGGCAGTCGGAGTCGATGAACAACAGGAGGTCGAAGCGGGCTTCCCGGGCGGCGAGGTTGCGTTTCGCACCGGCCGGCCGGGGGCCGCGCAGGTGCCGGACGGCCAACTCGGCGCAGTGGCGGTCGAGTGCGTGGAACTCCTCGTCGGGTGAGTCGTCGACAACGATGATCTCGACCGGGACGGACAGCGTCCGCCGGGGCGCGGCCAGCGACGTGAGCAGGGCCGAGACGTAGCGGCCGCGACCCCGGTGGGTGGGAATGCAGATGGTCAGCCCCCGTACCTGTACCAAACGAACCTCCTCGGCCTCCGGTCGGTCGGACCCGGCCTGCGCACTACCTACCCTCCGGGCGGTGGCAGGTCGGCGGTCAGGTCGCCGACCCGGCTGGTGAGCCGCCGCGCCGCGTCGAGGTACGTACGGTAGAGCGTCACTGCGCGACACGGTGGACAGGTCCGCTGCCAGGGCTTGTCGGGCCCGACGAAGTGGAGTACGGCGGGGTCGGCCCGGTCGGGGTTGCCCGTCAGGTGGGCACCTCCTTCGAACCGCTCCAGTTCGAAGGTGTTCAGGGCGTCCCCGGCCGGCACGACCGCACCGGAGAACAGCGCCCACAGGTTCAGTGCGTCCTGGTCGTTGAAATGTATGTGCTGTTGCGCGCGGGCCATGATGGCGGCGATGTGCCCCCGCAGCCCGGGCAGGGTTCCGCTGGGGCACCACATGACGCCGGCGTTGTAGTACGGCCGGCCGGCGAACGACGGCCAGCGTTCCACCACCCCGGGCAGGGCCTGGCCCCGACCGACGGCGTGCACCAGCCTGTCGCGTACGAGGGCGATCTGGCCGGTGGCCAGCGAGTCGAACGGACCCGTGAGGTCGCCGAGCACGAGCAGGTCGGCGTCGAGGTAGACGAAGTACGGGCGGTCGACGAACCGACGGGTGAAGCCGAAACGCAGGTACGTCGCCGCCGAGATGTGACCGCAGCTCGCCAGGCGCCAGTTCGGGTCGGTGCGTTGCCAGCGCAGGTCGAAGGAGGCGAAGCCGAGGCGGTCGACGACGGCGGCCATGGTGGCTGCCCGGCTGCGGGCGAGGTCGGTGGTGAGGACGCGCACGCTGATGGACCTGACCTCGGCGGGTCCCCGGCTGTCGGCCAGGGAGGTCAGGGTGGCCAGCGCGGGCAGGAAATAGCTTTCGTCGATGCAGATGCCGACGGAGTACATCGACTCCTCCTCGCGCCCGGAGTCCTCATCCTACGGTCCTGTCTGGCCGGACGATCGAGGTGAACACGTGGAGTGGTCACGTGTACTGCTCGTGCCGGTTCGGTCGCAGGCTGCGGCGGCCGGCGCCGGTCCTGTCGGTGGGTCCGGTCGACGAGTTCCGATCATGGTCAATAATGTGAGCTAGATCACATCGACGGCAGGCTGGTCCAGGTAAGGTCTGGACATTCGTAAACCCCTTTCGAAGGGTGCCGCCAGATGTTCAAATTTCCCCCACAAGGGCCGCGGCGACTCCGGATCGTCGGGCTCGGCGCGCTCGCTCTCCTGGTGGCGAGCGCGGCCGTAGCCCCGGCGAGCAGCGCCAATCCGGCAGCGTCCACTGCGGAAAAGGCCACAGTGGACGTCGCCGCCCCACCCGGTGTGGACGAGATCGCCAGCAGTTCCAACCTGCGGCAGATCGCCAACATCCCCAAGCCGGGGCCGTTCAACACCACCGCCGCGCTCAACTCCGACCTGGCCTTCCAGGACCGGTACGTCTTCGCCGGCAACTACGACGGCTTTGTCATCTACGACGTCAAGAACCCCGCGCGTCCGTCCATCGTGTCCCAGGTGCTCTGCCCGGGCTCACAGAACGACATCACCGTCTACGGTGACCTGCTGTTCCTCTCCACCGACTCGCCGCGCAGCGACGACTCGTGCAGCAGCACGGGCGTGCCGAGCAGCCAGACGGTGTGGGAGGGCATCAAGATCTTCGACATCAAGAACAAGAAGGCGCCCCGGTACATCAAGTCGGTGGAGACCGCCTGCGGTTCGCACACCCACACCCTGGTGCCGGGTAAGGACCGCAAGTCGGTCTACCTCTACGTCTCGTCGTACGGGCCGTCGAGCACCTACGCCGGTTGCCCGACGCCGCACGACTCGATCTCGATCATCAAGGTCCCGGTGAAGAAGCCGACCGATGCCGCCGTGGTGGCCGTGCCGGACCTCTTCGCCGCGGACGGCGGCGGTAACCCGGGTGGCAACGGCAGCTCGACCACCAGCGGCTGCCACGACATCACCGTCTTCGCCAGCAAGGACCTGGCCGCCGGTGCCTGCATGGGCGACGGGATCCTGCTGGACATCCGCGACCGTGAGGCACCGCGGGTGATCAACCGGGTCCGGGACACGACCAACTTCGCGTTCTGGCACTCGGCCACCTTCAACAACGCCGGCACCAAGGTGGTCTTCACCGACGAGCTCGGCGGCGGCAGCGGCGCGACCTGCGTCGAGTCGGTGGAGCCGACCCGGGGCGCCAACGCGGTCTACGACATCACCGGTCGCGGTGACGGTCGCAAGCTGGTCTTCAAGAGCTACTTCAAGATCCCGCGGCTGAACACCTCGCTGGAGAACTGCGTCGCGCACAACGGCTCGCTGATCCCGGTGCTGGGTCGGGACATCATGGTCCAGGCGTGGTACCAGGGCGGGATCTCGGTGTGGGACTTCACCGACTCCGCCCGTCCGGTGGAGCTCGGCTACTGGGAGCGGGGCCCGCTCTCCGAGACCGAGCGGATCATCGGCGGATCGTGGTCGGCGTACTGGTACAACGGCCACATCTACTCCAACGACATCCAGAAGGGTCTGGACGTCCTGGAGGTGCGGGACTGGCGACTGTGGAGCGCGCAGTTGACCAAGTACAAGGAGTTCAACCCGCAGACCCAGCCCACCTACTGGGGCGGTCTGTAGGCACGACGGCACCACGGTACGGCCCGGTTCCCGCTTGCGGGGGCCGGGCCGTACCGCGTCCCGGGCCGGTCGCGACCGGTCGACCTGGGTCATCCAGGGGTGCTCCTCCCGGGAGGCGGAGTTCGCCGGCAGGCCGGCCGGGACCGGTACCCGCTCCCGTGGTAGCTTGCCCGACCGTTGAGGGGAGGGCGGTTGGACGAGGGCATCTACGTCGGCAACGCGGCCAAGGACGGCGCCGGCAACGGAGGCTGGTTGCTCGGTCACTTCATGCCGGCCGGCCTGGACGTGCGGCACAGCACCGACGTCGAGGTGAAGTGGGGAGTGCACCCGCCGGGCGACACCCGGGCGGAGTGGGTCACCGGCGAACGCCGTACCGCCCTGCTGGTGCTGGTCTCCGGTCGGTTCCGGATGGAGTTCCGGGGCCGTAGCGTCGTGCTCGCCGAGCCCGGCGACTACGTGGTCTGGGGACCGGGTGTCGACCACTCGTGGTACGCGCCGGAGGAGGCGGTGGTGCTCACCGTCCGGTGGCCCTCGGTGCCCGGTTACCGGGTGACCTCCGGGTGACCTCCGGGCTCGTCGTCCCACGCTGACCGGGGCCGGTTCCCGGACGGGTACGCCGGGAGACCGGCCCCGGCCAGCGCAGGCGGAGCCGGTCAGCCCAGGGCGCAGGTGACCGTCGGCGCCGGGTTGCTGCCGGTCCAGTTGCCGACGAAGCCGAACGTGGTCGACGCGCCGCCGGCCAGGGCCCCGTTCCAGCCCACGTTCCGGGCGGTGGCGAGGTTTCCGCTCTGGCTGAGTTCGGCGTTCCACGCCTGGCTGACCTGCTGGCCCGCGCCGAAGGTCAACTGGGCCGTCCAGGACCGGCTCGGCGAGGTGCCGTTGTTCCGGACGCTGACCTCACCCTGGAAGCCGCCCTGCCACTGGCCGATCGTCCGGTAGGTGGCCGCGCAGGCGCCATCGACCGGAGGGGTGCTGGGCGACGCCGTCGGTGACGTGGGAGGCCGGGTGGGCAGCGTGGGCGGGGTACCGGTCGGCGTGGTGGGCGGGACGGTCGGTGGCGGGGTCGGGATGACCCCGTCCAGTACGGCGGTCAGCGCCGGATACCACCGGTCGGACATCTTCTGGTCGCCGGCGGCGTTGGGGTGCACGCCGTCGTAGGTGTCACTGCCGGTGCTGAAGCCGGTCCACTGGTCGACCACCACGATCGGCGACTGCGCGGTGGTCTTTGACGACGCCCAGCCGCCGATCGCGTTGTTCAACGCCACCACCCGTTGGCCGCACTCGGCACAGCTGCTCGGCGCCATCGGGATGATCTTCGCGACCAGGATCCTCATGCCGGGGTTGCTGGCCCGCATCTGGTCCACCAGTTTGCCGTACGCCGCCAGGATGGTGGCCGGTGCCCGGTTGCTCCAGACGTCGTTGGTGCCGAAGTGCATCAGTACGACGTCCGGTCGGGTGGCGGAGAGCCAGGCCGGCAGCTGGTTCTGGTCGGCCACGGTGGTGACCAGGGCGCCGCCGTGCCCTTCGTTGTCGCCGTCGTACGGCTGGCCGCACCCCTGGGGGCCGAGGGTGCCGACGAAGTCGATGTTGGTGTATCCCGTGTTCTGCAGTCGGTTCCAGAGGATGGACCGCCAACAGCCGGGCGATCCGGTGATCGAGTCGCCGAGCGGCATGACGCGGACCGGGGCCGGGGCGGCCGGTAGCGCCGGTCCGGCGACGACGATCGTGCCGAGTGCGGCGACGAGCGCGGCCAGGACGGCGCCGAGCAGGGGCCTGCGGAGCATGGTGATCTCCTGTCACGGTGATGGGGTGGTACGTGACGGCCCGGTGCTCCCGGTGGATATTGAAGCAGGTAACTGTCGTGGAACTCAACCGGTCAAGTGTCCGCTCCGCTGGGCTGCCGGGCGGGGCCGTTACGCCCGCGGTGAACCGGTCTTGACGGTCCGCCGCCACCACCGAGAATGAGGTGATGACCGACGGCGGCGGCACGGTGCGACGACTGGACCTCGGCTATTTCGTCAGGCCGGCCGAGGAGGCGGGCCGGCCGCATCCCCGGGTCGAGCCGGTGTACGGCTACCTGGTCCGCCGGCCCGAAGGGTTGGTCCTCTTCGACACCGGGATCGGTGAGGTCGACCCGGGGACCGAGGCACACTACCGGCCACGGCGCCGTCCGTTGGCCGCCGCGTTGGCCGCCGCCGGGGTGCGTCCCGAGGACGTCTCGCTGGTCGTCAACTGCCACCTGCACTTCGACCACTGTGGCGGTAACCGGTCGCTGCCCGGGCGCCCGATCGTCGTCCAGCGGGCCGAGCTGGCCGCGGCCCAGGCTCCCGGGCACACCATCGCGGAACTTGTCGACTTTCCCGGTGCCCGCTACGAGGAACTCGACGGCGAGGCCGAACTCTGGCCCGGGGTGTGGGTGATCCCCACCGCCGGGCACACCGTCGGACACCAGTCCCTGGCCGTACGGCAGCCGGACGGCACGGTGGTCCTCGCCGGCCAGGCCCGGGACTTCGCCTCCGAGTACGCCTGGGACGTGCTGGCCCTGCGGGCGTCCCGGGACGGGGTCGCCGACCCGCTGCCGCCGGTGCCGGGATGGCTGGCCCGGCTGGTGGACCTCGATCCGGCCCGGGTGCTCTTCGCGCACGATGGCGCCGTCTGGGAGCCGTCGTAGGCGCGCCGGTGGGTCGCGGTGACGGGCTTCGCCCCCGGCCGGTTGGCGGCTTCCCTCGACCGGGCCTGCACGGGGGCGGCTCACCGCCCGGGTGTACCCGTCAGCCGCCGGTCGGGGCGGTCGCCCCGGGGCAGCCGCTGCCGGCGTAGCGGAAGAGGGAGTCGGAGATGTCGCTGCGGAGCGACTGGCGCCGGGTCAGCGTGTACGTGCTGACCACGGGTTCGGCGGCCAGCGGGTCCGGTCGGACCGGGCAGGCGTCGAGGCGGGTGAGCAGCCGCACCTGCTCGCCGCTCGGACCGGTGCCGTTGACGAAGGACAGGGTCAGCGCCGTGGTGCCGGTGTAGCGCGGTGGCGGGGCCGACTCGAGTGTGGGGCGGGTCAGGCAGGCCGGCGTGGTGTCGACGACGCGCGCCGTGATGACGGCGTGCCCGTCCGGGTCTTCGGTCGTCCGTACCGACCGGGGTTGCGGGGCGACCTCGATGCGCTGCCAGTCGTCCCAGAAGTTGCCGGTCGGGCCGGGCGTCGCCGCCGGTGGCGCGCTGCTCGGCAGGAGCACCTCGCACCGCCGCGCGTTGCGGTGCAGTTCCTGGAGGGCCGTGCTGTAGACGTTGTCGTGGTGCAGTGCGTCGAGGTACGGCGTGACGTCACTCGGGATCCGCGCGTCCAGCAACGTGAAGAGGCGGTCCAGATAGGCGTTCAGGAGTTCCGGTCCCGGGTCGACCTCGTCCGCCGGTATCGACAGCAGGTGACGCAGGCCGATCGGACACGTGCTGGCGAGGGACGGGGTGTTGGTGACGAGCGCGGCGGCCCGGACGGGATCGTTGCAGACCTCGGCGAACGCGGCCCGGTCCCGCGCGTCCTGCTCCGCGTCCAGCGACTCGGTGCGATGGTCGATGTACCAGGTCGCGACCGAGGCGAGCGCGATGAACGCGGCGCCGAGTACGGCACCTGTCGACCGCTTGCGGTGTCCGCCGGTTTCGGCGGGCTTCGAGCCGGTCTCCGCCGGCTCGGCGGGTTCGTGGTTGTCGTCTGTCCGTTCTGCCACGACAGGCACCTCCTGATCGTCCCGGCCTCACGGTAGCCAGCTACCACAAGATCGAGATTGGCTGACGCCCGTCGCTGGGGAGTGGGTTGTGGAAAACCCTACAAAGCAGATAGGTTTTATGGGCTATCATCGTGACCGGCCGTACCACCCGCTCCCGAGGACGTACCCATGATCTCCGGACCCTCCGATCCGCTTGCCGTCGCCCGCCGGTACGCCGCAGGCGCCAGCGGCCTGGCCGGTTGGCCGGTGCCGCTGCGGTTCGACCCGGCGCGGCGCTGGTACCACCGACTCGCCACCGCGACCGACCACGAGGTCTGGTTGCTCACCTGGCTGCCCGGGCAGCACACGGAACTGCACGACCACGGGGGATCGGCCGGGGCCTTCCTGGTCGCCGACGGCACCCTGACCGAGGAGACGGTGGTGGGTGGCCGGTTGCGCCCACGGGAACTCGGGCCGGGCACCGGGCGCCGGTTCGGTGCCCGCCACGTGCACCGGGTGGCGAACAACTCGGCGCGGCCCGCGGTCAGCGTGCACGTCTACCGCCCGGCACTGCGCCGGATGACCAGTTACCGGCTGGAGGCCGGTGTACTGCGGGTCGTCGAGGTGGCCGAGGCGGGAGTCGCCTGGTGAACACCGACGGCGCCGCGCGCCGGAGGTATCCGGCGGGTGTGGACGTGTCAGGGTCTGCGACATCGCCGGACAGGACGGGAAGGACCGTACGAGTGGAACTGACCAATCTCCGGGAGCCGACCGAGGGCTGTCGTGGCCCGGCGGCTCCGGTGGGTTCGCGGAGCATCGACGAGATCCTCGCCGCCGCGCGGCGACGGCTGCGTCGGCGGGAACCGGAGCAGGCGCATCTGGCCGCGCGCGCCGGCGCCGTCCTGGTGGACATCCGCCCCGCCGCCCAGCGGGCCGCCACCGGAGCCATTCCCGGCGCACTCATCGTCGAGCGGAACGTACTGGAATGGCGGTTCGACCCGCGCAGCTCCAGTCGGCTGCCCGTCGCGGACCGGTACGACCTGCCGGTCATCGTCTTCTGCCAGGAGGGCTACACGTCCTCGCTGGCCGCCGCAGCGCTGCAGGACCTCGGTCTGCACCGGGCCACCGACGTCGTCGGCGGCTTCGTCGCCTGGCGGGTGGCCGGTCTGCCCGCGTTCGGACCGGACGACCTCTTCGCCCAGCGCACCACCCTCGTGCCGGCCACCGCCCGGCGCGCCTTCACCTGACCCGTGCCACCGCGCGGGACGGACCGGGCAGTAGTCCACCGAGGAGCTTTCCATGTCGGTCATCGCCATCCACCCGCGCACTCCCTCCCCGGGAGGACCGGGCCGTAACACGACCCGTCGACGGCCGGTGCCGTCCAACGTCCCCACCCTCCGGCTCACCCTGGAGCTCCCGCTGGCCGGCGAGCGGCTGCCGGCCCAACTCGCACTCCTGCTCGAACTGGCCCGCGACCTGGCGGACCAGGGGGACGGCACCCTCGCGGTGACCGGCGTGGCCGATCCGTCTCCGGTCGCTGAGCTGCTTCCGGTCCGTACCGCCGGTGCGGACCGGGCGGCTGGTTCCGACGGCGGCGGCTCCACCGGAGGCGTGACTGACGCTGGTGGCCGGTCGATGGTCGGCGCCGACGAGACCGACCGGCGCGCTGTCGGCGCCACCGGCGTCGGTGGCGCCATCGGCCATGAACCCGTACGGCTCCTCACCGGACCACGGGTGGTGCTCCGTGACGGGCTCGCCCTGCCGTTGACCCGGCTCGAGTTCGACCTCCTGCTCTTCCTCGCCCGGCACCCCCGCCGGGTCTTCACCCGGACGCAACTGCTGGCCGGCGTCTGGGGCTACCAGCACGCGGTGGCCCGTACCGTGGACGTGCACGTCCGGCGGTTGCGGGCCAAGGTGGGTGACGGGGTGCCACTGGTGACCACGGTGCACGGGGTGGGCTACCGGCTCGCCGACGACGCCCGGGTCCGGGTCGAGGATCTGGAGTGAACTGTCGGTCGGGGACGGACGGCTGAGCCGACGACGGTCGGAACCGGCCCGGGCGGCATGCCGCGGACCGGCCCGGGCGACCGCCGACGCCAGTCAGCCCAGCCAGGCGGCGATCACGACGAGCGAGACGGCGGCGGCGACGGTGGAGAGCACCACCGCGTCCCGGGCCAGTGACCGGGCCTGCCGGTAGTGGGTGGCGAAGACGAAGACGTTCTGTGCGGTCGGCAGTGCCGAGGTCACCACGGCGGCCAGCAGGGCCGGCCCGGTCAGGTGCAGGACGAACCGCGCCAGCAGGTACGCCAGGGCCGGCTGCACCAGCACCTTGAGGACGACCGCGACGTACCGCTGTCCGGCGTCGGGGGCGTTGGCCAGCGGGCGGCTGCCCGGCAGGGACATGCCGAGTGCGAGCAGCGCCAACGGCACCGCGGCCGAACCGACCAGTTCGAACGGGCGGAGCACCTCGGCCGGCGGCGTCCAGCCGGAGACGGCGACGGCCAGCCCGGCCGCGCAACCCAGCATGATCGGGTTCCGGGCCGGCAACAGGACCAGCCGACGCGGCGAGGGTCGACGGTTGGCCGCGGTGAGGTCCAGTACGGCCAGCGCGAGCGGCGCCGCGATCAGCACCTGGAAGATCAGGACCGGGGCGACGAAGGAGACGTCGCCCAGCACGTACGCCGCGACCGGGATGCCCAGGTTGGCGGCGTTGACGTACGAGGCGCACAGTGCCCCGACGACCGCCTCCCCGGTGCTGCGGTGCCAGAGGTGGCGGGCGATCAGCAGATAGGCCGCCGCCACGATCAGAGTGCTCAGCACGAACGCGGCCAGTGCGGGGGTGACCATGCCGGCCACTGTGGAACGGGCGAGCGTGCTGAACAGCAGCGCCGGGGTGGCGATAAGGAAAACGAGGCGGGCGATCACCGCGGTGCCCTCGGGGCCGAGCAGGGTGTACCGACCGACGAGGTAGCCGACCAGGGTGACCGCCCAGATCACCGCGAATCCCGTCAGCACCTCCCGCATGCCGACCATCCTGCCGGGTGCGTCGTGATCGACAAGATCTGGTACTAAGAGCAAGCAAGTGATTCCGTTGAGTTTGTCGATTGTCACAGTCACGCAACGCCGTGTCCCCTTGACCCTCGCCCTGGTGCCCGGAAGCATCGACCAGGCGGCGTTTCGGGCCGCGGGGGGAAACATCCGGAGCAGCCAAGGAGAAGCATGTCGGTCAGCCCCACCTCGTCACGTGCCGGGTGGCAGCTCACCCAGCCGGCCGGACCCGGCAGGCCTCCTGCAGCGTCGCGACGTCCCGGTCCCGCCTCGCCGACCCTGACGGTGACCCTCTCCATCCCGCTCGTCGGCTGCGAGGAGTCGTTGACCGCCCCGGCCCGCCGGCTGCTCGAGGCCGCCCGTGAACTCGTCGAGCGGGGCGAGGCGACGGTCAGCGGCACCCTTCCCCCCGTCGTCGAACGGCGGCCCGAGCCGGCTCCCGCGCCGGCGGTGCCCGACACCGATCCGGGTGGCCTGCACATCCTCGCCGCGTCCCGGTCGGTCATCCGGGGGCGCGAACCGCTGCCGTTGACCCGACTCGAGTTCGACCTGCTGATGCACCTGGTCGACAACCCCCGCCGGGTCTTCACCCGGCTCCAGCTGCTGGCGGCGGTATGGGGATACGAGCACACCGGGCTGCGTACCGTCGACGTGCACATCCGTCGACTCCGGGGCAAGGTCGGCACCGACGTACCCCTGATCACCACCGTCTACGGAGTGGGCTACCGGCTCGCCGACGAGGCCCTGGTGACCGTCGACCGCAACGGCTGAGCCGCTCCGTCGTCCCGGCCGGCGCGGGCCACCGGCGGCCCGCGTGGGCGCCCTGGCCGCGCGGCCCGTGGACCGGGTGGGCCTGCTCGTGCCCTGGACCACGGCGGCACTGCTCGGCGGCTGGCCGACCCTGCGCCGCCGCGACGCGCGACAGAAGGCGGCGAAGGGGCCACGGTCGGCGGTAGGGGGCTCCTCGTCCACGGTTCCCGCCGAACCGGCAGGATGATCGGGTGCGGGTCCGACCGATCACTCCGGAGCTGCTCGTCGCCGAGTTGGCCGAGCGGCTGGCCGGCGAGCGACCCGACGCCCGGCTCCGGGTCGCGGTCGACGGCCCGCCGGCCGCCGAACCGGACCGGCTCGCCGACGCGCTGGTCGACCCGCTGCGGGTCCGGGGCCGCCCGGCCGTACGCGTCGACAGCCGGGACTTCCTGCGGCCGGCGTCGCTGCGCTACGAGCAGGGTCGGACCAACCCCGACGCCTACTACCTGGGCTGGCTCGACGAGGCGGGCCTGCGGCGCGAGGTCCTCGACCCCGCCGGCCCGGCCGGTTCGGGCCGGATCCTGCCGTCGCTGTGGAACCCGGAGACCGACCGGGCCACCCGGGCCGGTTACCGGTCCCTTCCGCCGAACGGTGTGGTGCTGGTCAGCGGCGCCCTGCTGCTCGGCGGCGGCCTGCCGTTCGACCTGACCATCCACCTCGTGCTCTCGACCGGTGCGCTCGCCCGACGTACCCCCGGGGAGTGGCACTGGACGCTGCCGGCGTTCGCCCGCTACGCCGAGGAGGTCGACCCGGCCGCGTTCGCCGACGTACTGATCCGGATGGATGACCCGCGCCATCCGGCCATGGTCGACGCCCTGGACGGTTGACTCCGCGGAATCGTCGGTTTGGCGCGCCTGGCCGCTGGGTATTCGCGCTGCTCGTGACGGACCGCACCGGACAATCCCGTCCTGGAGGGCGGATCCGTCGCCCCGACGGAAAGGCAGGCAGCGCATGCTCGTCAACGAGGCAATCGGTACCGGCCGTTCTGCGGCGGACATGGACGAGATCCGCCGTGCCCTGAAGGCCCGCTACGACGAGCTGACCGTCGAGTACGACGAGGCGATGGCGCAGAGCCAGGTGCTCCGTCTGGTGGAGATCGGTGACACCGCCGGCGACGACCAGGCCGACAGCGGCACGAAGACCGCCGAGCGGGACACCGCCCAGTCGCTGCTGCGGGCCATCCTCGACCGGCGGGCGCAGTTCGAACACGCGCTGGGCCGGCTGGAGGAGGGGACGTACGGCTGGTGCGAGGGGTGCGGGAACTCGATCCCGGTCGAGCGGCTGGAAATCTTCCCGGCGGCGACCACCTGCGTCTCCTGCAAGCAGAACCGGGAGCGTCGGGCGGCCTGAGTCGGGGCGCCGGGAACCCTGGTCGGGTACACGTCCGGCCCGCTGGTCGGTGACGGGACGGGTGCACGGGAGCGATGGGCGGCATCAAGGTCGGTACCGCGTCGTGGACGGACCGGACCCTGCTGGAGTCCGGTTGGTATCCGGCCGCCGCGGACACCCCGCAGCGGCGTCTCGCCCATTACGCGAGCCGATTTCCGCTGGTCGAGGTGGACGCCACCTACTACTCCCCACCGGCGGAGCGGACCGCGCGACTGTGGGCGGAGCGCACCCCGGCCGGTTTCACCTTCAACGTGAAGGCGTTCAGCCTGCTCACCGGACACCCGACCCGGGTCTCCGCGCTCTACAAGGACCTCCGACCGGAGACGGAGAAACGGAACGTCTATCCCGGTGACCTGGACGCGCAGACGTACGAGGAGGTGTGGACCCGGTTCCTGACCGCGTTGGAGCCACTGGCCCACGCCGGTAAGTTGGGTGCCGTGCTCTTCCAGTTCCCGCCGTGGTTCACCATCCGGCGGGACAACAAGCAGTACCTGCTCGAGGTGCGCGAACGCTGCGCGCCGATCCGGGCTGTCTTCGAGTTCCGGCACGCCTCCTGGTTCGACGGCGACAACGAGGCGGAGACGCTGGACTTCCTACGCCGGCACCGGCTGCCCTACGTCTGCGTGGACATGCCGCAGGGGCACCGGTCGTCGGTGCCGCCGGTGTTGGCCGCGACCGCCGAACTCGCCGTGGTCCGGTTTCACGGACACAGCGAGAAGTGGGACAGCAAGGACATCTACGAACGGTTCGGCTACCGCTACTCCGAACGGGAACTGGCCGACTGGGCGCCGAAACTGCGTGAACTGGCCGGCCAGGCCGAGCAGACGCACGTGCTGATGAACAACTGCTACCGGGACTACGCCCAGCGTGACGCCGAGCGGTTGACCGACCTGCTGGGCGAGTGACCCGGCGGCCTGCGGGCGGATTCACCCGGGGCGGGTGAGCGGGATTCACCCGTACGGCGGCGAGCATGGCGAGGGTGTGGAGTGGAAGGCGTACCCGGGTGACGTCCCGGGCGCCTGGTCACGGGCAGCGCGCCGGCGTCGCCGGTCGCCAGACGGGACGGGGGATCAGTCGTGCCGAACAATGCGTACTCGGCCTTCGAGTCGTCGATAGACAAGACCAACATCATTCTGAAGGACATCGAGCAGGCGTACGGGTGGCCGAAGGAGCGCCGCAACCAGTCGTACGCCGCCCTCCGTACGGTGCTGCACCTGCTGCGGGACCGGCTGCCGGTGCAGGAGAGCGCGCACTTCGCGGCCCAGTTGCCGGCACTGGTCCGGGGCATCTACTTCGAGGGTTGGGATCCGAGCGTGGTGCCGATCAAGCTGAACCGGGAGGAGTTCCTCTACGAGGTGCGGGCCGGTTTCCCGTTCGACGTCGAGGGTGGCCCGGCGACGGTGGTGAACACCGTGCTGAACGCGCTGCGCAGGCACGTCACCGACGGCGAGTGGGACGACGTCAGGTCGAGCATGCCGAAGGACCTGACCACGATCATGCCGTGATCCCGGGTGGCCGGATGGCGCCGCCCCGGACGCGGACGCCGGACCGCCGAGCCGCTACGGCGCGGGACCGACAACGGCGTCGGTCCCGCGCCGTGGTGTCCGGCCGACCGGTATGTTCCGGCGTCGAGCGGTTCCGGCGAGTGCGACCGCGTCGACGACGGCGGCTCCGCCGGGGTCGTTGTTGAAGTAGACGTACGCGGTCTCGTCGTCGGTGAACGTGGTGGTGATCCGGTCCAGCCAGGAGCGCAGCGCGGCCCGGCCGTACCGGGGACGAGGGTGGGCGCGACCCTCGTGCAGGCGGAGGTAGCCGAAGTCCGCGGTACGCCACAGCGGCGTCACCGGCCGGCCGCCCCGGTCGGCCCAGCACAGCGCCGCACCACGGCGCTCCAGCACCCGCCGGACCGGCTCCACCCACCAGGACGGATGCCGGGGCTCGACGGTCACCCGGACCTCGGCGGGGAAGAGCGCCAGGGCCGCGTCCAGGATCGCGGTGTCGGCCGGCAGGGTGGGTGGCAGTTGCAGCAGTACCGGGCCGAGCCGGTCGCCGAGCGCGGTGGCCCGGTCGAGGAAGCGGGCGACCGGTTCGGACGGGTCGCGTAGCCGCTTGATGTGGGTCAGGAAGCGGCTCATCTTGACGGCGATCTGGAAGTCGTCCGGGGTCCGGTCCCGCCACCGGGCGAAGACCTCCCGCTCCGGGAGCCGGTAGAAGGCGTTGTTCACCTCGACCGTGCCGAAGCGTGCGGCGTAGTGCTCCAGCCAGCGCGCCTGCGGCACGCCGGACGGGTAGAACCGGCCGCGCCAGTCGGTGTACTGCCATCCGGAGGTGCCGACGAGGATCATCTCGGCTCCACTGGCCTTGAGCCCGGGTGGCCACGAGCTCGCTGATTCTGCGCCTTCAGCCTGGGAGCTGAAGGCGCTTGTGGCAAGACCCGTAGCGTACCGGACTTTTCGGCGCCGCCTCTCGCGGCGGCGTCGGATGACGTACGGCGGCAGCGCCGCGCGGTGGACCCGCAGGGGGCCGGGGTGGGACCGGACCCCGCCGCGGGCCCGGCCCCACCGACGCGGCTACCGCAACGCCACCTCGCAGACGCGGCGGCGGTCCAGGCCCACCTGGCGTTCCGGGCCGACCAGCCGGACCGCGACGGTGTGCCGGTGCTCCGCACTGGAGGCGGAGAGCCGCAGTTCCAGGTCGCCAGGTTCGACGATCTGGTGTCCCTGCCGACCGGTGAACGAGGTGAGGTCGGCGTGCACGTCGAAGTCCACCTGTCCGGTCTGGCCGGGGGCGAGGGTCACCCGGGCGTACCCGATCAGCCGGACCACCGGCCGGGTCACCTGGGCGACCGGATCGTGCAGGTAGAGCTGCACCACCTCGGTGCCTTCGCGGTCACCGGTGTTCCGTACGGCGACGGAGACCGTGACCGCGCCGTCGGTCGGTACCTCCACCGGCTGGTCGGCCACCGGGACCACGCCGTCCACCCGGACCTCCGGCCAGACGAACTCGGTGTACGACAGGCCGTGCCCGAACGGGAAGAGCGGCGTCGGGTCCACGCTGCTGACCTCGGTACGCCGACCCAGCGCCGGGGTCAGATAGCTGGCCGGCTGCCCGGCGGGGCCGTGCGGAACACTCACCGGCAGCCGGCCCGACGGGCAGACCCGGCCGCTGAGTACCCGGGCGACCGCCGGGCCGCCCTCCTCGCCGGGGAAGAACGCCTGCACGATCGCGGCCAGCCGGTCGGCCCACTCTCCGAGCGCGTACGGCCGGCCGGCGAGCAGGACCAGGACCACCGGCGTACCCGTGTCGAGCAGCGCGTCCAGCAGTTCCGCCTGGGGCGGGAGCAGCCGCAGGTCGGCGGCGTCCGAACCCTCGCCGGAGGTGCCGTTGCCGAAGAGGCCGGCCCGGTCACCGAGGACCGCGACGCAGACGTCGGCGTGTCGGGCCGACTCGATCGCGGCGGCGAGATCGTCGGCCGCCCCGGTGCCGTCGATCGGCGCGCCGACGACGTGCGTGACGGACGTGCCCGGCAGTTCGTCGCGGAGAGCCGCCAGCAGGGTCGGGATCTCGACGCCGTCCGGGAGTTCCGGATGCTGGCTGCCGACGTGGCTGGGGAACGTGTAGCAGCCGAGCATGCCGGTGACACTGTCGGCCAGCGGCCCGACCAGGGCGATCCGGGACTCCGGTCGCAGTGGCAGCGTCCCGGAGTTGGCCAGCAGCACCACCGACTCCTCGGCCAGTTCCCTGGCCAGCGCCCGGTGGCTGGGCGGGTCGAGGTCGACACCCGGGTCACCGGTGGCCGGCCCGTCGCCGTTGACCCGGTCGGCGCCGGCGGTCAGCGCGGCGGGCAGTGGTGACCAGTCGGGGTCGAGCAGGCCGAGCTCGCACTTCTGCCGGAGCACCCGGGTCGCGGCCCGGTCGACCAGGGCCTCCGGCACCGTACCGGCGCGGACCGCGGCGATCAGCGGGGCGCCGTAGCAGTGCGCGGCGGGCAGTTCGACGTCCACCCCGGCGGCGAGGGCGAGCGCGCCCGCCTCGGCGAGGTCGGCGGCGACGCTGTGCAGCCGTTGCAGGAAGCTGATGCCGAAGTAGTCGGCGACGACCGTGCCGGTGAAACCCCACTCGTCCCGGAGCAGCCGGGTCAGCAGTTCCGGGTCGGCCGCCGGCGGAACACCGTCGATCTCGGTGTACGCGTGCATCACCGAACCGGCACCGCCGTCCCGGAGCGCCATCTCGAACGGCGGCAGCAGCACGTCGGCGAGTTCGCGGGGGCCGACCCCGACCGGTGCGAAGTTGCGGCCGGCCCGGGAGGCGGAGTATCCGACGAAGTGCTTGAGGGTGGCGATCACCCCGGTCGACTGGAGGCCGCGGACGTACGCGGTGCCGATGGTGGCGACCAGGTAGGGGTCCTCGCCGATCGACTCCTCGGTCCGTCCCCAGCGGGGATCCCGGATCACGTCCAGTACCGGCGCCAGCCCCTGGTGCACGCCGACCCGGCGCATCGACGTCCCGATCTGCGCCGCCATCCGTTCGACCAGCGCGGGGTCGAACGTGGCGCCCCAGGCCAGCGGCGTGGGGTAGACGGTCGCCTTCCAGGTCATGAAGCCGGTGAGACACTCCTCGTGGGCGACCGCCGGGATGCCGAACCGGTTGGCGGCGGTGATCTCCTCCTGCATCCGGGCCAGTGCCCGGGCGCCGTCGGCGGGCTCCACCGGCGCGGTGCCGAAGGCCCGGGTGAGCTGCCCGAGGCCGGCACCGATGACGTCGCGCCAGTCGGGCGCCTCGTTGACCATCTCGTGCTGGTGCGGCGCGAGGTCGTCGCCGGTCGAGTTGCCCCCGACCCAGACGCCGTACAACTGCGCCACCTTCTCCTCCAGGGAAAGCCGGGGGAGCAGGTCCTCGACCCGGCGGTCCACCGGCAGGCTCGGGTCCTGCCAGACCGGCAGCGGGTCGGGCAGCGGGGCGGCGTCCGGCAGCCCGCTCGGCGGGGTGTGGTCCGCCGCGATGATGTTCACGGATGGTGGGTCGTCCGCCGGGATACCGGGCGCGGTGGCGGTGAGCTGTCCATCATGGGGACGCCCGTCCTGTACCGCGCTGACCTCAAGCCGACCGACCTCGCTGGTTGTCCGACGGGTATCGGCGGCGTTGCGGTTGCTGCTCACGAGCAGCCTCCTGTCGCTTGTTCCTGGGCCTGTTCCAGAGCCGGCGCACGTCGGTGTGTGACTGGGGTGGTGGTCGCGCGCGTACTTCCGACATGTTTCCGGAAAGTCCGGCCCGCGTCGAGAGGGTAGTGCGACTGAAAGTAGCTCGCAAGTTTCCTCGAGACATAGGTATTGACCGTTCTATCATCGAGTCGTAGCGTGCGCCGCATCACGACGAATTATCGGGCCGGCACCGAAAACTTGCGGACACTTCGGTTCCGCCCGGGCGTGAGGGGGCGCCGGCCGCCGTACGTGGGTCAGGTGCGGCGGCGATTCGAAGGGACGGCGGGGCATGCGGAAGCCCAGGGGGAGCACGGTATCCCAGCCGCGTGTCCCGACGAAGGTGATCATCATCTCTGTTGTGCGGGTCTGAACCCGGCGCGGCGCGCGCTGGCCGCGCGCGAGGACCGGGCCCCCGTTCCGGGGGGTGAGACGGGCGGGGGACCGCCGAGGACGCGGGCGGGTCGGCCGGGCGGGGACCGGCCCGCCCGCCCTCGGTGGAGGAGTTCACCCCGCAACATCCGTGATACATTCACGTTCATCTTTGTCTCAGTGGTCGGCCCGGGGGACCAGGCCGGCCGGTCTGGAGGTGTGGCATGCGGAGCCGCCTTCTCGTCGCGGGAGCGGCCCTGGTCATCGGGCTGAGCGGGGCAGGACTCGCGGTCGCCGGGACAACACCACAGGCGGGCGACGTGTCGGTGCTGGCCGCCGGGGAGTTCGACTTCAGCCGTCCGGAGACCGTCGCGGCCAACCTCAACACGCCCTGGGGTCTCGCCTTCCTGCCCGACGGCAGCGCGCTGGTCGCCGAACGCAACAGCGCCCGGGTGCTGCGGGTGCGTCCCGGGCAGAGTCCGCAGCAGGTGACCACCATCTCCGGCGTCTCGGCCGGCGGTGAGGCAGGACTGTTGGGCCTGGCCGTCTCGCCGACGTACGCCCAGGACAACTACGTCTACGCGTACTTCACCTCGAGCAGTGACAACCGGATCGTCCGGTTCCGGCTCGACGCACCGCAGACCCAGACGCCGATCCTCACCGGGCTGGCCCGGGCCAACTTCCACGACGGTGGCCGGATCGCCTTCGGTCCCGACGGGATGCTCTACGCCGGCGTCGGTGACGCTGGCCAGACCGCCAACTCACAGAACCCGCAGAGCCGCAACGGCAAGATCCTCCGGCTCCGTCCGGACGGCGGTGTTCCCGCCGACAACCCGACCGCCGGCTCACTGGTCTACAGCCTCGGCCACCGTAACGTCCAGGGACTCGCCTGGGACGCCCAGGGCCGGCTGTACGCCAGCGAGTTCGGGCAGAACACCTGGGACGAGGTCAACTACATCGTGCCCGGCGGCAACTACGGCTGGCCGACCGTGGAGGGCCGGGCCAACGACCCGCGCTTCCGGGACCCGATCGTCACCTGGACGACCGCCGAGGCGTCACCGAGCGGCGCCACCATCGACGGCAACGTCCTGTTCGTCGCCGCGCTGCGGGGAGCCCGGCTCTGGACGGTGCCGCTGACCGGCAACGGCGGCGCCGGTACCCCGGTCGCCCAGCTGGTCAACGCCTACGGCCGCCTCCGTACGGTCGAGCGGGCCCCCGACGGCTCGCTCTGGGTGACGACGAGCAACCGGGACGGCCGGGGTACGCCGGCCGCCACCGACGACCGGGTGCTGCGGTTCCCGCCGGCCGGGGCGACCCCGACGCCGACCCCGACCACGCCACGGCCCACCACCCCGCCGCCGACGAACCCGCCGACCACGCCGCCCGCCACCCCGCCGACGAACCCGCCGACGCAGGGTCCGGGTGGCTGCTCCGCCTCGGTCTCGCTGAACTCGTGGAACGGCGGCTTCGTCGCCACGGTACGGGTGACCGCCGGCTCGTCCGGCACGAACGGCTGGTCGGTGGGCGTGACCCTGCCGTCCGGTGCCGCCGTCACCAATTCCTGGAACAGCCAACGCAGTGGCACCAGCGGCGCGGTCACGTTCACGAACGTGAGCTACAACGGTCGGATCGCCGCCGGACAGTCGACCGAGTTCGGCTTCCAGGGCACCGGCAGCGGAACCGGTATGACACCCACCTGCACGGCCAGCTGACCACCCCGGTCAGCCCTCGCCCTGAACCGCGACCAGTTCAGGGCGGGGCTGCCGGATCGGGGTCAGCGTGGCGGCGGCGGCGATGCCCAGGCAGAGCAGGCCGGCCACGAGGCAGACCGGGGTGGTGCCGTAGCGGGCCACCGCGGCGGTGAGCACGGCCGCGCCGAGCGGGCCCAGCGCCGAGTGCAGGGTCCAGAACGCCGAGGTCACCCGGCCGAGCAGCGGCTCCGGGGTGACCTGCTGACGCAACGACACCGAACAGATGCCGGCGGTCGCGGTGCAGAACGTGTATCCGGTGACCAGTGCCGCGAGGGCGGGGACGTTCCCGGTCAGTCCCACCCCGGCGACGGCGAGCCCGGCGAGCGCGAACGCACCGATCCAGCAGATCCCGAAACCGAGTCGGCGGCGTACCGGGGCGACCAGCAGCGCCGCCACGATGGTGCCGCCGGCCGCCGCGGCGAACACGTAGCCGACGGCCGCGTCCGACCGGCCCAGATCGTGCTTCACGTGATAGATGAAGATGTCGGTCAGGCCGATGGTCAGGAAGGTCAGGAACGACAGCGCCACGGTCAGCGCCCGGAGCACCGGATGGCGCCAGAGGAAACGGGCACCCACCAGCAGGTCCGACCAGCGGGCGGTCCCACCGGCGGTGTCGCCCGGCTCGGCGTCCGGCGGGGTGGCGGCGCCGGGCCCGACCCGGTGGTCCGGCTCCACCGGCCCGACGGCACGGGCGCGGAACCGGACGAGGCGGAGCCCCAGCGCGGAGCAGACGAAGGTGCCCGCGTTGACCGCGACCGCGGCGGTCGGGCCGATCGTCGCGGAGAGCGCCCCGGCCAGTAGCGGCCCGGCGATCCCGGCGGCGGCGTAGCTCGCGTATAGGTGGCCGTTCGCCCGGGTGATCTGCGCGTGGTCGACCAGCGCCGGCACCGCGCTGACGTAGCCGACCTGGAAGAGCATCCCGACCGCCGCGCCGGCCGGCGCCACCAGGTAGAGCAGCCAGACCTGCGGCGACCAGAGCCAGACGAGCGGGATCAGCGCGTAGCCGACCGCCCGGGCCAGGTCGCAGCCGATCAGCAACCGCTTCCGGTCGACCCGGTCGACGAGGAAACCGGCGAAGACCCCGGCGACGACCGACGCGCCGCCGGCCAGGCCGGTCAGCAGCCCCATCTGGGCGATCGATCCGGTGGCGTGCAGCACCAGCAGCGGTACGGCGATCAGCGAGAACGAGTTCCCCAGCGCGGCGAGGGTCTGCCCGGCGAGGAACAGCGGGAAGTCCCGGCCGCGCCACAGCGCCCGCCCGTCCGGCGGTTCCGCCACTCCCGGCGGTTCCGCCGCCCCTGCCACCGCCGCCCCTGCCACCGCCGGCGGTGCGGGCAGCCCGGCCGGCTCCGCCACTCCCGGCAGCTCAGGTGGCACCGGCGTCGCGCCGGCCCGTGCTCCGCTCACCCGGGCCGGGAGCCGGAACCGGCGCGGGGACCGCGTTGCGGACTGACCCGGCCCGCGGTGCCAAATGACGCCTCCCGCAGGCCGCGTACCGCGAGCCGGTCCGCCCGCTCGTTCTCCGGATGCCCGGCGTGCCCCTTCACCCAGTGCCAGCGCACCTCGTGGCGGTTGGCCGCCGCCTCCAGCCGTTGCCACAGGTCGGCGTTCTTCACCGGCTGCTTCGCGGCGGTCTGCCAGCCGTTGCGCTTCCAGTTCGGCAGCCACCGGGTGATGCCGTCGCGCAGGTACGTGCTGTCGGTGTGCAGCCGTACCGACACCGGTCGGGTCAGGCTCTCCAACGCCTGGATCGCCGCCATCAGCTCCATCCGGTTGTTGGTGGTGGCCGTCGCCTCACCGCCGTGGATCTCCTTCTCCCGGGTGCCGTACCGCAGCACGGCGCCCCAACCGCCCGGGCCGGGATTGCCGCTGCAGGCGCCGTCGGTGTAGATGTCGACCACCGGCGGGATTGGCTGCTCCGTCACCTGGGCAACATACCCGGCGTACCGGATCGTCCGACGCGGGTGGGCGACGGCGCGCCCGCCGGCCTTGGGAGCCCGGGTGGCCGGCGGTCTGCCGGCGCGTCGCCGGGTTGGCGGCGGTGTGCCGGCGTTGTCGGTTTGAGCAGCGGATCCCAATTGACCGGCGGAGCGGATTGTGCCGTCGACGGTGCGGGGTAAGGGCGTCGATCACTCACTGATCGATCAACTTTGCATCGATCGTCCTCGAGCAGAGAGGGACACGATGGCTCTCACCCGCCGTGGCTTCCTGGAAGCGTCCGCCGCGACCGCCGTCGGCGCACTGTGGATGTCGACGGAATCCTCGTCGCCGCCGGGATTTCCGGCGGACGTCCCGATCCACCGCGAGGTCTACCGGAACTGGGCCGGCGAGATCCAGGTCACCGGGGCCTGGACCTGCGTGCCGCGCTCGCCCGCGGACGTGGTGACCGTGGTCAACTGGGCCCACCGGAACGGCTGGGCGGTACGCGCGCGCGGCTACCGGCACACCTGGGCCCCGCTGACGGTTCCGAACGGCGACCCGGACGCCGACCGGACCGTCCTGGTCGACACCACCCGCCACCTCACCGCGATGACCGTGCTCTCCACCACGCCCGGCACGGCGGCGGTCCGCGCGCAGACCGGCGTCACCATGGAGGAGTTCCTCGGCTACTGCGAGGAGCACGGGCTCGGGGTGACCAACACGCCGGCGCCGGGTGAGCTGAGTCTCGGCGGGGTGCTCGCGATCAACGGCCACGGCACCTCGGTACCGGCCGACGGCGAGACCGCGCCGCCCGGCCACGGCTACGGATCGCTGAGCAACCTCGTCCTCTCGCTCACCGCCGTGGTCTGGGACGCCTCGGCCGGCGGCTACGTCCTGCGTACCTTCGACCGGGCGGACCCCGACTGCGCGGCGTTCCTGACCCACCTCGGGCGGGCCTTCGTCACCGAGGTGACGCTGCGGGTCGGGGAGAACCAGAACCTCCGCTGCGTCAGCATCGTCGACATTCCCGCCACCGAACTCTTCGCGCCGCCCGGCAGCGGTGCCCGCCGTACCCTGGCCAGCTTTGTCGGGGCCGCCGGACGGGTGGAGGCGATCTGGTTCGCCTTCACCGAGAATCCCTGGCTGAAGGTCTGGAGCGTGGCCCCGACCCGGCCGCTCACCTCGCGACCGGTTGTCACGCCGTACAACTACCCCTTCTCCGACAACGTGCCGCGGCCCGTCGCCGAACTGGCCGAGCGGCTGATCGGTGGCGCCTGGGCGCTGTCCCCGACGTTCGGCCAGCTGCAGTACACCACCGCCGTCACCGGGCTGACCGCGACGCTCGGCCATGACCTGTGGGGTCCGTCGAAGAACCTGATGCTCTACGTCAAGCCGACCACGCTGCGGGAACACGCCAACGGCTACGCGGTGCACACCAACCGCGCGTCGCTGCAGCGGGTGGTCAGCGAGTTCGCCCAGTTCTACCGGCGGCAGCTCGCCGCATACCAGGCCCGGGGCGAGTTCCCCGTCACCGGGCAGGTGGAGATCCGGGTCGCCGGCGTGGACCGGGCCGCGGACGTCGGCGTACCCGGGGCGCGGCCACCGGCGCTCTCCGCCGTCCGACCCCGGCCGGACCACCCCGAGTGGGACACCGTCGTCTGGTTCGACGTGCTCAGCTTTCCCACCGCGCCGCGTCTGCACGCCTTCTACCGGGAGATGGAGCGCTTCTTCTTCACCAACTACACCGGCTCGTACGCCTTCTGCCGGGCGGAGTGGTCGAAGGGCTGGGGGTACACCGACGAGGCCGCCTGGGCGGACCCGACCATGCTGACCAGGACCGTGCCCGACTCCTACCGTCAGGGGCCCGACCCGAGCTGGGAATGGGCGGTGGGCACCCTCGACCGGTACGACCCGCACCGGCTGTTCAGCAACAGCTTCCTGGACGTGCTGCTGCCCGGCGCGGCCTGACCCGGCGTCCGCGTCGGCACGTCACCGTGTCGACCGTCGGCACCGGTGGCCACTGCGCTCTGCGCGAACAGTCCGGCCGCCGGTGCCCGGCGGGTGCGTGAATGGGGATCGGAATCGGCGAGCCCGGGGAGGACGGATGCGCGGCGGTGCGGCGTACGACGAGATCGCGGACTGGTACGCGAACGAGTTTCTCGGCGCCCAGGCGGCGTCCGGCGACCCGCTGGAGATCAAGTCCACCCTGCGTCGGCTGCTCGGCCCGGGCGACGGCCGGTGCCTGGAGATCGGCTGCGGCACCGGCGTGTACGCCGCACCCGTCAGCGCCCTCGGCCGTACGCCGTTCGGCGTCGACCTCTCCGCCGGCATGCTGCGGTACGCGGCGGGTCGGCTGCCGATCGCCCGGGCCGACGCCGGCCGGCTGCCGTTCCGGGACGGGTCGTTTCCGGCGGTCGTCGCGGTGATGGTGCACACCGACATGCCGGACTATCCGACGGTGCTGGGCGAGGTGGCCCGGGTCCTGGCCCCCGGCGGCGTGCTCGTCCACATCGGAGTGCATCCGTGCTTCTGCGGCGGGTTCGCCGACCGCGCCGACCCGGAGGGGGTGGTCATCCGGCCGGGGTACCTCGACCGCGGCTGGACCACGGAGTCCTGGACCGACCAGGGCATCCGGGACAAGGTCGGGGCCAACCACGGGCCGCTGCCCGAGCTGCTGCACGGATTCCTCGACGCCGGACTGGTGCCCGACCGGT
Source organism: Plantactinospora sonchi (assembly GCF_036422035.1). Classification (NCBI taxonomy): domain Bacteria; kingdom Bacillati; phylum Actinomycetota; class Actinomycetes; order Micromonosporales; family Micromonosporaceae; genus Plantactinospora; species Plantactinospora sonchi. Next base: position 272,251 of record NZ_JAZGQK010000012.1, read on the forward strand.
TCGCCGAGGGCGGCGCGCCCACCCCGACCATGCTCGCGGTCCGGGCCCACAAACCGGGCTGAGCGGCCGCCCACACCGCCGGCCCCGCGCCCACCGGAGGGTGACCGGCGGCGGCACCGGCGGTGTGGGCGGAGCCCGGCGGGTCGGTCACTCCACCGGGAGCAGTCGCAGCGCCAGCTCCGGACACATCCGGACCGCCTTGCGGGCGCCCGACTCCAGCCAGGTCGGCACGGGGGAGGAGGGGAACGCCGGGAAGCCGTTGGCGTCCAGCCGGACGAACTCCGGTACGACGTGGGCGCAGAGCCCGTGCCCGTCACAGCGCGACCAGTCCACCACCAGCTTCGACGTCGGGCTGTCCGGGGCGGAGGGCAGACCCAGCACCCCCTTGACCCGCTTGCCGCAGCCGCCCCGGGTGGCGTGTGCCTCCAGGTCCTCGAGGAAGACCTCCAGGGCCGAGGTGGCGAACCGGGACGTGCCGTCCGGGTGGCTGCACGCGCCACGGCCCCGGACCGCTCCGGCGGCCGCCCGGACCGCCTCCGCGGAGGCGCTGCCGCCGACGATCAGATCCAGCGACCGGGCCAGGTCCGGCAGCCCCATCCGGCACGGTCCACACTGGCCGGCGGACTCGCCGGCGAGGTACTGCACCACCTGGGCGGCCTCGCCGAGCGGGCAGACGTCGGTGCCGAGCGGCATGATGATGCCGGCGCCGAGGCTGCCGCCGGCCTTGGTGAAGCCGGCCCGGGAGACCTCGGCGTTCGCCGCCGCCTCCGCCGTCATCCACTTGCCGTGGTAACCACCGGTCAGCACACCCGGCCCGTCCGGTGCCTCGCAGAGTTCCAGCACGTCCCGCAACGGGATCCCGGTCGGGCACTCCACCACCGCCGGACGGCCGGCGGCCCCGGTCACGGTGAGCAGCACGGTACCGGGCTCGTCCGGGGTGCCGACCGTGCCGTACTCGTACGGTCCCAGTCGGGCCGCCACCGCGAGCTGGGCGTACGTCTCCGCGTTGGAGAGCAGCGTCGGCAGCCCGCCCACCCCGGCGTCGCTGGCCCGCTGCTTGCGTCCGGGCGGGATGTGCGCCTCGCCGTTGATCCCGCGTACCAGCGCGCCGCCCTCGCCGGAGATGAACCGGTGCGGCACGGTGACGATGCCGGTCCGAACCGGCATCCGTCGCTCGGCCAGGGCGGCGGTCAACGAGGCCTCGCCGATACCGTCGTCCGCGACGCCGATCACGATCTCCTCGGCGTCGAGCGCGTACGCGGCGATCGCGGCGCCGTCCAGGATCAGGTGCGGCGCACGGGTGAGCAGGGCCTTGTCCTTCCAGGCACCCGGCTCGCCCTCGGTGGCGTTCACCACCACGACGGTCGGCAGGTCCTGCCGGTCCGCGGACTCCAGCACCGCCTTCACCTTGCGTCCGAACGGGAACCCGGCGCCGCCCTTGCCCTTGAGCTCGATGCCCTCGACCAGTCGGATCAGACCCTTCGCGGAGAGCGGATTCACCGCGCCGTGCACCATCTCGTGCGCGGTGAGGTCCAGCCGGCCGAACTCGTCGAAGCCGGCGGTCAACCGGGGCTCGCCGAAGCAGGCGACCGGGGGTACCGCGGTCAAACTCATCTCGTCACACCTTCGGTTCGTCACGGGTGGGGCTCGCACACCGGCTACCGCCCGCGCTCAACGGGCCTCACCCTTCAGGCTGGTCCAGTACGCCCCTTCCTCGGCCGCCTCGTCGGACTTGCGGCGTCGGGAGGAGCGGCTGGTGGCGCCGCTGCCCCGGCGGGCGCGCCGGGCGGCGAGGTTGACCAGCGTGGGGGTGTCGATGTCGTCGTCATCGTCGTCGTCGCGGCGGGCCACCAGGTTGGGTTCGTACCGGGCCGCCCGACCCCAGCCGAGGGTGCTCTCCTCGGCGTCGGTCTCGTCGCGTCGCCGGCTGTGCCGGCCGCCGCGCTCGTCGACCGGTTCCTCTTCCGGGTCACGGCGTCGACGGCCGGCCCGGGGCGCCCCGGTGGTCGGCGCCTCCTCGTCCGGGTCCCGCCAGGGGCGTCGTCCGGCCCGTCCCGGATCGGTCCCGGACAGGTCGAGCGCCGCTCGTGACCCGGTGTCGTACAGACCGCTGGCCGGAGGTTCGTCGTCGGCGCCCGGCCGGCGGTAACGGGCGTCGTCGGAGCCGCGTTCGGGCCGGTCCCAGGAGTCGTCGGCCTCGCCGGCCGCCCAGCGGCGTGGGCTGTCCCAGGGCAGCTCCGGTTCGGGGACCGTGTCCCGGCGGCCCGGTTCGGCGGCCGCGTCCCGGTCCAGCGGCACCTCCGGCACGGTGAACCGGTCGGTGCGGCGCGGCCCGCCCATGGTGTCGGACCCGCCGGCCCGGGTCCAGGAGTTGACGCCGTGATCCGTCGTGTCGCCCCGCAGGTCGTCGAGGCTGTTGCGGCGGCGCCGGCCGGCCTGGGGCTCCCGCTCCTCGGTGCTGGCCGTCCGCTCGGCGCGGGTGCTCCGTTCGGTCCGTCGCTCGACGCCGGTGTCCCGTCGGTCGTCCGGGGCCGCCGCGCCGCCGCGCCGGCCGTCCCGGGTTGCCGCGTTCTGCCGGCTGGCCCGGATCTCGTCGGCGGTACGACGTCGGGCGGGCGCGGCCGAACTGGTCCGCGCCCCACCGGCGGACTTGACCGGCCGACCGACCGGGGCCATCGTGCCGGTGGTCTGGGACTGCTCCTGACGCTTGCGGCCGAGGCTGACCGAGAGCCGGAGCAGCAGGAGGACGACCACCATGGCGACACAGAGCAGGTAGCTGGCGGTGACCCAGGTGGCCGCCGCCCGACCGGCCATCAGACCGTGCACCAGTGCGACCGGCCAGGCGGCGTACGCCACGCTGTGCAGAGCCCGCCACATCCACGGCTTGCCGATCCCGGCGAACCGGGCCCGGATCAGTCCGGTCCAGAGCACGCCCATCATGAGCAGGCCGGCGATGGTGCCCAGTCCGACGTAGACGTCCGCGCCGTTGACGAACGGCAGGAACGCGGTGGTCGGGCTGATGTGACCGGCGGAGATCTTCGTCAGTACGTGCAGCACCAGCCCGAAGACCGCGATGATGCCGAGGCTCCGGTGCGCGGACTGCAGCAGCACCCGGTGCCGGATCAGCAGCACGATCCGGTCGGTGGCCACCAGCCCGGCCATCACCGTCAGACTCAGCGAGACCAGGGTGACCGGCCCGGCGTAGAAGACGATGAAGACGAACATGTACGCGTCGATGAGTTCGCCGAACGGGCTCAGCATCGCCACCGCCCAGACGGCGGTCAGGGCGGAGACGACAAGCAGCGCGACGGCCGACCTCGGTCGGGGCGCGGTGGCCCGGCTGGTGAAGCTCTTCGGGATGCTGGCTCGCTGAAGCTGTCTCGTCCCGGCCATACGCTCCTCGATCTTCCACCTCGGCGCCCACGTCACGCCTCACCCTGGCCGGCCGCGTCGTCGTCGACGGGCCGACCGTGCCGCTCGACCCGACCGGACCACGTCGGTCGTGTGTCGTGCCGCTGGCGTACCGCGGCCCGACCCACCTCAAGTACGTGGAAACCGGTCGGGCGGATGAGTCAGTGCCGATTATGTTTCACGATCGATGGGGCGGGTTGTCCCGGGGTGGGATCTCGCGTCAGCCGGTGAAGAGTTTCGCCGCGGTGATGATCGTCTGTATCACGCCGTAGCCGAGCAGGACGGCGACCAGCAGCCAGGAGATCCAGAGTCGGCCGGTCTGGCCGGACGGGTCCGGGGTCATCGGGTGGTGCTCCTCTCGATGTCGATGTCGCCGGCCGGCGTGCCGGTGCCCGCCCCGACCGGTTCGTGGAAGCGTTCCGGGACCGGCCGGACCAGCAGGTTCGCCACGAAACCGACGGCCAGTACGCCGACCATGGTGAACAGTGCCGGCCGGTACGCGGCGGCGGTGAGGGTGCCGGGCCGGCCCTGGGCGTCGAGGAAACCGTTGATGATCAGGGGGCCGGCGATTCCGGCGGCGGACCACGCGGTCAGCAGCCGGCCGTGGATGGCACCGACCTGGTAGGTGCCGAACATGTCCCGCAGGTAGGCGGGGACGGTGGCGAAGCCACCGCCGTAGAAGGACAGGATGACGCAGGCGAGCAGCACGAACAGCGCGGTGGCGGTGGAACCGACCAGGGCGAGCAGGGCGTAGAGCACCATGCCCACCCCGAGGTACAGCACGTAGATCGGCTTACGGCCGATCAGGTCCGAGGTCGACGACCAGACGAACCGACCGGCCATGTTGAACAGGGATAGCAGCCCGACGAACCCGCCGGCCGCGGCGATGCTGACCGTGGAGATCCCGTCGCTGCGGAAGAAGTCCTGGATCATCGGACTGGCCTGTTCGAGGATGCCGATGCCGGCGGTGACGTTGCAGAACAGCACGATCCAGAGCAGCCAGAAGGTGCGGGTCCGGATCGCGTTCGACGCCGAGACGCTGGCCGTGGTCACCAGCGGCCGGGCGGCCACGGTCGACGGGTCGAAGCCGGCCGGACGCCACCCGGGCGCCGGAACCCGGACGTTGACCACACCGAACATCATGATCGCGAAGTAGCCGAGACCCAACGTGACGAAGAGTCCGACCAGGGCGCCGCCGGAGGCGACCGAGGCGGCGTTGGCCGGGTCGTAGTTCGGGTCGTACAGCGACAGCAACTGCCGGGACAGTGGGCTGGCCAGCATCGCGCCGCCGCCGAAGCCCATGATGGCGAGCCCGGTGGCCAGGCCGGGACGGTCCGGGAACCACTTGATCAGGGTGGAGACCGGCGAGATGTAGCCGATGCCGAGCCCGATGCCGCCGAGGAAGCCGTAGCCGAGGTAGACCAGCCAGAGCTGACGGGTCGCGATGCCGAGGGCGCCGACGAGGAAGCCGGTGGCCCAGAAGCAGGCCGAGACGAACATCGCCTTGCGGGGGCCGTTCGCCTCGACCCAGGTGCCGCCGATCGCGGCGGAGAGGCCGAGCATCACGATCGCGATGCTGAACACCACCCCGATCGCGGTCTGGCTGGTGTCGAAGTGGCTGATCAGGGAGTTCTTGTAGACGCTGGTGGCGTACGCCTGACCGATGCACAGGTGTACCGAGAGCGCCGCCGGTGGGATCAGCCAGCGGCTGTATCCCGGGCGCGCGACGGTGTGCTGGTGATCGAGTGCGGACAGCAACGGCACGGTCGCACCTCGCTTGGGGGTGGGCGGGTGGTGCGGTGCGGAGGCGCTGGACCGGGGGGTGGCGCGGGCGCATCGTCCGTTCCGCCGGAATCTTTTGGTTATCGCCCGGAACCTAACCGCCTCCGGACCGGCTAAGTGATCTTCATGGCCCGGTTGATCGCCCGGCGGTCGGTCGGCTGAGCCGAGCGGTCGGTTCCGCACCGGCGCGCGGGATGCGTACCAACGGCGGCGGTGCGGTCACGACGAGGGCCGGGAACGGGGTGACCAGCGACGGTACCGTCCCTTCGCGACTGGGCGGACCGGCCCGCCGGGGAAAGCGCTCAGTCCGGTACCCGCAGTGTCGCCACCTGATGGCCGGTGCCGTCCCGCTGGACCAGGAGCAGCCGGCCGTCCGTCGAGGTGGCCAGGGCGACCGGTCCGGCGGCGCTCGCCCGGTGCAGCCGTACCGGACGGCCGGCGGCGCAGTCGTCGACCGGGCAGACCCACAGCACGACCCGGCCGGGTGGATCCGGCGCCGGGCCGACCCGGAGCGTTGCGGCGCCGACCCGTACCGTGCCGTCGGTCCGCCGCGTCGGATCGCCGACCAGTCCGACCAGTGCCCGCCCGTCGGGGGTGACCGCGAGGCCCGGCCAGCCCGGGCCGGGGGCGGGCCACATCCGGTCCCCCGCGCACCGCGGCTCGGCGCACCGCCACAGGCGCGGCGTCCCCCGCGTCTCGTCCAGCAGCACCGGCGCCCCGTCCGGGGTGACCGCCACGGTGACCCCGTCGGGCGCGGCCGGACCGTCGGCGAGCGGTTCGGTGCCGGCGAGGGTGGTCCCCGGGCCGGCCGGGGACGGCACGTCGTCGAGCAGGGACCCGGGGGCGAGTTGACGCAACCGCGGTTGCCCGCAGCGCGGCGACTCGCAGGTGCCGAGCCAGGTCCCGCCGTCCGGGTCGCGGTAGCCGACCACCGGACGTCCGGCGGCGTCGCCGGTGACCGCCAGCGGACGTGTCCGGAACGTCAGGTTGTCACCACCGCGTACCCGGCCGAACAGCACCTGCTCGCGGCTGCGGCAGGTGGCGTCGGCACACGGGTAGCCGGCGAGTTCGTCCTGGCCCGGACCGCTGTCCAGGACGGCGGCGACGATCGGTGTCCCGGTCGGTCCGACGGCCACCGCCAGCACCGCCGGGCGGGGACCGGTCCCCGGCCAGGCGTACGACGACGGCGACTCGTCGCACCAGCCCGCGCGGGTACACCGGAACAACCGCAGTCGGGTGTCGGCCGACAGCCCCCGGCCCAGGTCGGCGACGGCGTACCAGACCGTGCCGTCCGACGCCACTGTCGCCGCCCGGATCCCGCCCGCCGCCATGATCGTGCTGTCGGTGTGTGTCCGCGCCGAACGGCAGCCGTCGTCGGCGCAGTCGACGATGCCGACGCTGTCCACCAGCACCGGCGGGCCATCGGTCGGCAGGCCCACCGCCAGCAGCGGCCCGATCGTCGGCGGGTGACCGGTCCGGACGGTCGGCACCTGGTAGGGGTTCACCATCGGGACCGCGGCGGCCAGCACGGCCGGAGCCAGCAGCGCGAGGCCGAGCCCGGCCAGGCCGGCCCGGGCGGGCCGGCGGGCCGGCGGGGGTGGTGACGGCGCCGGGGCGGGCCGGACCGCGTCGATCCGCTCCGGACCGAGGTACGCCACCGCCAGGGTGGCGGCCTGGACCGGTAGGACGGCGGCCAGGACCACGGTGAGCAGCAGGGTGCGGACGCCGGCGGTGAGTGGACTGGCCGCGCTGGTGGCCAGGCCGTCGGCCACGGCGTCCGCCAGGGCGACCGTGACGAGGAGGACCAGGGACGGCGCCACACCGGCGCCGATCAGTACCGCCGCCGAGGACCGCCCGGCCCGGCCCCGGCTGACCGCGAGGGCGCGGTCGACCGCCGGCCCCGCGCCGAGGGCGTCCAGCACCGTCGCCGGCAGACTCAGCGCGAGCCGGCAGAGCACGAGCAGGCCGGCGAGCACCCCGGCGCCGAGCAGCACGACCGCCGGGTACGGCGGGAGGACCTGGAGCAGCAGGCCGGCGACCACCACCAGCCCGGCCCCGCCGAGGACCGCCGTCAGGCCCAGCAGGCTCGCCGTCCCGGCCACGGCACGCCACCGCCGGGCCCGCGTCCGTGGTTCCGTCGCTGCCGCCGACGCGCCGGCGATGGCGGCCTGCCCGGCGGCCATCGCGACGCACCAGGCGGAGAACGTGACGGCCAGCGCGGCGAGGGTCGCCGGCGACTGGTGACGGCCGCCCCCGTCCAGCAGCGGCACGCCGTCGACGATCGCGGCCCGGTCGCCGCTGGCGACCACCCGCAGGACCAGCACCACCAGGGACGCCGGAAGGAGTACCGGCAGCGTCGCCCGGACCAGCTCGCGCCGCCGTCCGGCGGCCAGCCGGTACGCCGTGCCGAGGAACCAACGGACGCCGGGTGTCGACGGCGGGGGCGGTGTCACGGCCACACGGTACGGGACCGTCGCACCCGGTCGAGGCCCCCAACGCCGACCATCGGGTACGGCCGTGGCAGCCTCCGTCAGGCCCGGCCGATGGTGGGCGGCGGCCGCCGCTGCCGGCGACGGATGACCGCCGGCCCCGCCGTCGGCCGTACCGTCGGTGCCGATACGGTCGGATTCGTGGCCTACGCGCCTCGCGGGCGTGGCGACCGACGGAGGAGAGGGACCGCATGACCGTGCACATCGACCTGACCGGCCGGACCGCCCTGGTGACCGGCTCGACGCAGGGCATCGGGGCCGCCATCGCGACCCAGCTCGCCCGGGCCGGCGCCCGGGTGGCGGTCAACGGGCGCGGCGCCGACGGTGTCCGGCGGGCGGCGGACGCGCTGCGTGCCGACGTCCCCGGTGCCGACGTGCTGGAGATCGCGGCCGACGTCGCCAGCGACGAGGGGTCGGCCCGTGCCCTCGAACTCCTGCCCGAGGTGGACATCCTGGTCAACAACCTCGGCATCTTCGGCGCCCGGCCGCCGTTGGAGATCAGCGACGAGGAGTGGCGCCGGTACTTCGAGGTGAACGTGCTCGCCGCGGTCCGACTGACCCGGGCCTACCTGCCCGCCATGATGGATCGGGGCTGGGGACGGGTGCAGTACATCGCCAGCGACTCGGCGGTGGTGATCCCGGCCGAGATGATCCACTACGGTGTCTCCAAGACGGCGCTGCTGGGCGTCTCGCGCGGTTTCGCTAAGGCGGCGGCCGGCACCGGGGTCACGGTCAACACCGTGATCGCCGGCCCCACCCACACCGGCGGCGTCGAGGACTTCGTCTACCAGCTGGTCGACCGGAGCCTGCCGTGGGCGGAGGCGCAGCGGGAGTTCATGCGGCTGCACCGGCCGCAGTCGCTGATCCAGCGGTTGATCGAACCCGACGAGATCGCCAACCTGGTCACCTACCTGGCCTCCCCGCTGGCCTCGGCCACCACCGGAGCGGCGCTCCGGGTCGACGGCGGGTACGTCGACGCGATCGTGCCGTAGCGGAGGCGCCGCAGCTCTACCGGATCGGCGACACCTGGATCGGTCCGGTCCGGCCCACCCGCCGACCGGCCCGATTCCGGGCGAACGCGGGGAATCACCGGACCGGCGGACCGGTTTGTCGCAGTCTTGCCAGGTGAGGGCAAGCACCAAGGCGGCGATGGAACGCGACCCGGAGGGATCCCGCCGGGTCTCCCTGCTGGAACTCTTCTTCGACCTCGTCTACGTCGTCGCGCTCGCACTGATCTCCCGACACCTGGTGGAGAACCTGACCTGGGCCGGGGTCTTCCAGACGGCGGTGCTGCTGGCCGCCCTGTGGTGGGTGTGGGCGATCACCGCGTTCCTCACCGACCTCTACGAACCGCAACAGGTCTCGATCCAGCTGCTCATGCTCGCCGCCATGCTGGGCAGCCTGCTGCTGGCGGCGACCGTGCCGCACGCGTTCGGTTCGGGTGGCGTCGTCTTCGCCTGCGCGTACGTCGGCATCCACTTCAGCCGTGGTCTGTTCCTGGTTCCCACGTTGCGGGGCCAGGAGGTGCAGAAGCGGGCGGTCCGGATCTTCTTCTGGTTCAGCGTCTCGGCCGTACCGTGGATCGTCGGTGGTCTGATGACCGACGAGGTCGTCCGGGCGGCCTGGTGGGCCGGTGCGCTGGCCATCGACTACGTGGCGTTCAGCCTGGGCTATCCGACGCCGGGACTCGGCCCGCTGCCGACGACGCAGTACAAGGTCACCGCGGCACACCTGGCCGAGCGCTACCAGCAGTTCTTCATGATCGCGCTGGGCGACGCGATCCTGGTCAGCGGATTCACCTACAGCGAGGCGCACGCCGGCCCGGCCTCCTCCGGGGCGTTCCTGGTGGCGTTCGTCAGCACCGTGCTGCTGTGGCGGATCTACACCCACCGGGCCGGCGAGGTGCTACCGCTGGCGATCGAGTCCGTCGTCGAGACCCGCCGGTTCTTCCGGGTGGCGCCGTACACCCACCTGGTGATGGTCACCGGGGTCGTGGTCAAGGCGGCGAGCTTCGAACTCCTGATCGCGGACCCGCTCGACAACGCCGGCTGGGCGATGGTCGGGCTGCTGCTCGGCGGACCCGCGATCTTCCTGATCGGCCGATCCCGGTTCGAGTACGAGGTCTTCGGCCGGGTCTCGCCGTCGCGGATCGTCGCGCTTGTCGTACTGGTGGTGATCGCCCCGGTGACCGTCATGCTGCCGGTCCTGGCGATCGCCGGCTGCGCCTGCCTGGTGCTGCTCGGCATGGCCCTGGCGGACACCCTGCGCAGCTGGGGCAAGCACCCCGAACCCCCGAAGCCCGGCCTGTGACGGCCGGACCGTCCACGGCGGTGGAGCCGGGTACGGCACGGCGGGCACCGGATCCGGTGCCGGTACGGCCGCGGCCGTCGACCGCCACCGGCGAGGGAGGACGACGTCGCGCCGTTCGAGTGGTTCTGTCCGCACCCCGGTTCGGTCGGTGTGACAACAGCGGTTCCGGGTAGGCGGGGCGGACAGTGGCACGGCAGAGGAGTGGAGCCGCCAGATGAACCTGTCCCATCTTCCGCTGCGCGTCACGATCGGCGCGTACGTCCTGAACTCCGGCCTGTCGAAGCTGAACCTGGAGGGTGAGGCGGCCGTCAGCGTGCACGGCATGGCGGTCGGCGCGATCCCGCCGGTCAAGCGGGTACCACCGGAAACCTTCGCGCGGCTGCTCGCCGGCACCGAGATCGCGCTCGGCGCCGCGCTGCTGCTGCCGGTCATCCCCTCCGCGCTGGTCGGCGCGGGGTTGGTCGGGTTCGGTGGGGGCCTGGTCCGGCTCTACTGGGCGACCCCGGGCATGCACGGGCCGGGCGACCCGCGACCGACCCAGCACGGCACCGGACTGGCGAAGGACTCCTGGCTGGTCGGTGCCGGTCTGACCTTGCTCCTCGACGACCTGTTCGGGCGAGCCGCGGGCAAGCGTCGCGCCCTCGGCCGACGCCTCGGCGGTCGTCCGCGTCGGGGCTGACCCGACCGCGCCCCACCTGCGGCTCGGGGCCGTCGGCGGGTTTGCGCGGGCGGGCCGCGGGTAGGCCAACGAACCAGGGGTCGCGGACCCGGCGGGCCGCCGTGCGGCCGTGCCGGACGAGCGCGACCCGACCGCACCGAACCGGGAGGGGACGACGTCATGGCTGGGATCAACCTGCGCAGCGTCGCCTTCAACGACCATGACCGGCTGCCGGACCGGTTCTCCCGGACCGGCGGCAACATCTCGCCACCGCTGGAGTGGTTCGACGTACCCGAGTCGGCCACCGAGCTGATCCTGCTGGTGGAGGATCGGGACGCCGGGCGGACGCCGTTCCTGCACTGGTTGGTGACCGGGATCGAGGCGGACTCCGGCGGCGTGGCCGAGGGTGAGACACCGCCGGGTGGCCGGGTCTGGGTCAACGGCTTCGGCACCACCGGCTGGGCGGGTCCGCATCCACCGGTGAACGACGATCCGCACCGGTACTTCTTCCGGCTCTACGCGGTGAACCAGCCACTGGAGCTGCCGGCCGCGCCGCAGGTGCCGGACGTGCACGCCGCGATCAGACAACTCGAGTTGGCCAGCGGGAACATGGTCGGCACCTTCGCCCGCTGACCCCGCTGAGCCCGCTGAGCCCGCTGACCCGGCTGACCCGGCTGACGTCGCTGAGCCTGGCGACGGCCGGTCGCCGCAACGTCGGCGTCGGCGTCGCACCGGTGGCGGGCGAAAATCGGCGGCCGCGCCGGTGGTGGCGATGGTTGGATGCTGCCCATGCGGCTTCCCTCCGGCTGGTCGGCGCGCCGGCCGGTCCTCGACGACGTACCGGCGATCCTCGCCGTGGTGCACGCCAGCGACATCGCGGCACTCGGTCACCCCGATTTCAGCGCCGACGACGTCCGGGAGGCGCTCACCGCGCCCGGGCTGGACCCGACCCGCGACTCCTGGCTGGCGGTGGCTCCGGACGGCGAGGTGGTCGCCTGGTCGTACCTGGAGGACTCCACCGGGGGACCACGGGAGAGCGTCACCGTCTACGTGCACCCGGTGCGGGGCGTCGCCGCCGAGCGGCCGCTGCTGGCCGGTCAACTCGCCCGGTCCGCGCAGCGCGCGGCGGAGTTCGGGTACGACCGGATGACGGTGCGGGCGATGGCCATCCCGACCGAGCTGCGGTGGATCGGCACGCTCCGCGACGCCGGGTTCGGCTTTGTCAAACGGTACGCCCGGATGCGCCGGCCGCTCGCCGGGCTGACCGCCGTGCCGCCACCCCCGCCGGCGGGTGTCACCATCCGCCCGGTCGACGCCTCGGACGAGGCCGAACTGCGGATCTTCCACCGGATCCTGGACACCGCGTTCCGGGACACCGGCGACCACCAGCCGACCAGCTACCAGCAGTGGCGAAGCCAGGTCGCCGCACTGCCGAGCGTCTCCTGGGACGAGTGGCTGCTGGCCACCGTGGACGGGGAACCGGCGGGGGCGCTGCGCTCCGCCGACCAGAACCTCGACCAGAACGAGGGCTGGGTGAAACAGCTCGCCGTGCTGCGGCCCCACCGTCGGCGGGGAGTCGGCGCCGCCCTGCTCGGCCACGCGTTCGCCCGCTACGCCGGCAAGGGACGCGAGTACGCGGGCCTCGGAGTGGATCTCAGCAACCCGAACCAGCCGGTCCGGCTCTACCGGTCCGTCGGCCTCACCACCCGCTACGAGGTGGACACCTTCGAACGGACCGTCGAGGCGGGCCCGGGGGACGCCGGAGCGCTGCCGGCCCCGGTTTCAGGCGTCGACCAGGTCGTCGGCGAGGGCGAGCCGGTCCAGTGACAGGAAGCGGTAGTCGTACCAGTCGATCTGGATCACGCCCTCGGCGGCGTAACAGCCGATCAGCCGGCCGGTGAAACCACCGGCGACCTCGGTGGAGAGATAACGACCGTCGAGTTCGGCGAGGGCCACGAAGCCGCCGTCGGGCGTCTCGAAGCCGAGCCGTACCACGTCCGGTTCCTGCCGCGGGTGGTCCATGCCGGGGCCCGACGCCCACGTCTCGACGCAGAGCACCACCGGGCCGGAGACCGGCTGGCTGGCGAGCCGCTGGGCGAGTGGACCGATCCGGGCCCGTACGCACACCTCGCCGCCGCCCACCTCGACCGCGTAGTGGTGCTGCTCGTCGAGCCGTACGGCCAGTCCGCCCCGGCCCCGCCCGGCGTCGACCAGGGCGCGTACCCGGACGTCGTGCTGTTCCTGCCGGCGCCCGACGAAGGTGGCACTCGGATCGTCGAGGGAACCGCCCCGGGCCCGCAGGGTCAGCCAACCGGGCCGCTCGACCAGGGAGACGTCCTCCGGCCGTCGGGACCGGATGGAGATCCACCGTGGGTGCAGCGCGACCGCGTCGAAGTCGTCCCGGGCCGGCGCGGCGGCCACCGGCGCGGGAGTCAGGTCCGGGGCCCGCATCACCGAATCGACCGGGCCGACCACCGGCCAGCCGTCGGACCAGGTCACCGGGGCGAGGAAGGTCTCCCGCCCGAGTACGTGCCAGCCGGGTGTGCCGCCCCGCGGGCGTACCCCGAGGAACACCAGCCACCATGAGCCGTCCCCGGCCTGGACCAGGTCGCCGTGTCCGGTGTTCTGGATCGGGTGGTCGGTGCTGCGGTGGCTGAGGATCGGGTTGGCCGGGCAGGCCTCGAACGGTCCGTCCGGGGCGGGGCCCCGGGCGACGGAGATGCCGTGGCCGCGTGCGGTGCCACCCTCGGCGATCAGCAGATACCAGGTGTCGCCGATCCGGTAGAGATGTGGCGCCTCCGGCAGCTGGGCGCCGGGGGAGCCGGACCAGATCCGTTTCGGTCGGCTCAGCACCGCTCCGGACACCGGATCGATCCTGCGCTGGTCGACGCCGGCGGTGGTGCACCAGCAGTTCCCGTCGTCGTCCCAGGCCAGGTCCGGATCGATGCCGGTGACGTCCGGCAGCGGCACCGGTTCCGACCAGGGCCCGGCCGGGTCCTCCGCGCTGACCAGCAGGGTCCCGCCGCGCGGGATGTTCGAGGTGATCAGCCAGAACCGGCCGTCGTGGTGCCGCAGGGTCGGTGCGTAGATGCCGCCGGACGACGGTGTGCCGGGCGAGAGCGTGAGTTGGCTGGGCCGGTCGAGCACGTTGCCGAGCTGGTTCCAGGAGACCAGGTCCCGGCTGTGGAAGATCGGCACCGCCGGGAAGTACTCGAAGCTGGAGCAGGCCAGGTAGTAGTCGTCGCCGACCCGGCAGACGCTCGGATCCGGGTGGCAGCCGGGGATGACCGGATTGGCGAAGGTTCGCATGGGTCGTCGGTGGCCCGGGTGGGCTACCGGTCGCCGGTCGTTCGGAGTGCGGGGGTGCCGGTCCGGCCGCCGGGGCGTGGTGCCGGGTGCTCGGCCGGAGCGGCGCGGAGGGTCGTCCTCGTGGCAGTACGGGTCACCGTCATTACCGATCCCTCCGGCGAAAACTTTCCGGAATAATTCCGTAACTGGATCGGAACGTTATGGCCCGTTGTGCGGACAGTCAACCCCGGAAGCTGGGGCAAAATACGGAGAACGCGCGGTGGGGACGCCGGTTCACCCTCGAAAGTGTTTCGGTCGTAGGCTGGAGCCTCAACGAAGGAGCTGCCCCGTGACGGTCGACGAAGGACGAAGGATCACCATCACCGCCATCGCCCAGGAGGCGGGGGTATCGGTGCCGACGGTCTCCCGGGTGCTCAACGGCCGCAACGACGTTGCCCCGCAGACCCGGGAGCGGGTGGAGGAGCTGCTGCGCCGGCACGGCTACCGGCGCCGGGCGACCCGACCGCGGGCCGGGGCCAGCCTCGTCGACCTGATCTTCAACGACCTGGACAGCCCGTGGGCGGTCGAGATCATCCGTGGTGTGGAGGACGTGGCACACGCCTCGGGGGTCGGCACCGTCGTCTCGGCGATCCACCGGCGCTCCACCTCCACCCGGCAGTGGCTGCAGAACCTGCGTACCCGGGCGACCGACGGGGTGATCCTGGTGGCCAGCGACCTCGCCCCGCCGGTGCACGCCGAACTGCGTCGGCTGAACGTGCCGATGGTGCTGGTCGACCCGGCGGGGGTGCCGAGCCTCGACATCCCGACCATCGGTGCGACGAACTGGGCCGGCGGGCTGCGGGCCACCGAACACCTGCTGTCGCTCGGTCACCGGCGGATCGGGTTCATCGCCGGGCCGCCCCGGCTGCTCTGCAGCCGCGCCCGGCTCGACGGCTACCGCGCGGCGCTGGACGCCGCCGGCATCCCCCTGCGGGACGAGCTGATCCTGCCCGGCGACTTCTACCACGAGTCCGGCTTCTCCGGCGGCAGCGCGCTGCTGGACCTCGACGAACCGCCGACCGCGATCTTCGCCTCCAGCGACCAGATGGCGTTCGGGGCGTACGAGGCGGTCCGTCGCCGTGGCCTGCGCGTCCCGGACGACGTCAGTGTGGTCGGCTTCGACGACCTTCCGGAAGCGCGTTGGGCGTCGCCGCCACTCACCACAGTGCGCCAGCCCCTCGCCGAGATGGGCATCCTGGCCGCCCGGACGGTGCTCCGACTGGCCCAGGGGGAGCCGCTGGACACCCCGCGTGTCGAGCTCTCCACCGACCTGGTGGTCCGGGACAGCTCGGCACCCTACCCGCGTCGCTGACCCGCCCCCGCAGCGCTGCTCGCTCCGTACCCGCGGCGGATTACCGGGAGTCTTCCGGTAGACCGTCGGCCCGGGCGGGCACCCGCCCGGCACCGGCCGAACAGCCTCGGACCGGATGTCCGGCCTCCACGGCGGCCCCGCGACGAGGGCCGATCGTCGCCGCAGGCTCCCGGCAGAGCGGCGGCCTGCCACGCGGCACTGCGGTGGATCCCGGCAGAGCGGCGGCCTGCCACGCGGCACAGCGGTGGATCCCGGCAGAGGGGCGGCCTGCCACGCGGAACAGCGGTGTCGCACAGTCTCGGCGTTGCCTGCTGACTCGCCGCCGATCCGGCCCGATCGGTGGAGCGCACCGGTTTGCCGGGTTAGAGGTGATCGGGCACCGGGTACCCGGTAGCGACGCCCTGCCGCACGTCGGGGCGCTGGACGGCGAGGGAGCACCGATGAGACTCGACGATGACGACATCCGGAGCACCGGCGGTGGTGGCGGCGAGGGTCCCGCCGACGGTGGTGCCAACCCGTTGGGCCAGGACGGTGGCGCGGACGGCAGTGCCGAGGGGCCGGCCGACGCGGGTGCGACCGCGGGCCAGCACGACGGTGGCGCGGACGGCAGTGCCGAGGGGCCGGCTGACGGTGGTGCCACCCCCGGCCAGCACGACGGTGGCGCGGACGGCAGTGCCGAGGGGCCGGCCGACGCCGGTGCGACCCCGGGTCAGCAGGACGGCGGCGCCGACAGCGCCGCCCGCTAGGCCCCGGCCGGCACGATGGTCGACGACGGAACGGTGGGTGTGGCGGCCGACCAGGTGGACGCGCCGGATGCTCCGGGGCGCGCGTCAGGTGACGGTGGACACCCGGCGCGCGCCACCCCGTCCACCGCCCGGACGCCACCGGCGCTGAGCCGGTGCGTGGCGGTCGAACCGGCGAAGTTCGCCGCCGCCTACTGGGGGCGGGCGCCGTTGCTCTCCCGGGCCGCCGAACTGCCGAACCCGGTGGGCTTCACCGACCTGCTCAGCCCCGCCGACGCCGACGAACTGCTCAGCCGGCGCGGTCTGCGCGCGCCCTTCCTCCGGGTGGCCAGGAACGGCGAGGTGCTGCCGACCGGGCGGTACACCGGCGGCGGCGGGGCGGGAGCGGAGATCACCGACCAGGTACTCGACGAACGGGTCCTCGCCCTCTACGCCGACGGTGCCACCCTCGTGCTCCAGGGACTGCACCGTACGTGGCCGCCGCTGATCGACCTGACCCGGGAACTGAGCCTGACCCTGGGGCAGCCGCTGCAGGTCAACGCCTACCTCACCCCGCCCGACAACCAGGGGTTCGCCACCCACTACGACACCCACGACGTTTTTGTCCTGCAGGTCGACGGGCACAAACACTGGCGGATCCACGAGCCGGTGCTGCCCGACCCGCTGGAGCGCCAGCCGTGGGGCGGGCGGGCCGACGAGGTGTCCGCGATCGCCGACGGGCCGCCCGCGCTGGACGTGGTGCTGGGGCCCGGGGACGCGCTCTACCTGCCCCGGGGCTGGCTGCACAGCGCCCAGGCCCGCGACGAGGCGAGCCTGCACCTCACCGTCGGGGTCCGGGCGTTGACCCGGTACTCGGTCGTCGAGGCGCTGCTCGAGCTGGCCGCCGAGGACCGCCGGCTGCGGGCCGGGCTGCCCTTCGGAATGGACGTCGCCGATGTCGACCAGCTCGAACCGGAACTGACCGAGACCGTCGAGGCACTGCGGGACTGGCTGCTCCAGGCCGATCCGGCGGCCGTCGCCGACCGGTTGCGGAACCGGGTCTGGCCGGCGGCCCGGCCGGCGCCGATCCGACCGCTCGCCCAGGCCGCCACGATCGCCCGGCTCGACGTCGACACCCGGCTGGCCCCCCGGGCCGGACTCCGTTGGCAGCTGCGGCCCGAGCCCGCCACCGACGGCGCCCCGGCCCGGGTGAGCCTGCTCCTGTTCGACCGCACCCTCAGCTTCCCGGCGCAGTGCGCCCGCGCCGTCCGGGCGTTCCTCTCCGGCGGCGTGACCCGGGTCGGCGACCTGCCAGGACTGGACGACGACGCGGACCGGATCGTGCTGGCCCGGCGGCTGTTGCGCGAGGCGGTGGCCGTCGAGGTGTAAGGAAGGGCCCCCTGTTATCGCTTTTGGTTGTACAAGGGGCCCTTCCTAACACCTGGGGCCGGGGTCACCGGAGCAGTCCGAAGAGCGCGGCCGTGGTGACCAGCCCGGCGACCACCACCACCAGCCCGGCCCGGAGGTCGAGTCCGGCGTGCCGGCGCTCGGCGAGCACCTTGGCCGGCAGCAGCCCGACGACCGGGCCCAGCAGGGCGACCAGGAGCCCCAGGACCGGCATCGCGACCGCCAGGTCACCGCCGTACCGGATGCCGACGGCCCGGGCCGCCAGGCCGAGGGCGTACGCGGCGGCCGCGCCGAGGATCCCGAACAGGGCCAGCAGTGGCCGGGTCGTGCCCGGCAGCTCACCCGGCGTACGGGCCCGTTCCAGCAGCTCACGGGCGCCGTCGAGCAGTGCCTCGGTGTCACCGACCGCCCCGGCCCGGGGCAGTGGGGGCTCGCCGAGTCGCCGGTTCGCCGCGCCCAGGTGCCCGCGCAGCGTGGTCCAGAGGTGCAGCACCTCCGCCTCGGTGGCGTCGACCTCCTCCTGGGCCGCCGACACCTCCGCCTCGGCCTGCCGTACCGCCTGCTCCGCGTCCCGTACCGCGCGTTCGGCGGCGACGCACTGGCGGGCGTACCAGGCGTCCGCCTCGGCCCGTTCGGCGTCGGCCCGGCCGGTCACCTCGGCCAGCTGCCGGATCGCCCGGGCGTACGACTCGACGGGTTCCGG
This sequence comes from Plantactinospora sonchi, assembly GCF_036422035.1. NCBI lineage: Bacteria > Bacillati > Actinomycetota > Actinomycetes > Micromonosporales > Micromonosporaceae > Plantactinospora > Plantactinospora sonchi. The sequence continues at coordinate 290,393 of NZ_JAZGQK010000012.1, forward strand.
CTGGCCGCTCATCGGGACGGCCCGTAAGGAATGATCACCTGGCCGGTACGGTGCACCGCCCGGTCGAAGAACAGGCCACGCCAGGGTCGGGGGTACCAGTCGGGTCCGCTGCCCGCCGCCGGATACAGGGCGGTGGTGAGTTCCGCCCCCTGCACGTCCAGCGCGACCCAGGCACCGATCTGGTCGGTACGGGACGCCGGCCCGCCGAGGTCCGCCCGCAGCCGGGCCACCCCCCGCCACCAGGCGAGCGTGTGGGTACGCCGCTCCGGGCCGTTGTGCAGGATGTGCCGTAGGTGTTCCAGCCCGGTCCGCCCGCCGACGGTGACTCCCAGTTGTCCGGCCGCCGCGTCGACCGCGTAGAGGAGCAGGTAGTGCGGCTCGCCAGGGGCGCTGCCCCGGCCCAGCCCGTTCGCCGTCTCGGCCATCAGTTCCGCGATGTCCTCCTCGTCGTACCAGGCGGCGTCGTCGCCGAGGGCGTCGTAGAGCGACCGCGCCGCGGTGTCGGCGTCCGGGTCCAGGCAGGCGATCGAGAACCGGGCGGTGCCGGGCCGGTGCTGGCGGCGCAGCGACCGGGCGGCGGCCTCCAGGACCGCGCAGGCCTCGTCCACGCCGGTGCCGAGCACCGCCAGGTTCCGACCCGGTGCCCGGGGCAGCCGCATCCCGGCCGACCGCGCCTGTACGTCGATGATCTCGCCGAGCAGGGCGACCGGCCCCCGGGTACCGCCCGCGACCCGTTCGGCGCTCCCGTCGGTGGGCTGCTCCGGACCACCACCGGACCGCCCGGACGCTCCCGGCGGGCGTAACGCGACGAAGTCGGGTGCCTCGTCCAGCCGGGGGATCGCGTCGCCGTCGAAGAGCCGGGCCGGGGCGGCGTCCGGTGGCCGCATCCGCCACAACCGGTGCTGCAGGTCGCTCCAGGTACCCCAGTCGCTGGCGGCCGGAATCCGGGCCGTCTGGTTGCCCTCCGGCATGCCGGATTCGGCGTTGACCACGGCGTGGTGTCGAGGCAGGGTCTGTGCGGCGTCGTTGCGTTCGGCCAGGATCCGCAGCGCCTTGGGCAGCGCGATCCGGAGGGTGAACTGGGCGACCAGGGCCGGCCGGCCCCAGAGCGCCTCGATGCCCCGGACGTCCTGCGAGGCGAGCACCAGGTGGATGCCCTGGGACCGGCCGCGCCGGGCCAGGTCCTCCAGCAGGTCGGCGGCCTCCCGGGCGACCGCGTCCCGGCCGGCGAGCAGCATCTGGAACTCGTCGACCACGGCGACGATCCGGGGCCAGCGCCCCTGCGGGTCGACGGTCCGCAGTTCGGAGAGCTTGGTGACCTCGTGCCGTTTGGCGGCGTCGGCCCGGCGGCGCAGTTCCTCGGCGAGGAAGCGCAGCAGGGCGAGTCCGAACTCGCGGTCGGTGTTGACGTTGATGCCCACCAGCCGCATGTGTGGCAGCCAGCTCGGGTCCCGCCGGCCCTGTGCGAACCGGGCGAACGACACCCCCTCCTTGAAGTCGAGCAGATAGAACTCCAGCTCGGCGGGGGAGTAGCGGGCCGCGAGCGCGCCGATCCAGGCGAAGATCAGGTTGGTCTTGCCGGTTCCGGACGGGCCGCCGATCAGGGCGTGCGGTGGATAGTCCCCGAGGGTCAGCAGCACCGGTCGGCCCTGCGGGCCGTCACCGATCGGCGCGGTCAGCCCGTGCGCCGAGTCCTCCCGCCACATCTCGTCCACCGGCGGCAGCAGGTCGGTGAAGGGGGTCGGCGGGGGACCCGCGTTGACCCGGGTGGCGATCTCCCGGCTGGTCTCGGTGACCAGGGTGGCCGGCGGCGGCGGGTCGAGGCGTACCGACAGGTCGGGACAGGAGTCCAGCCGGGCCTCGGCACCGGTCACCACCACCCGGCAGACGGTGGGGTCGGGGGGCAGCTCGATGCCCCGCACCACCAGGTGCACGCCGCACGCCGCGCCGGTCCGGACCACCCGGTCCAGTTGTCCCCGTTCGTGCCGGGACAGTTCCTCGCCGCCGAGCAGCACCGCCACCCGCCACGGTTCGGGGCGCCGACCGGTCGCCGCGGCCAGCTCCCGCAGCGAGCGGTACTCGCCGGCCAGGACGGTCTCGTTGATCCGACGGATCTGGTCGACGAGGTCGTCGAGGAGCCGGGCCAGGCCACCGGGGCCGACGAAGGTCAGCAGGCCGGCGGTGGAGAGCGGGGCGAAGCCGGCGAGACCGCCACCCAGGTGTTCCGGGTCGTAGCCGATCAACCGGACCGCCCCCGGGTCGGCCCGGCCGAGGGAGCGCAGCAGCAGGGTGGCGACGACGTCGTCGCAGCCGGTCCGGTCCGCGCCGGACAGGTGTACGTGGCCGACGTCGAGCAGTGGCACCAGGGCCGGGACCGTCGGGCTGTCGGGCAGGCGTACCGTGCCGATCCGGAGTGGGCCGGGCGGCTCGCCACGGTTCACCGGGGTCGGTCGCCACCCGGGCCAGTCCGTGCCGGCGGCGCCCGGCGCCTCCCGGGCCGCTGCCGCGCTGGCCTGGCCCGCGAGGCGGTCGATCTGGGCGGCGTACCGGTCGGTGAGGTCGGCGATCCGGCGGTCCCGTTCCGCGCCGACCCGACCGGGCACCCTCGCCGCCGCCTCCCGGGTACGCCGTAGCCGCTGCGCGGCGGCGTCGAGTTCGGCGCGCGCCGTGCCGAGCCGGGTCCTGGACGAGCCCAGGGCGTGCGACAACATGGCGCGGACCCGGGTGACGAGCTGGGTCCGTAGGTCAGGCATGGGTGTCCCGGGGGGCGCGGGCGGTGACCGGGCGTTGGTCGACGCCGAGCCGCTGCATGAGCAGTCCGGTGACGATGCCGGCGGCGACCGCCGGATCGGCGGGATGCGGCTGCTCCACCGGAGTCTTCGGCGGCGGCATCCGGCAGATCCGGCTGAGCAGCGAGTCCAGTACCGCAGGGGGCAGGTTGGGCAGCAGGTCGGTCACCCGGCCGCCGACCTCCCGACGCAGCCGGGGCAGGTCGGCGGCCCGGGGCGGGTGACCGAGCAGCGTGGTGGCCAGGTCCCGGAGCACCGGCGGCGCGACCGAGGCGAGGCCGAGTCCGATGTTGGCCTCGACCGCCCGCAGCTCGGTCTGCAACCGGCCCCGGTCGCCGGAGCGGACGCCGGTGGTCACCCGGCGCAACAACTCCTCCGCGTCGGTGATCTCGCGGTCCGGTTCGACCGCCGGGGCGTCCCGGCCGTCGAAGAGTTCGGCGCCCCGGACCGCCCCCCCCGGCCGGGGGGGGCGGGGGGGGGGGGGGGGGGGCCCGCCCGCGGGCGGGGCGCCCCCCGGGCCGGGTCGCTGCCCGGCGGGACCCGGCGGCCGGGCGGCCGGGGTGCCGTCCCGGCCGAGGCCGATCGCCGCCAGGTAGGTGGCGAGTTGGTCCTGGGCCAGCCGGATGGCGTGGCCGGCCGTTTCGGCGTGCTCGGTGGCGGCGGCGAGTTCCGGTACGCCGAGCGGGTCGACGGACTCCTGCCGCACCCAGCGCAGCCGTTCGGAGGCGAGCTTGAGGCGGTCGAGCGCCTCCACCACCAGTCCGATCGGCAGGTCGTCGGAGGCGGCCCGGACCTGGGCGCCGAGTTCCTCGATGATGGACATCCGGATCAGAGCGTCGAGACGTAGAGCTGGGCCTGTTCCACCGCGGCGAGTGTCGCGGCGAGACATTCCTCCAGCTCCTGGGCGGCCTGGGAGAGCGACGCCTGGGCGGCGTCGACGGTGCTGTGTCCGCTGCCCTCCAGGGCGCCGGCCAGGGTCTGCTGCGCCTCGGCGAGTTTCTCGCTCGCGGCCTGGACCGCGGCCTGACCGTCGCCGATCTGTTGGAGCGCGGCATCGATGGCTGCCTTGAGCTCGGCGACGCTCGCCACGACGAAACCTCCTGGGGGCGGGGAGGGCTCTTATTAGAGCTTATCCCCAGGACCGGTTGGCGGCCGCATGGGCGTTTGCTGCCCGGCTGTCCGGTCCGGTGACGCAGGCCAAGATCAGACGCAGCTCAGGCTAGCTGCTACTTTCTGTGATCACATGACTACTTAGTCGGATCTCCGACAGTTCGCTGGTCGGAGTGTCAGGCCTCGGCCGGCGGCAACCACCGCGGCCCGCGTACGTCCACACCGAGTGCGGTCACCCGGGACCGCAGCTCCCGGTCCGCGGTGACCACCACACACCTGCGGCCGCCGGCCTCCGCGCCGACCAGGGTCACGATGGCGTCGTCACCGGACCCGTCGGCGGCGACCACCCGGACGTCGTCGCTGGCCGGCACCCGCCGGGCGACACCCTCCACCACCAGCACCACCTCCACCGGAGCGGCCAGTCCCGGCAGCCCCTTGCGGCGTACCGGAGCCAGCCGGTCACGCAGCCCGGCGGTCGCCGCGGCCCGGTCGCGCCACCAGCCGTCCGGAGTTGATCCCACGACGTTGGCAGCGTCCACGACCAGCAGCGACTCGGGTGTCATCGGCCCAGCCTGCCATCCGCCGACGGCACCGTACAGCGGCCCTACCGGCGCACGTCAGGCGACTGTTAGGTCGCGTTTGTCGGACCTCCCGCCGGGTAGGCCAGTGTCCGCGCCCGCGAGGGACGCGCCCGTGAGGGGGACGAGAGATGACTCAGGGACCCGGCGACTTCGGTGCCGACCCGTGGGACGAGTTCCTGGCCCGGTACTTCGGGCGGGGGGAGAACCGCCGACAGGGGCAGCGGGTGGACATCACCCGGCTGATGACCGCCGACGCCCGGGAGATGCTCGCCGACGCGGCCCGGCGGGCGGCACAGGCCGACAGCAGCGACCTGGACACCGACCACCTGCTCTGGGCGGCCCTGCAGCGGGAACCGCTGCGTGACCTGCTCAGTCGGGCCGGTGCGGACCCGGAGGCGCTGCTCGGTGCGCTGGGCGGCGAACAACGGGTGGAACGCCCGGCCCGGCACGGCCAGGTTCCCTCGAACATGTCGCTCACCCCCGCCGCGAAGCGGGCACTGCTCGACGCCCACCAGCTCTCCCGGGCGATGGGCGCCTCGTACATCGGGCCCGAACACATCCTGATGGCCCTGCCACTGAACCCGGAGTCCCCGGCCGGCCGGATGCTCGCCGCCGGCCGGATCCAGCCGCAGTCGCTGCAGGCGGCCAGCGCCAGCGGGGGCGGCAACGGCGGTACCCCGAACCGGGGCACCCCCACCCTCGACCAGTACGGCCAGGACCTCACCGACCTCGCCCGGGCGAACGAGGTCGACCCGGTGATCGGCCGGGCCGACGAGATCGAGCAGGCGGTGGAGATCCTGTCCCGTCGTACCAAGAACAACCCGGTCCTGATCGGCGAAGCCGGGGTGGGCAAGACCGCGATCGTCGAGGGCCTCGCCGAACGGATCGCCGACGGCGACGTGCCGCAGACACTGATCGGCAAGCGGGTGGTGCAGCTGGACCTCGCCGGGCTGGTCGCCGGCACCCGTTACCGTGGCGACTTCGAGGAACGGCTGAAGAAGGTCATCGACGAGATCCGGGCACACGGTGACGACCTGATCGTCTTCCTCGACGAGCTGCACACCCTGGTCGGCGCCGGCGGCTCCGGCGCCGAGGGCGGGATGGACGCCAGCAACATGCTCAAGCCGGCACTGGCCCGCGGCGACATGCGGGTGATCGGCGCGACCACCCTCAACGAGTACCGGCGCCACATCGAGAAGGACGCCGCGCTGGCCCGCCGGTTCCAGCCGGTGCTGGTACCGGAGCCCACCATCGACGACACCGTCGAGATCCTGCGCGGGCTGCGGGACCGCTACGAAGCCCACCACCAGGTCCGGTTCACCGACGAGGCACTCGTCGCGGCGGCCGAGCTCTCCGACCGGTACGTCACCGACCGGTTCCTGCCCGACAAGGCGATCGACCTGCTCGACCAGGCCGGTGCCCGGGTACGGCTGCGCACCCGCACCCCGGCCGGCGACGTACGGGAACTGGAGCGGGAACTGGAGGAGGTCAAGCGGGACAAGGACCAGGCCGTCGCCGACGAGCAGTACGAACGCGCCTCCGAGTTGCGTGACCGCTGCCAGGAGTTGAAGGAGCGGCTGGAGGCGGCCCGGGGCAACGGCGACCGGTCGAGCGTGCCCGAGGTGGGTCCGCAGGACATCGCCGAGGTGGTCTCCCGGGCGACCGGAATCCCGGTCAGCCAGCTCACCGAGGAGGAGCGGGACCGGCTGCTGCGTCTGGAGGGGCACCTGCACGAGCGGGTGGTGGGTCAGGACGACGCGGTGAGCGCGGTCGCCGAGGCGGTCCGCCGGTCCCGGACCGGACTGGCCGACCCGGACCGGCCGATGGGCAGCTTCCTGTTCCTCGGCCCGACCGGGGTCGGCAAGACCGAGCTGGCCCGGGCCCTGGCCGAGGCGCTCTTCGGCGAGCAGGACCGGATGATCCGGCTGGACATGAGCGAGTTCCAGGAACGGCACACGGTGAGCCGGCTGGTCGGCGCCCCGCCCGGCTACGTCGGGTACGAGGAGGCGGGTCAGTTGACCGAGGCGGTCCGCCGCCGGCCGTACGCGGTGGTGCTGCTCGACGAGATCGAGAAGGCCCACCCGGACGTCTTCAACATCCTGCTGCAGGTGCTCGACGACGGCCGGCTCACCGACAGCCAGGGCCGCACGGTGAACTTCCGCAACACCGTACTGATCATGACCAGCAACCTGGGCTCGGAGCTGATCACCGGTACCCAGCGCAGCGTCGGGTTCGGTGGCGGCGCCGGCGGCGGTGAGGACCAGGAGAACACCGAGCTGCGGGACCGGTTGATGCGCCGCCTCCAGGAGCAGTTCCGGCCGGAGTTCCTCAACCGGATCGACGAGGTGATCATTTTCCGACGGCTGGAGAGCGAGCAGCTGCGCCAGATCACCGAACTGCTGCTGGACGAGACCCGACGGCGACTGCATGCCCAGGACATCGTCGTCGACTTCACCACCGAGGGCGTGGACTGGATCGCGGAGCACGGCTACGAGCCCCAGTTCGGTGCCCGGCCACTGCGCCGGACTATCCAGCGGGAGGTCGACAACCGGCTCTCCCGGATGCTGCTCGACGGCACGCTCGTGCCCGGGCAGCGGATCACCGTCAGCGCCCGCGACGACCAGCTGACCTTCGAGGTGTCCGAGGGGCAGCGGTCCGGTGGGCGCAGCCCGGCGGCCCTCTCCAAGGGTCGTTGAGTCTCGGTGCGCCATCCCCGTGGGTACGTGGGTCGGGAGGCACCGGACGTGTCCTCCCGGTGACGTGGGTCCGGGGCACGGGGGCACCCCCGGCTGCCTGCCGAAGTCGAGTGGAGGAGATCAGCGTGAGCCAGCCCGAGGAGAACCGCGAGAAGAGCCCGAAGACCGACGCCGTGCTGCGACCGCCGAACCCCGGATCCGAGCGGCCTCGCCCGCAACCGCCCCGGGGGGCGCGGACCAGGACGGAGGAGGAACCGGTACCGCCGGCGGCCGAGGCGACGGAGGAGGCGTGAGATGGCGCGACAGCAGCGGGTGGAGCCGGAGGTGGAGCAGTTGTGGAGTGACTTCCACAGCTGCGTCAACGTCACCTCGGAGCAGTTGCGGAGCTGGCTGCTCACCCAGGGCTCCGGCGAGGAGGCGTTCACGGCCGACCCCGATCTCGGCCTGCCCGAACCGGGCCGGCACATCCTCGCCGTACTGCGCAAGCGCAAGGTCGACCTGACCGACGAGGACATCAAGACGATGCGGGAGACGGTGGCGGAGATCCGCGATCTGCTCGACACCCGACCCGCCGCCGGAGTCACCGACGAGGAGTGGCGCCGGGCGCTCCTGGACCTCGGTCACGACCCGCTGATCGAGCGGTAGGTCTGCCCCGGTTGAGCCATGGCTGGTCGGGCTGGTCGGACGTCCGGTGCCGTTCCCGGCCGGCCTCGGCTGTTCGCGCCCGGCGGTGGCGACACAGCTGACCGCCGTGGCCGTTCCCGCCCGGCCTCGGCTGTTCCTGGCCGGCCGCCGGTTGGTGCCGGCTGGCCCCGACGGGTGTCCGGCGGCCCCGCCCCAATCACTGCCCGCTGATGGTGGGGACGTTCAGGCCGGCGGCGTCGGCGGCGTCGGTCCGTTCGACCCGGATCGCCTCCTCCCGGGCCAGCAGCGCGGCGTACTCGGCGATGTCCTCGGGGCTGGGCAGCTCCGGGACCCGGCGCAGGAAGGCTTCCACGTCCCGCGAGGCGGCGGTGTGGGCGGCGGCGATCCGGCGGGCGGTCTCCCGGTCGTCCTCGGGCGGCAGTAGGTCGGTCATGTCGGTACCCGTACCCGCTGTCGGCCGGTTCGCACCGCTGACGGCCAGATCGTCGGTGGTGCCCACGGAGCCTCCCGCTCGACCCCGGCCGGCGGCGGCACCGGTCGCCGCCGGCCCGGCCGGCACATGAGCTCACCTGCGCGCACCGGTCGTGCCCGGTGGCACGGCAGCGGGCCGGTCCCGGTGCCCGTGTTCGTCCCTGTGCCCGTGCACCGCCCGGCCCGGAACCGGACGGTGCACGGTGGTCGATGCCCCGCCGACCGGGGGTCGGGCCCTGACCGGCGTGCCGAAGCCGCTACCGGCCTCGCGGACCCGGATCGGGCGGGGCATCGTCAAGGTAGCCGCCCGGGATCGAGCGGGGCAGATACCGACTGACTCATACCGTTCGCCCGGGAGTCCGGACTGGGGCTAGCATCCTGCGATCCGGCGCGTTCCCCCGCGCGTCGATCGAGATCCGCCGTAGGAGCCGTGCGTGCCCGTCCCTCGAACCGGTCACCGACCGGCGATTCTGCTCGCCTACGCCGCGTTCGTGTTCGTCGGCGTCAGCGCGGGGGTCGGCGGCGTCCTGCTGCCGGCCCAGATCCTCGACTACGGCGTGGACAAGGCGGCGATCGGGACCACCTTCTTCACCTTCTCCGCCGGGTTCCTGTTGGCGGGCGTCACCACCGGCAGGCTGATCCACCGTACCGGGTTCCGGGCGGCGCTCGTCGTCGGTGCGGGCGCCTTCGTCGTGGCCGGCCTCTACACGGCGGTACGACCGCCGTTCCTGGCGTTCGTGGCCGTTCAGGTACTGGCCGGGTACGGCATCGGCGTGCTGGAGTCGGTCCTCAACGCCTACCTCAGCGAGTTGCCGGGAGCGGCGACGCTGCTCAACCGCCTGCACGCGTTCTTCGGGGTGGGCGCGCTGGCCGGTCCGGTGCTGGCGGCGTGGATGCTGAGCACGCTGCCCTGGACGGCGGTCTGGTTGGTGCTCGCCCTGGTCTGCCTGCCGCTGGTCGCCGGGTTCCTGGCCGTCTACCCGGCCCGGTCGGCGTCGGCCGGGGCGGAGCCCGGGACCGGCGCGGCCATGGCCGACACCGCAACGGCCGGCGGGACCGGCGGCGGCCTGCTCGGCGCGGCCCTGCGGCAGCCGGCGGTGCTGTTCGGCGCGCTCTTCCTCACCGTCTACGTCGGCCTCGAGGTGAGCGTCGGCAACTGGGCCTTCAGCTTCCTGGTGGACGGGCACCAGCAGACGGCGGTGCTCGCCGGATACACGGTCAGCGGTTACTGGCTCGGGCTGACGGCGGGCCGGTTTGTCATCAGCCCGGTCGCCACCCGGCTCGGGCTGACCCCGGCCGGCACCGTACTCGGCTGCCTCGCCGGGGTCGCGGTGAGCGCTCTGCTGGTCTGGCTGGCGCCGACCGCCGCGCTGGCCAGCGTCGGGCTGGTCCTGCTGGGCTTTTTCCTCGGCCCGGCCTTCCCGACCGCGATGGCCCTGGTGCCGCGACTGACCTCGGCCCGACTGGTGCCCACGGCGATCGGGGTGATGAACGGCGTCTCGGTGATCGGCGGCGCGGCGCTGCCCTGGCTCGCCGGGGTGCTCGCCCAGCACGCCGGAGTATGGACACTCCTGCCGTTTGTGCTGGTCCTGGCACTGGTCCAGCTACTGATCTGGTGGCCACTGACCCGTCGGACCACCGCCGCCTGAGCGCCGTACCGTCGCCGGCTGACGATCCACGGCTTGGCTGACGATGCACGCCCGGACGGTGGGCCGGGTCAGGCGGCGGCCAGGTCCTGCGGGCCGAAGGTCGGGTTGCGCGCCAGCCAGGCGAGGTAGTTCGGGTTGCGGGACAACGAGTCGGTGTAGGCGGAGATGGCGTGCCCGAGCACCCGGTCGGCGACCGCGGCGGCCGGCGCGTCCGGGTGCCAGCCGAGCAGCAGCCGCCAGCGCAACGGGGTGTTGGCCAGTGGACGGGTCACCAGTCCGGAGACCGGTCGGAACGTCGCCTGGGCCAGTGCGACGGCCTCACCCGCCTCGACCAGGTCGATGCAGCTGCGGATGTCGGTCTCGTAGATCTTGCGCGGGGTGAATCCGGCCCGGGCGCAGGCCGCGACGAAACAGCTCTCGAAGCATCCGTCGCCGGGCGCCGCGGCCCAGCGTTGCTCGCTCAACGCGGCCAGGTGCACCTCGTCCTCGGCGGCCAGCGGATGCGCCTCGGGCAGCAGTACGAACACCGCGTCCATCGCCACCGCCCGCCAGGTCAGCCCGAACTCGGCGGACGGGGTCGCGTCGCCGCAGACCCCGGAGAGCACGTAGTCGAGCCGGCCACCGAGCACCATCTGGGCCAGCTCGTCGACCGACCAGGACGCGTGGGTGCTGATCTGCGCGTGCGGTTGGTCGGCGGCGAGCCGGTGCACCAGCCCACCGAGGATCGGGCTGTTCACCCCACCGAACCGGAACCGGGTCATCGTCGTACCGGTGCCGGCGAGCCGGGCGGCCTCGTCCTGCAACCCCTTCATCGCCGGTAGCAGCACCCGTGCCCGGGCCAGCACCAGCTCACCCAGCGCGGTGGGTCGGGCGCCCCGCCGGTCCCGCTCGAAGAGCGGGCCGCCGAGTGTGCGCTCGATGCGCTGGAGCTGTGCGGTGAGCGCGGGCTGCGCCAGTCCCAGGGTCGAGGCGGCCTTGGTCACGCTGCCCGTCTCCGCGATCGCGCAGACCACCTTGAGGTGCCGCAGCTCCAGGTTCATAGCGTGACGGTAGGACCAGGACGGGATTCTCGGGAAGACCTTTGGACAGTGAAAGATCCCCCAAAGGAAATGCAAACTACGCCCGAACGGACACCTAAATCTGACGAGCGGCCCAGAGCAGCCCTCGTTCGGTGATCATCCGGATCGGCGGAAGCGTCAGATCGTCGAGTTTGTGGCCGACGGTCGAGACGAAGACCCGCCCGGCGCCCCACTCCCGGGTCCAGACCGCGGGCAGCGTGACCGGTCGCCGCCACGGGGCGTCCGCACCGTCCGGCCCGGTCGCCGTACCCGGTTCCGGTCCCGGCTCGAACGTCACCGTGGCCAGTACGTCGTTGAGCGGGTCGGTGAGCACCCAGTACTTCTCGGTGTGCAGGGCGACCGTACCGACGCCCCGGACGACGGGATGGTCGGCCCGGGACGGCAGCACGGTCAGTTCGTGGTCGACGAACCCGGGCGGGTGGTGGACGAATACCCCGCCGGTGAGCTGCTGGTAGGCGTTGTGGTGGAAGGCGCCGACGATGCCGCCGTGCCAGCCGGCGAAGCCGGTCCCGGCGCGTACCGCCGCGATCAGCCCGGCCGCCTGTTCGTCGGTGACGGTCCCGATCGACCAGCACTGCACCACCAGGTCGGCGTCGGCCATCCGGTCGGAGTCGGTGTAGACCGCCAGGTCGTCGTGGACCTCGACGGCGAACCCCCGCTCGCGCAGGAACGGTATGAACAACTCCGTCGCCGCCACCGGTACGTGGCCGTCCCAGCCACCCCGCACCACCAACGCGTTGCGCACCGTCACCGTCCGTCCACTCTCGCTCCGGTCGCCGTCGGACCGCCGATCGCGATCGGCCCCGCCCGGTCTCCCGGGCGGGGCCTCCGAGGGATCATGACATCCCGAAACCGGCGGTACGGCTCAACCCCGGGCCGGCTCCTCGGGGAGGTCCTCGACGTACGTCGGGCGGCCGGACACCGCGTCCCGGACCTTGTCCACCACGCCGAGAGCCGGCTCGACGACCTTGTTCCACGGTGGCGTGGCGGGGGTGCCCGGGTGCGGGCGCGTGGGCGCGGCCTCCTCGGCGATCTCCACCCGGTTGCCCAACCGGATCAGGTCCGTCTCGCTGGCCGACGCCCGCAGGGCGGGGAAGATCGCGGTCCGCGCGGTCTCGGCGTGCCGGCGCAGTCCGTGTGCGAGCTCGTCGGCGAGCTCGTCGAACCGGGCGTCGGCCGGCGTGACGCCGGAGAGCTCCTGCAGCGTACGCAGCAGCGCGGTGTCCGCCTCGAGTTCCCGGTCGGCCACCGTGCCGCCGTCCGGCAGCACGCTGCGGACCGTGGGGTAGAGGTACTGCTCCTCACCGGAGAGGTGTCGGGCCACCGTCGCGGTCAGCACCTCGGCGACCTGGCTCCGCCGCTCGGTCGGGGTGTCGTCGGTGAGTTCGGCGCAGAGCGCCACGATCTGGTCGTGCTCCTGGGCGAGCAACTCGACCATGCTCTGTCCGCCGGGCCGGTAGTCCTCGTCCTCCACGGTGGGGGGCAGTGGGGGCAACGGCACGCTCACGGTTGGGCCTCCTCAAGGACTGGTCCAGGAACCGGTGCCACCGTATCGACCGGGGCTGTTGCCTGGACAGCGCGCAGGTACCCGCGCCCTTCGGCGGCGAAACCCGACGGCGGGTGGGGCCGGACGCTCCGACCGGGTGGGCTGGTATGAAGAAGCCCATGAGTAGCCACTCCGCGTCCGCCCAACCGAGCGCCGTCGACGAGGTCGTCGAGCTGTGCCGGGACCTGCTCCGGATCGACACCAGCAATACCGGCGACAACGCCACCACGGTCGGTGAGCGGGTGGCCGCGGAGTACGTCGCGGAGAAGCTCGCCGAGGTGGGCGTCGAGGCGCAGCTGCGGGAGTCGGCGCCGGGCCGGACCAGTCTGGTCGCCCGGATCCCCGGTACCGACCCGACCCGGGGCGCCCTGCTGGTGCACGGCCACCTGGACGTGGTGCCGGCGGACGCCGCCGAGTGGTCGGTGCACCCGTTCTCCGGGGAGGTCGCCGACGGTTACCTCTGGGGTCGGGGCGCCATCGACATGAAGGACTTCGACGCGATGGCGCTGGCGGTGGTCCGCGACTGGCAGCGCACAGGCGTACGCCCACCGCGTGACATCGTCCTCGCCTTCACCGCCGACGAGGAGGCGGGCGGGGAGTACGGCGCGCACTTCCTGGTCGACCGGCACCCCGAACTGCTGGAGGGCTGCACCGAGGCCATCGGCGAGGTCGGCGGGTTCTCCTACACCGTCAACGACGACCTGCGGCTCTACCTGATCGAGACGGCGGAGAAGGGGCTCGAGTGGCTGCGGCTGCACGCCCGCGGCCGCCCCGGCCACGGCTCGATGGTGCACGACGACAACGCCGTCACCGCGCTGGCCGAGGCGGTCGCCCGGGTCGGCCGGCACCGGTTCCCGGTGGTGGTCACCCCGACCGTGCGGGCCTTCCTGGAGCAGGTCTCGGAGGCGCTCGGCATCGAACTCGACCCGGAGGATCCGGAGCTGGCGATCGCCAAGCTCGGCCCGATCGCCAACCTGATCGGCGCGACCATCCGGAACACCGCGAACCCGACCCGGCTCGCCGCCGGCTACAAGGACAACGTGATTCCGGGCCGGGCCAGTGCCACCATCGACTGCCGCAGCCTGCCCGGCCAGTCCGACATCTTCCTCGAACAGCTCCGCGAGGTGGTCGGCCCGGACATCGAGATCGAGTACGTGCACCGCCAGCCGGCGGTCGAGACGAGTTTCGACGGGGACCTCGTCGACGCGATGGCGGCGGCGCTGCGGGCCGAGGATCCGGGTGCCCGGGCGGTACCGTACATGCTCTCCGGCGGCACCGACGCGAAGGCGTTCCAGAAGCTCGGCATCCGTTGTTTCGGCTTCGCGCCGCTGCGGCTGCCGGCCGACCTGAACTTTTCCGCGTTGTTCCACGGCATAGACGAGCGGGTGCCGGTCGAGGGGCTACAGTTCGGCGTGCGGGTGCTCGACAGGTTCCTGCGCCAGAGCTGAGCACGCCAGAGCCGATCCCGCCAGCGCCGGTCCGGCCGACTCGACTCGTCCGGTCCGCACCCGGTCCACCTAGTCTCCGTCTTCCATCCAGTTCCCGGCCCTGTCGGAGCGCCGCCTGTCCGGCGGACGTCCGGCGCCGCCGCTGACACACCGTATCGAAGGGACAGACCACAACATGACCGACCAGCACGCCGAGCTGGACGCCGCCCTGGAGCGGGTCGTCGAGACCGCCCGGGCGCACCTCGCCGCGGTCCGGGCCGCCGAGGGCCGGATCGACGACGACGCCGTCTGGCAGGCGTACGTCGAGCTCAACAACGCGTCGTACGAGTACGACGAGCTCCTGCTCGACGCCTTCGGCGAGGTGACGCCCTGGGACGTGGAGGCGATCGACCCGGACGAGGCGGACGAGCGTTTCGGGGTGGGCGCCGGCGGTGTCGACGGCACCGAGCCGAACGACCCGCACCCGTTGGTGCTCTCCGTGCGGCACCGCCGGGACTACCGGGTACCGAGCGTGGCGGCGCTGCTCCGGGTGGCCCAGGCGGCCCGCCGGGCCGGTACGCCGGAGGACGAGGAGTCCGCGCCGGTCGAGGGTGTCGGCGAGGCGGTGCTCGAGCTGTTGCAGACCGGCGACGGGTCGCTGGGCGCCCTGGACATTCCCGAGCTGGAGCCGCTGGACGGGGTGGTGATGGTCAGCGAGGTGGCCGTACCGCTCGACCTGGAGGCGTTCGACGACGAGGACAGCAGCGGACCGTTCGCACCCGGGCCGGACGACCGCCTGGTCGGTCGGCTGGACGAGCACCCGTTCCTGTCGGACGCCGACGAGGAGATCGAGTCGAGCCGCTAGCGCCGGTTCGGCCGCGCCCCGGGGGGGGGCCCCCGGGGGGGGCCGCGCACTAAGCAACGGCCGGGGGCGCCGGGTTTTACCCCCGCCGCCCCAAAGGCGGGTTGTTGGAGCGCCGCGGCCCGGGGGGGGGGGGGGCCCCGGGGGGGGCCCCCCGGGGCGGCGCCCGGCTCAGTACGACAGGCCCGGCTGCGACTGGTTGACCACCCGACGCCGCAACATCACCTGGCGGGTACCGTCGCGGTAGAGCCGGACCCGGGCCAGTTCCCAACCGGAGAATTCGGCCTGGATCGCCAGTTGCGCCATCGCGGTCACGCGGTCGACATTCGGCGGTAACCGCAACGGCGCGTACTCGTAGTCCATGGTCCCTATCCTGCCCACCCCGGTTGGACGGCACCAGTCCTTCGTCGGCGTGAGCTGGACCTCCCGGATCGGCTGGTCGGCGCGCTCGGGACCGTCGGTGGTCCGCGCCGGGTCAGCCGTCCCGTTCGGGGTAGCCGACCGGCACCGCCGAGACGTCGTCGAGAGCCCGGGCGATCTCGTCCGGCAGGGTCATCCGCTCGACCTGGAGGGCGCCGAGCAGCTGCCCGACCGTGCGGGCACCGAGGATCGGGGCGACCACCCCGGGACGGTCCCGGATCCAGGCGAGGGCGACCTCCAGCGGCGACACCCCCAGTCCGGACGCCGCGGTGGCCACCGCCTCCACGATGCTGGAGCAGCGAGGTTCCAGGTATCGGGCGACGAAACGGTCAAAATGCGCCGAGGCGGCCCGGGAGTCGGCCGGCCGGCCGTGCCGGTACTTCCCGGTCAGCACTCCGCGACCGAGCGGCGACCACGGCAGCACGCCGAGACCCAGGCTCTCGCAGGCGGGCAGCACCTCCCGCTCGACGCCGCGTTCGAGGAGCGAGTACTCGACCTGGACGGCGACCACCGGGGCCCGCCCGGGGAAGGCGGCCTGCCAGGTGGCGGCCTGCGCGGTCTGCCAGCCGGAGAAGTTCGAGACCCCGACGTACCGGACCCGGCCGCTGTTCACCGCGTGGTCCAGGGCCGACAGCGTCTCCTCCAGCGGCGTGGCGGGATCGTAGCCGTGCACCTGCCACAGGTCGACGTGGTCGGTGCCGAGCCGGCGCAGCGACGCGTCCAGGGTGCGCAGCAGATGACCCCGGGAACCGTCCCGTCGGCGGGCGGAGCCCGGGCGGAGCCCGGCCTTGGTGGCGATCAGTACGTCGTCGCGGGGGACCAGCGAACCCAGCAGGGAACCGATCACCGCCTCCGCGTCCCCGTCGCTGTAGACGTCGGCGGTGTCGACCAGATTGCCCCCGGCGTCGAGGTAGCTCTTCAGTTGTGCGGCAGCGTCATCAGAGTCGGTGTCCCGACCCCAGGTCATGGTGCCGAGCGCGAGCCGGGAAACCGCCAGCCCGCTTCGGCCGAGCGGTCGCTGCTGCATGGTTGAACTCTATTCAGAACATCGTCCCGCCGATATCCTCGCTCCCGCCATTACCACCGCGCGTTCCACCACAAAACCGACGTCCGGGCACTGTCGCGACATGTCCCACCGGGCGGCGTCGAACCCGTCGGCGGATTGGCCCCACCGGTCGTCGAGCGCCGCCACGCCATTGCGTACCCTGATGCGACTCGCGACGACAGGGGGAGACGGAGCAGTGCGACTCGGGCTCAGCCTCGGCTACCAGACGGCGTGGAGCACACCGGCGGACCACCTGGCCCTCGCGCGGGAGGCGGACCGTCTCGGCTACTCGGTGGTCTGGGCCGCCGAGGCGTACGGTTCGGACTCGCCCAGCATGCTGGCCTGGATGGCCGGCCAGACGGAGCGGATCGACCTCGGCGCCGGGGTGATGCAGATCCCGGCGCGCAGCCCGGCGGCGACCGCCATGACCGCGGCCACCCTCGACGCGGTCTCCGGCGGCCGGTTCCGACTCGGCCTCGGCGTCTCCGGGCCGCAGGTCTCCGAGGGCTGGCACGGGGTGCGCTTCGCCAAACCGCTCGCCCGGACCCGGGAGTACGTCGACATCGTCCGCCTCGCGCTGGCCCGCAAACCGGTCGAGTACGACGGCGCGCACTACCGGCTGCCGCTGCCGGACGGCCCGGGCAAGGCGCTGCGGCTCGGCTTCCACCCGCCCCGCGAGCACGTGCCGATCTACCTGGCCGCGGTCGGGCCGAAGAACCTGGAACTCGCCGGCGAGATCGCCGACGGCTGGCTGGCGGTCTTCTACGCGCCCGACTTCGCCGCCGAGCAGCTCGCTGCCGTCTCCGCCGGGCGGGCCCGGGCCGGCAGAGAACTCGCCGGTTTCGACGTGGTACCGACCGTGCCCGTGGTGCTCGGCGACGACGTCGCCGCCTGCGCCGAGCTGGTCCGCTGGTACGCGGCGCTCTACGTCGGTGGGATGGGCAGCCGGGAGCAGAACTTCTACAACCAGCTCGCCACCCGGATGGGCTACGGGGACGCGGCCCGCGAGGTGCAGGACCTCTACCTGGCGAAGCGGCAGCGGGACGCCGCGGCGGCGGTGCCGCTGGAGTTCATCGACCGGACGTCGCTGCTGGGCCCGGTCGAGCGGATCGCCGAGCGGATGCGGGAGTACGCGGCGGCCGGGGTGACCACCCTCTCGGTGAGCCTCTTCGTGGCGGACGTCGAGAGCGGCGTACGGACGCTGCGGGCCTGCGCGGAGGCGCTGGACCTCGCCGGGGTCGGCGAGTGACCGGACGTGACCGGCGGACCGGGCCGGCCGGTCCGGGGTCGCCTCGGCGACCCGTGGTGTGGGGAGACGGTGCGACCGGGCGGAACGTCCGGCCGGGCGGGCCGACGGGACATGACGAGGGGCGCACGGTGCTGCGGAGCGGGGTACGAGGGTGAGCTGGATCGAGGCAATCGTCCTGGGCATCGTCCAGGGGCTCACCGAGTTTCTTCCGGTGAGTTCGTCGGGGCACCTGCGGATCACCTCGGCGATCTTCTTCGACCAGGACGCCGGCGCGTCGTTCACCGCGGTCACCCAGCTCGGCACCGAGGCCGCCGTACTGCTCTACTTCGCCAAGGACATCTGGCGGATCACCCGGGTCTGGGTGGTCGGCATCTGGGACAGCTCGGTGCGTTCGAGCCTGGACTACCGGATGGGCTGGTACGTCATCATCGGCTCGATCCCGATCGGGTTGTTCGGGTTCCTGTTCAAGGACCAGATCCGGACGGCGGCCCGGAACCTCTGGCTGGTCGCCACCACCCTGATCGTTTTTGCCTTTGTGCTGGCCTTCGCCGAGTACTGGGGCCGGCAGACCCGGCGGATCGAGAACTTCACGCTGCGGGACGGCGTGGTCATGGGATTCGCCCAGGCGATGGCCCTGATTCCCGGGGTGTCCCGGTCCGGCGGCACGCTCACCGCGGGGCTCTTCCTCAACCTCACCCGGGAGGCGGCGGCCCGCTACTCGTTCCTGCTCGCCATTCCGGCAGTGGTGATGTCCGGCATCTTCAGCCTGCCGGACGTCTTCGACAGCAGCGGCGGCGGCTCGATCCCGACCCCGGCCCAGATGATCGTGGCCACGGTGATCGCCTTCGGTCTCGGCTACGCCTCGATCGCCTGGCTGTTGCGTTATGTCGCACATCACAGCCTGTACGTCTTCGTCCTCTACCGGGTCGCGCTCGGCAGCCTGGTCCTGGCGCTGCTCGGCACCGGGACGATCGCGGCGACCTGATCATCGGTCCGGTCCGGTCCGGCCCGGCGGTCGCGTCCGGCTGGCCAGCCGCTGGTCACCCCGGTTCCACCGGCCCGCCGGCGTCCCGGCCGGGCCGGCCCGTCCGCCGCTGCGGCGGGCCGTAGGGTGGGCTGCGTGGCAACCCTTCTGCTCCTCCGGCACGGCCGGACCACGGCGAACGCCGACGGCGGCCTGGCCGGACGCCAGCCGGTGGAACTCGATGACACCGGTCGGGCCCAGGCGGCGGCCGTCGGGGCGCGGCTGCGCGCGGTCCCGCTGGCGGCGGTGGTCACCAGCCCGCTGATCCGGTGCCGGCAGACCCTCGACCTGGCGCTCCCGGACGTCGCGCCGGTCGTCGAGGACGGGCTGGTCGAGTGCGACTACGGCGCCTGGCAGGGCCAGCCGCTGAAGAAGCTGGCCAAGGATCCACTGTGGCAGGTGGTGCAGCAGCACCCGAGCGCGGTGGTCTTCCCGGACGGCGAGTCGATGGCGGGCATGGCGACCCGTGCCGTCGAGGCGGTACGCCGCTGGGACGCCCGGATCACCGCCGAGCACGGGCCGGAGGCGGTCTGGCTGGCCTGCAGCCACGGTGATGTGATCAAGGCCATTGTCGCGGACGCGATGGGCGTGCACCTCGACCAGTTCCAGCGGATCGTGGTCGATCCCGGTTCGGTGACCGGGATCCGGTACACCCCGGTGCGGCCGTTCCTGCTCCGACTCAACGACACCGGCGGTGAGCTGGCCGGCCTGGTGCCGCCGAAGCGGTCCCGGCGGCGCCGGGCGGCCCGTACGGCGGACTCCGACGCCCCGGTCGGCGGTGGCGTCGGCGCGGTCGGCACCGGTACCGACGCCGACCGGGACGCGGACCTGCCCGCGCCGGTGGCGGGCGCGGGCGGTGGCCGGTGAACCTCCGTGGCGGAGCCCTTCGGACCGGGCGCCCGTCGGGGTCCGGCCACCCGCCGGCCGGGGAGCCACGGACCGCCCCGGTACGCCGGCACCGGGACCGGATGGTGATTCGCGTCGGTGGGCTGCGCGGCGTGGTACCGGGCCGGATAGGGTCGTGGGTATGACCCACCAGGTGCACGCATTCGAGCCGCCGGAGCGGTTCGTCGCCGGGACCGTGGGGCCGCCGGGCGACCGGACGTTTTTCCTGCAGGCGCGGGGTGGCGGGCGCCTGGTCAGTGTCGCTCTGGAGAAGGTCCAGGTGTCGCTGCTGGCCGAGAAGCTCGAGGAGCTGCTCACCGAGGCACACCGGCGGTTCGGGGTCGAGTTGCCCGAGCCGCCCAAGGTCACCTCGGACAACGAGCCGCTGGAGACGCCGGTGGACGAGGAGTTCCGGGTCGGCACCCTGGGGCTGGCCTTCGACGTCGACACCGCCACGGTGGTGATCGAGGCGATCGCCGCGGGCGAGGCCGAGGCGGAGATCGAACTCGGCGACACCGAGGGCGAGGTCGACGAGGATGACGAGGAGCCGGCCGACGACCTGGACCGGTTGCGGGTGCGGCTGACCCCGCAGGCGACCCGGGAGTTCATCGACCGGGCCCGCCGGGTGGTGGCCGCCGGTCGTCCGCCGTGCCCGCTCTGCGGTCAGCCGCTCGACCCCGCCGGGCACCTCTGCCCGCGTCACAACGGCTACCACCGGTGACCGGTCCTGTCGGCGTACCGGGATCGTCCCGGTGACCTCGTCCGACCTGCGACCCGTGCTGGACGAGAGTGACGCGCTGCGACTCCTGCTCGGTGGCGAGTTGGAGTTGGAGGGGCGGCTGGTCGACGCCTCGAACACGACGTTGCGGGCGTTCCTGACCCTGGACGGGGTCACCGTCCGCTGCGTCTACAAGCCGATCCACGGGGAGCGACCGCTCTGGGACTTCCCGGACGGCACCCTGGCCGGCCGGGAGGTCGCCGCCTACCTGGTGTCACGGGCCAGCGGGTGGGACCTCGTCCCGCCGACGGTGCTCCGGGACGGCCCGTTGGGTCCCGGAGCCTGCCAGCTCTGGATCGACGAGCCGGAGCAGGCCGACCCGCTGGTCGGGTTCGTCCCGGCGGGCAGTCTTCCGCCCCGCTGGTTCCGGGTCGCGGCCGCCCAGGACGACGACGGTACGCCGTACGCGCTGGCGCACGCCGACGATCCGCGACTGGCCCGGCTCGCGGTGCTCGACGCGGTGCTGAACAACGCGGACCGCAAGGGCGGCCACGTGCTGTACGGGCCGGACGACCGGATCTACGGCGTCGATCACGGGGTCTGCTTCCACGTGGAGGACAAGCTCCGGACGGTGCTCTGGGGGTGGGCGCGCCGATCCCTGCCGCCGGATGTCCGGGAGATGCTCGACGGGCTGGCCGGGGCGCTCGCCGGTCCGCTGGGGGAGAGTCTCGCGGAGCACCTGACCATCGGGGAGGTCGCCGCCACCGCCCGGCGCGTCGACCGGCTCCGTGACGGCGGTCGGTTCCCGGTCCCCTCCGACGAGTGGCCGGCGATCCCGTGGCCGCCGATCTGACCCGCCCGCGACCCGTCCGGCCACCCGGTCGCCGCCTGGCTGCGCCGGTCTGACGTCTCCCGCCCGGCGACTCGTCCGGCCACCCGGTTGTTGCCCGGCTGGGCCGGTCTGACCCGCCCGCGACCGTCCGTCCCCGGCTGCGTCGGCCTGACCCGCCCGCGACCAGTGGCGACCCGGTCCCGGGCCCGGTTCCTGGGCCGCTGGGTGCCCTGTCGGTCTGATCACCTTCGTGACCGGGCGGGCGGAGCCGCCGTCGTCGGCTGGCTAGGGTGTGACCATGGAATCCTGGGTGGGGCACGACATCCCTCGGCTGCCGGGTAGGGGCCAGCCGCTCGCCTTGTTCGACTCCGCGCGCCAGGCGGTGCATCCGACCCGCCCCTCCGGCCCGGCGACGATGTACGTCTGCGGCATCACCCCGTACGACGCCACCCACCTGGGACACGCGGCGACCATGATCACGTTTGATCTCGCCCAGCGGGTCTGGCGGGACGCCGGCCATCCGGTCAGCTATGTGCAGAACGTCACGGACATCGACGATCCGCTGCTGGAGCGGGCGGAACGGGACGGCGAGGACTGGAAGGTGCTCGCCATGCGGGAGACGGCGCTGTTCCGGGAGGACATGGAGGCGCTGCGGATGATCCCGCCGGCGCACTACGTCGGCGCCGTCGAGTCGATTCCGGCCATCGCCGAGAAGGTCCGGTCGCTGCTGGACGAGGGGGCGGCGTACCGGCTCGACGACGGCACCGGGGACGTCTACTTCGACATCGCCGCCGCGCCCCGGTTCGGCTACGAGTCCAACCTCTCCCGGGACGAGATGCTGCCGCTCTTCGCCGAGCGGGGCGGGGACCCGCAACGGGCCGGCAAGCGCGACCCGTTGGACCCGCTGCTCTGGCGCGGTGCCCGGGACGGCGAGCCGGCCTGGCCCGGTGGGGCGCTGGGGCCGGGGCGGCCGGGCTGGCACATCGAGTGCGCGGTGATCGCGCTGGGCCTGCTCGGTGACCGGATCGACGTGCAGGGCGGCGGCAACGACCTGCTCTTCCCGCACCACGAATGCTCCGCCGCCCATGCCGAGCGACTGACCGGGCAGGCGCCGTTCGCCAGCCACTACGTGCACGCCGGCATGATCGGCCTGGACGGGGAGAAGATGTCGAAGTCCAAGGGCAACCTGGTCTTCGTCTCCCGGCTGCGGGCCGACGGGGTGGACCCGATGGCGGTGCGGCTTGGCCTGCTCGCCGGCCACTACCGGTCCGACCGGGAGTGGACCGACGACGTGCTCAAGGTCGGCACCCAGCGGCTGGCCCGGTGGCGGGAGGCTGCCGCCGCACCGGTCGGCGCCTCCGGAGCCGACCTGCTGGCCGGGGTGCGCGAGCGGCTCGCCGACGACCTGGACACCCCGGGCGCGCTGGCCCGGGTGGACCAGTGGGCGGACGACACGCTCGCTGGTACCGGGACCGATCCGGAGGGACCGGGACTGGCGGCCGCGACCGTCGACGCCCTGCTCGGCGTACGGCTCTAGGGTCGGGCCGGCCGCGTTCCGTCGTTTCCGGTGTCGCCGAGGAGAAGCCCCGCTGCGCGCAGCTGAGCCGGTCAACCGCCCGGCTGGCGCCTCCCGTGGTCGACGACCGGTGGTCGCGGTCGCGGGGCGGGACCCTGCCGGGCGCCCGGACCTCGCCGTGCTCAGCGTCAGCCGAGCACCAGCCCGGGGTCCGGTTCGGGGTCCGCGACCGGCCCCGGGATCTGGTACTGCTCGGTCAGTGTGGTCATCGGGCCGGGCCAGGTGGCCTGGGCGACCTCGATCGGCCGGTGCTGGGTGTCGTAGGCGACGTGCAGCAGGTGCAGCACCGGGGTGTCGGGACGGATCTGCAGTGTCTCCGCCTCCTCCCGACTGGGTTGCCGGGCACTGATCTGGTCGGTGGCTGACACGTAGCGTCGGCCGATCGCCTCCTCCGCCTCCTGGTACAGCGGTCGGCCGTAGGCCTCCATCCGTTCGAGGCTGGTGCCGGCGGCGTCGGCCACCCGGAACCAGGAGGCACCCACCTCGACCGGAACGTCCTCGGTGCGTACCAGATGCCGCCGGACGATCAGTTCGGTCCCGTCGGCGACCCCGAACGCGTCGGCGACCTCCGGCGGCGCCGGGGCCCGGCCGACCTGGATCAGCTGTTGCCGGTACCGGGCGGCGAGGTCGGCGTGGTAGCCGCGGTGACCGCCGTAGCGGCCCCGGGACAGTCGGTTCAGGCGGCGTCGGGTGCCCCGGACGTACGTGCCGGAGCCCGGCTTGGTGATCAGCACCCCCTCGACCCGGAGCTGGTCGATCGCGCGTTGCACGGTCTGCTTGGCCACCCCGAACATCTCGGCGATGGCCGGGATGGACGGCAGTCGGTCGCCGGCGGCCCAGTCCCCGGCCCGGATCTTGGCGCGGAGCTGGGCCGCGATCTGCCGGTGCGGAAACTCGGCGGCCCCGGGGTTGATCTGCATGACGCACTCCCGTCAGCAATAGCACTAGGTTCCTAGGATGCCGTACGGGAGGTGATCCCGGCAACCCCGACACACCGGCGTACCGGAGCGGATTTCGGAATCATGCGGCGCCACCGGATGCCTCACCGGACGGAGGGGCCGGCCGTGGGCCCCACGACGAGGCGTCCCGTCGGCCGAGGCCGGGGCCGGGGCGGTTCAGGACCGGGATGGCCGGGCCGGTTCAGCTTCGTGACGGCCGGTCGCCCGGGCCTCCAGTCGCCGGAACTCGGGCGACCTGACCGTCCGTACCGTCGCGGCGAGCACGAGGAGACAGAGCGCCGCCCCAGCCCAGAAGACCGCCCGCACGCTGACCAGTTCGGCGGTGAAGCCGGCGACCAGGGCACCCAGCGGCATCGAGCCCCAACTGGTCAGCCGGCTGACCCCGCTGTAGCGCCCCATCATCTCGTCGGGTACGACAAGCGCGCGCAGCGAACTGTAGGCGACGTTCCAGGCGCCGGCGCCCGCCCCGCCCAGGAACGTCGTCACCGCGATCAGCCACGGGGACGAGGAGATCGCCGGCGCGGCCAGCAGCACGGCGAAACAAGCCATCGACGTGCCGAGGACGACCTGCCGTCCCAGCCGGCGGGTGACCGCAGGTGCGACGGAGGCACCCATGACACCGCCCACGCCCAGCGCGCCGATCAGCAGTCCGTACTCCGAACGGCTCAGATCCATCGGTCCGGGGGTGACCGCGTGGACGACGATGACCGCCATCCACGCCGCCCAGCAGCCGCTCGCCACGCCGGCCACCAACAGCAGGGTCCGCAGGATCCTCTCCCGCCACACGTACCGGACGCCCTCCCGGATGTCGGCGCGGAGACCGGTCGCCCTCGTCGCCGATCCGGGGTGGCGGTCGCTGCGGTAACGGCCGGTCATGATCGCCAAGGCGAACAGGGCGCCCGCGTAGCCCACGCCGCCGAAGCCGAGCGCGACGGCCAGTCCGGCGGCGGCGAGCAGACCTCCCAGGGACGGCCCGACGAACTCGTTGGCGGCGGTCTCGGTGGCGGTCAACTTCGCGAACGCGGATTCCATCCGACCGCGGGACACGACCATCGGCACGACCGCCATCCGGGCGGTGTCGGCGAACACCTCGGCGGTGCCGAGGAGCAGTGCCGCCGCGTACAGGCCGGACAGCGGCAGCAGGTCCGCGAGGATGCCGCCCACGAGCACCGCGAGGGCCAGGGTGCGCGCGGCGGCCATGGTCATGATCAGGCGGCGGCGGTCGACCCGGTCGACGAGTACCCCGGCGGGCAGTGAGAACAGCAGCCAGGGCAGGGTGTTGGCCAGGGTGACACCGGCGACCAGCGCGGGGGAGTCCGTCATCGAGACGGCCACCAGGGGCAGCGTCAGCTTGACGACGCCGTCGGCCAGGTTGGTGACCGCGGCATCGGCCCACAGCGCGATGAAGTTCCGCGTGCCCACGGTCGGTCGGTCACTCGGCGGAGGGTCGCTTGGCATGGCGAGGATCTTGCGGTGTCTTCCGGCGCCGCCCTAGAGTTTCGACCGGAGGCGAAACGTGGCGGTGTTCCTGGTCGACGCCGAAGTCATGGCGCAGGCGCGGTTCGGCACCTCACAGCTGACCGAGACGGTGGGGGCGCTCAACATCCTGCGTCGGGACCAACCGCTTCCGTGGCACCGGGGCTGGCGGGACCGGCATGTCGGTGCCTTCCGCGACTACCTCGACGGCGACCCGACGGCCTCGGCAATCGTGGCGCACGCGATCTCGTCCTCCTGGATGGCGGACTTCCTGACCGTGCCGCCGGCCCGTCCGAACATGACACTGGACGACGAGCTCCTGGTGCTGGAGTCACTGCCGGACGAGCGGATCCGTGACGATCTGGCCCGCGTACGTGCCCCGTTGGCCCCGGAACTGCGTCGTGCGGGGTTGGCGAGCCGGACGGCCGCCCTGCTGCGCTGGGTCTGGCAGCACACGATCGAGCCGGACTGGCCGCGCCGACAGTCGGTGCTGCGGGCCGACGTGGTTTCCCGGATCTCCCGCCTGGGCCGGGACGGCTGGTCCGGCGTCATCAACGACATGCGGCCGGGCATGCGCTGGCTCGGCAACGGCCGGCTCCAGGTCCAGGAGCGGCCCTACCCGCCGTGCGACGTGCGGGGCGGGGACCTGACGTTCTTCGCGGCCCACTGCCGGGGAGGCTGGGTCTCCTGGCGGCTGCCCGACCGCTTCGGGATCGTCTACCCGGTGACGGGGATCTTCGCCGAGGCCGCGCTCAGCACGCCGGATCCGCTGCGCCGGCTGCTCGGGAACGCGCGGAGCAGGATTCTGGTACGGGCGGCTGAGCCGGTCAGCACCACGGCGGTGGTCGCCGCGACCGGACTGCCGCTCGGCACGGTCGGTGGTCACCTGCGGGTGCTGACCGAGGCCGGTCTGCTCCAGAAGCGCCGGTCGGGCCGGGAGGTTCTCTACTGGTGGACGGATACCGCCCGGGCGCTCGTCGCCGGTCCCTCGTCGTTCTGACCGGCCGCCACGGATCTGCGGGACCGGCGCCGGGGCGACGTTGCTCGGGGCGGGGATCCGGCCCCGGTGCGCGGACTCCGGTCGCCCGGACACGCCGCCGGGCCCGGCGCCGACGAGGATCGGCTCCGGGGCCCGGATCAGCGGCGGACGGCGCCGGGCCTGGCGAAGCCGGGGCCCGTGCGGGTCACCAGGAGCCGGCGGTGGGGCCGGCCGAGCCGCCCCGACGGCGCAGGTACTTCTCGAACTCCTGGGCGATCTCGTCTCCGGTCAGCGGCTGGATGCCGGCGTCGCCGACCCGCTCCTCCAGCTCGCGGACGTACTCGCCGAGTTCGGCGTCCTGCTCGGCGGCGGTACGCACCCGCTGTTCCCACTCGGCGGCCTCCTCGGCCAGGTCCGACATCGGGACCGGCAGGTCGAGCACCTCCTCGACCCGGTGCAGCAGGGCGAGGGTCGCCTTGGGGCAGGGAGGGTTGTTCGCGTAGTGCGGTACGTGCACCCAGAACGAGACGGCGTCGACCTCGGCCCGGGTCGCCGCGTCGTGCAGGACGCCGACGATGCCGGTCGGGCCGTCGTACCGGGTCGGGGTCAGCTGGTAGCGCTCGGCGGCGTCGGGGTCGGAGGCGCTGCCGCTGATCGGCAGTGGCCGGGTGTACGGCACGTCGGCCAGCAGCGCGCCGAGCAGCACGACCCGGTTGACCTCCAGGCTGTGGCAGAGCTCCAGCACCTGCTCGCAGAAGGTGCGCCAACGCATGCTCGGCTCGATGCCCCGGATCAGCACCACGTCCCGGTCGGTGCCGTCCGGACTCGCCACCATGAACCGGGTGGTCGGCCACTCGACCCGTCGGGTCTCGCCGTCGGCCATCGTGATCGTCGGCCGGCTCACCTGGAAGTCGTAGAAGTCCTCGGGGTCCAGTTCGGCGATCTGACGGGCCTGCCACACCTGTTCGAGGTGTTCCACCGCCGCCGTCGAGGCGTCCGCCGCGTCGTTCCAGCCCTCGAAGGCCGCGATCGCGACCGGCGAGCGCAGCACAGGCAACCCGTCGAACTCGGTCACGCGGTACCCCCAGCGTGCGTACCGGCGCCGAGTCGCCGGGGGTGACCCCGCCGCGCGGCGGTCCCCGCGCCGAACCTGGTACTGCCGTCCCTGTTGTCCCTCACGTCCGTCAGCCTACGTCTCGGACTCGGACACGGCCCGCCGGCCGCGCCGGCTGTCGACCCGTCCGGGGTGGTACGGGTGGGATGACGGCTGGCAGGACCACCAATTTCCTGGACATAACCGACGATAGCGCTACACCGGGGAGCTTGTGGAACGGTGTGCCTACTCCCAGTGACAGGAGCTGGTCCGCACTAGCCTGGAAGGGTGCCGATTCCGTTACTCGAGGCGCTCGCGCAGCGGGTTCTGGTCGCCGACGGGGCGATGGGCACGATGTTGCAGGCCGCCGACCTCACCCTGGACGACTTCGAGGGCCACGAGGGCTGCAACGAGATCCTCAACGTCACCCGCCCCGACGTGGTCCGCGCGGTGCACGACGACTACCTGGCCGCCGGTGCCGACTGTGTGGAGAGCAACACCTTCGGCACCAACCTCTCCGCCCTGCGCGAGTACGGCCTGGAGCACCGCATCGCCGAGCTGGCCGAGGCCGGGGCGCGGCTGGCCCGGCAGGCCGCCGACGCGGCGGGTACCCCGGAACGGCCGAGGTACGTGCTCGGCGCGATCGGGCCGGGCACCAAACTGCCGACGCTGGGCCACGTGACGTACCGGGAACTGCGCGACGCGTACCAGCGCAACGTCGCCGGCCTGCTCGCCGGCGGTGTCGACGGACTGGTCGTCGAGACCTGCCAGGACCTGCTCCAGGTCCGGGCCGCGGTGGTAGGCGCCCGGCGCGCGGCGGCCGACGCCGGTCGGACGGTGCCGCTGATCTGCCAGGTGACCGTCGAGACGACCGGCACCATGCTGCTCGGCAGTGAGATCGGCGCCGCGTTGACCGCGTTGGAGCCGCTCGGCATCGACCTGATCGGGCTGAACTGCGCGATCGGGCCGGCGGAGATGACCGAACACCTGCGGTACCTGTCCCGGCACGCCCGGGTGCCGCTGTCGGTGATGCCGAACGCCGGACTGCCGGAACTGACCGCCGACGGGGCCCGCTACCCGCTGACCCCGGACGAGCTGGCGGACGCGTTGCGGCGGTTCGTCGTCGACTACGGTGTCGCGCTGGTCGGCGGATGCTGCGGTACGACACCGGAGCACATCCGGACGGTGGTGCGGCGGTTGCGGGACGTCGCGCCGCCGACCCGGTCACCGGCGCCGGAACCCGGCGCGTCCAGCCTCTACCACCCGGTCCCGTTCGCCCAGGACGGCACCGTCCTGCTGGTGGGGGAGCGGACCAACGCCAACGGCTCCCGGGTGTTCCGGGAGGCGATGCTGGCCGGGGACTGGCAGACCTGCGTCGAACTGGCCCGTGAGCAGGCCCGGGACGGCTCACACCTGCTCGACCTCTGCGTCGACTACGTCGGGCGGGACGGCGTACGGGACATGCGGGAGGTCGCTGGCCGGTTCGCCACCGCCTCCACCCTGCCGGTCGTGCTGGACTCGACCGAGCCGGCGGTACTCGAGGCGGGGCTGCAGCTGCTCGGCGGGCGCTGTGTGGTCAACTCGGTCAACTTCGAGGACGGCGACGGCCCCGGGTCCCGGTACGCCCGGGTGATGCCGCTGGTCGCCGAGCACGGCGCCGCGGTGGTGGCGCTGACCATCGACGAGGAGGGCCAGGCCCGGACGGCCGAGTGGAAGGTACGGGTCGCCGCCCGACTCATCGACGACCTGACCGGCCGGTGGGGGCTGGACCGGGCGGACATCCTGGTGGACTGCCTGACGTTTCCGATCGCCACCGGCCAGGACGAGACCCGGCGGGACGGAATCGAGACGATCGAGGCGATCCGGGAGATCAACCGGCGCTATCCCGGGGTCAACTCCATCCTGGGCGTCTCCAACGTCTCGTTCGGTCTGAACCCGGCCGCCCGGCAGGTGCTCAACTCGGTCTTCCTGCACGAGTGTGTCGAGGCCGGGCTGACCGGCGCGATCGTGCACGCGAGCAGGATCCTGCCGAACTCCCGGATCCCGGACGAGCAGCGGGAGGCCGCGCTCGACGTGGTCCACGACCGGCGCCGGGACGGCCACGACCCGGTACGGCGGTTCATCGAACTGTTCGAGGGTGTCGACGCCGCCGCGTCCCGGGCCGGCCGGGCGGAGGAACTGGCCGCGCTGCCGCTGGACGAGCGGCTGAAGCGCCGGATCGTCGACGGCGAGGCGGGTGGCCTGGAGGCCGACCTGGACGCCGCGCTGACCACCCGGTCCGCCCTGTCGATCATCAACGAGTTGCTGCTGGACGGGATGCGGGTGGTCGGTGAACTCTTCGGCGCCGGCCGGATGCAGTTGCCGTTCGTGCTGCAGTCGGCGGAGGTGATGAAGGCCGCGGTGGCCCGGCTCGAACCGCACATCGAGAAGGCCTCCGACGGCGGCAAGGGGCGGATCGTGCTCGCCACGGTCCGGGGCGACGTGCACGACATCGGCAAGAACCTGGTCGACATCATCCTCTCCAACAACGGCTACGAGGTCGTCAACATCGGCATCAAGCAGCCGATCGGCGCCATCCTGGCGGCGGCGGAGGAACACGACGCGGACGCGATCGGGATGTCCGGTCTGTTGGTGAAGAGCACTGTGGTGATGAAGGAGAACCTCGCCGAGATGGCGGCCCGCGGGGTTGCCGACCGGTGGCCGGTGCTGCTCGGCGGTGCGGCGTTGACCAGGGGGTACGTCGAGGACGACCTGCGTGCCGGGTACGCCGGAGAGGTGCACTACGCGCGGGACGCGTTCGAGGGGCTGGCCCTGATGGACCGGCTGATGGCGGCGCGGCGGGGCGGTACCCCGGTGGTGGACGCCGAGCGGGAGTCGGCGTTGGCGGCCCGGCGGGCGCGCCGGGAACGTCGCCGCGCCGCCGTCGCCGAGGAGTTGCCCGACCTCACCGACGCGTCGGTCCGCTCGGACGTGGCGGTGGACGTGGCCGTGCCGACGCCGCCGTTCTTCGGCACCCGGGTGGTCCGGGGCATCCCGTTGGCCGAGTACGCGGCGCTGCTCGACGAGCGGGCCACGTTCCTGGGCCAGTGGGGGCTGCGCGGGTCGCGGGGCGGTTCGGGGCCGACGTACGAGGAACTGGTGGAGACCGAGGGCCGGCCCCGGCTGCGGTACTGGCTGGACCGGCTCGCCGCCGACCGGGTGCTGGAGGCGGCGGTGGTCTACGGTTACTTCCCGGCCTGCTCCGAGGGCAACGACCTGGTGGTGCTGGATCCCGACGGCGCCACCGAGCTGGCCCGGTTCGGTTTTCCCCGACAGCGTCAGGGACGTCGACTCTGCCTGGCCGACTTCTTCCGGCCCCGGGGCGGGCCGCCGGACGTGGTCGCGCTGCAACTGGTCACCGTCGGGCAACCGGTCAGCGACTACACGGCGGCGTTGTTCGCCGGCGACTCCTACCGCGACTACCTGGAGGTGCACGGCCTGTCGGTGCAGCTGACCGAGGCGCTCGCCGAGTACTGGCACCGGCGGATCCGGTCCGAGCTGGTGCTGCCCGGCGGCGGTACGGTCGGCGACGGGGATCCGCCGGACCTGGCCGGCCTGCTCCGTACCGACTACCGGGGCTGCCGGTACGCGTTCGGTTATCCGGCCTGCCCGGACCTGGCGGACCGGGCCAGGTTGGTGGCGCTGCTGGACGCGGAGCGGATCGGGGTGCGGCTCTCCGAGGAGTTCCAGCTGACGCCGGAGCAGGCCACCGACGCGATCGTGGTACACCATCCGGAGGCGGGCTACTTCAACGCCCGGTAGCCGTCCGGCCCACCGCGCGCCCGGGCGGCCCCGGTGGCCCCGGACCGTCCGGAGAGGACGGTCGCCCGGTCCGGCACCGGGCGGTCGGCCCGGTGTTTTGACGGGCTCGGCACCATGGGACGGTGTGCTGGTTGCTCGATCCCGTGGGAGGCCGTGATGCGTCCGTTTCGTCGTACCGACCGGTTCTGGCGGCTGCTGGCTCTGACCGTCACGGCGGTGGTCGCGGGTGCCTGTTTTGTCGGACCACGTGACGGGCAGGAGCCGTCGCCACCGGACGGCCCGGCGACCCCGACGCCGACCAGCGGCTCCGAGCAGGCCGGGGCGGACCGACCGATGAACGTCGACGACTTCGAGCAGGACATGAAGACCGCGGTCCGGGTCGCCGAACTGTACTGGGCCGGGGAGTTCCGCGAGGCGGGGGAGCGGTTCCAGCGGGTCAGTCAGATCAGCGCGTACCGGCGGGCGGGTGAGATCGAGTGCGGGGGCCAGGCCCTGCCGACGAACAACGCGGTCTACTGCTCGGTCGGCGACTTCATCGCGTACGACATCAACTGGGCGGTGGTGGCGTTCCAGCAGATCGGTGACGCGTTCCTGTACTACCTGCTCGGTCACGAGTACGCGCACGCCATCCAGGCCCGTCTCGGGGTCCGGCACGAGTACACCATCCAACACGAGTTGCAGGCCGACTGCATGGCCGGCGCGTACATCGGTGACTCGGAACGCGGCCAGGTGCTCGCCGTGGAGGAGGGCGACATCGACGAACTGCTGGCCGGGCTGCGGGCGGTCGCCGACGACCCGAACCAGCCCTGGTTCGCCGAGGACGCGCACGGCACCGTGGAGCAGCGCACCAGCGCCTTCTTCGGCGGCT
Source organism: Plantactinospora sonchi (assembly GCF_036422035.1). Lineage (NCBI taxonomy): Bacteria > Bacillati > Actinomycetota > Actinomycetes > Micromonosporales > Micromonosporaceae > Plantactinospora > Plantactinospora sonchi. The sequence goes on from NZ_JAZGQK010000012.1 coordinate 322,173, forward strand.
ACCAGAGCGGGCTGGGCGCCTGCGACCTCGGCTGACGTGCCGATCCCGGCCGGGGACCGACTGAGGCGTCCGCCACAGTTCGACGTCGCCGCAGGCCGTGCGTCCGGCGAGGTTGGCAGGATCGGGACGTGACCCGTACCCGCGCCCGGGAGGCATCCTGAACGGCCAGCACCCCGCCGCCGTGCTCTTCGACATGGACGGCACCCTGGTGGACAGCGAGCGGCTCTGGGACACCGGGCTGCAGGAACTCGCCGCGCACTACGGGGGGACCCTCTCGGAGCCCGCCCGGCTCGCCATGGTCGGGACCAGCATGGCGGTGTCGATGGAGATCCTGCACACCGACCTGGCACAGCCGTGGCGGGACCCGGCGGACAGTACCGCCTGGCTGGAGCGCCGGGTGGCGGAGCTGTTCCTCACCGAACTGCGGTGGCGTCCCGGCGCGTTGGCCCTGGTGCAGGCGGTACGTGCGGTGCCGATCCCGACCGCGCTGGTCACCTCGACCGCCCGCAGCCTGGTCGAGGTGGCGTTGAACACCCTGGGTCGGGACACCTTCGACGTGATCGTCTGCGGCGACGAGGTGACGGCGACCAAGCCGGACCCGGTCCCGTACCTGACCGCGGCACGGCTGCTGGACGTGCCGATCAACCGATGTGTGGCGATCGAGGACTCACCGACCGGGGTGGCCAGTGCACTTGCCGCGGGGGCCAGCGTGCTGGCGGTGCCGAGTGTGGTGCCGATCGACCCGGTCGACGGCGTACACCTGCTGGAGACGCTGACCGGGGTGGACCTGGAGCTGCTCGGCGGACTGCTCGCCCCGCTCGACCTGCCCCGCTGAGCTGAGCCCGGTCCGGCCCGTCCGGCAGCGGGGCGGTGTCCGTCCGGACACCGCCCCGCACCAACCCGTGGCTACCCCCAAGCCACGGGCGGGCTATTCGTGCGCGATGGCACCGAGCACGTTCAGTCGCGCGGCGCGGATCGCCGGCAGGACCGCCGCGACCACCCCGACCACGGCCGCCAGGCCGAGCAGGACAGCCATCCGCGACCACGGCAGCACCAGGTCGGTGATGCCGTCCTCACGCAGGGCCCGGACCACCGCCGCGCCGAGGCTGGTGCCGACGGCCAGGCCGAGCAGGGCGCCGAAGACCGAGATCACCACCGCCTCCACGATGATCATCCGCATGGTCTGCGCCCGGCGCAGCCCGATGGCCCGCAGCAGCCCCAGCTCGCGGGTCCGCTCCAGCACCGACAGCGCCAGCGTGTTCACGATCCCGAGGACGGCGATCAGGATCGCCAACGCGAGCAGGATCTGGATCATCGTGAGCACCTGGTCGAGCTGGCCGGCCTGCTGCTCGATGAAATCGGCCCGGTCGGCGACCGACACCGTGGGACTGTCCGCGAGCAGGGTCTCGACCTGCGGCATCACCTGGTCGACCGAGGCACCCGGATCGAGCTTCAGGTACGCCTGCGTCGGCTTCGGCGACCCGAAGTCGACCGCGGCCGAGGCCGGCAGCAGGAACCCGTTCAACAGCTGGGACTCGGCGTAGATACCGGTCACCGTGTACGTCCGCGCCTCGCCGCGGGACAGCTGTACCGGCACCGTGGCACCCACCGACAACCCCTGCTCCTTGGCCGTACCCGAGTCGACCAACAGCTGCTGCGGACCGAGCGAGTCGATGCTGCCGGCGGTCGGGGTGGCCCGGAAGATCTCCCGCAGCGCGGCGACGTCGTTGGTCGCCGTGATCCAACTGCGCTCCTGACCGACCTGTGCCTGGTCGACGTACATTCCGGCGACCATCGCCACGCCGGGTACGTCGGCGGCCCGGTCGAGCACCGCCGCGTCGAAGCTCGGCAGCCGGGCACCGCTCGGGGTCCCGGAGATCACCAGCTCGGCCTGGATGGTGTCCTCGGCCAGGGCGGTGATGCTGCTCTTCGCCGAGTCCAGGACCACGGTCACGCCGGTGACCAGGGCGATGCCGACCATCAGGGCCGCAGCGGTGATCGCGGTGCGGCGCGGGTTGCGACCCGAGTTCAGCCGGCCGAGCTTGCCCGGCACCGACCAGGCGAACAGCCGACCGAGGGCGGAGACCACCGGGCGGCTGATCAGCGGGGTCAGCAGCGCTATCCCGATGAACGACAGCAGCACCCCGCCGAGCACCGTCCACAGCGTTCCGCCGCCGGTGCTGCCGGTCAGCCCGAGCAGCAGCAGGGCGCCGCCGAGCGCGGACACCACCGCGCCGGTGACGGTGATCCTGGTCAACGGCCGGTCCGGTGTCGCCACGTCCTGCATCGCTGCCACCGGGGGAATCCGGGCGGCCCGCAACGCCGGCAGCACCGCCGCGACGAGGGTGACCACAAGACCGACGACGAAGGAGCTGATCACGGCGCTGGGCGGTACGCCGATCCCGGCCAGTTCGAGGCCGCCGGCGACCTGTCCGAAGACGTACGCCAGCAGGGCGCCCACGCCGATGCCGGCGAGCAGGCCGAGGGCCGAGGCGAGCAGGCCGATGACGGTGGCCTCGGTCAGCACCGAACTGATCACCTGGCGGCGGCTGGCGCCGATGGCGCGCAGCAGCGCCAGCTCCCGGGTGCGCTGGGCGACGATGATCGAGAAGGTGTTCAGGATCAGGAAGACGCCGACGAAGAGCGCCACGCCCGCGAATCCCAGCAGGATGTTGTTGAAGAAGCCGAGTGCCGCGTCGAAGCCGGCCGCCGCGTCGGCGGAGAGCTGTTCACCGGTCTTCACCACGTAGCCGTCGCCGAGGGCCGCCGACACCCGGTCCCGCAGCGCCGCCGGGTCGACCCCGTCGGCGGCCGTGACGGTGAGCTCCGTGTAGACCCCGGTCTGCCCGAGCATCGCCTCCTGCGCCGCCCGCTCGGTGAAGGCCACCTCCTGGACACCGCCGAGGCTGTCCCGGTCCCCGCTGTAGCCGAAGATGCCGGCGACGGTGAACTCCTGCCTGTCCTTGTGCGGGGTCAGCACGGCGACCCGGTCACCGACGGACAGCTTCGCCGCGGTGGCCACGGTCTGGTTGACCGCCACCTCGGTGTCCGCGGTCGGGCCACGACCGGCCCGGAGCTGGACCAGTTCGTTCTCCCCGTTCCAGTTGGATCCGATCTGCGGCGGCCCGAAGGAGGTCAGGGCCTTGCCGTTGCTGCCGATCACCTGGGCGCCGTCGGCGCCGGCGCTGCCGGTGGCCTGGGCCACCCCGGGCACCGCCCGGACCTGGTCCAGGACGGCGGCCGGGAACGGAGTCGCGACCTGCTCGCCCTCCATCTCGCTCATGTCGATCTTCGGCTTGGCGCTGACGCCGACGTCGGTCGCGGCGTACGCGTCGCTGAACAGGCCGTCGAAGGACCGGCTCAGCGTGTCGGTGAGGACGAACGCACCGGAGACGAACATGACACCGAGTACGACGGCGAGCCCGGAGAGAACCAGCCGGAGCTTACGGGCGAGCAGGCTCTTCAGGGTGGCGCGCAGCATCACTGACCCGCCTCGGTGAGCCCGTCCAACTTCTTCATGGTGTCCAGCACCGTGTCCGGGGTCGGCTCGACCAGTTCGGAGACGATCTGGCCGTCGGCGAGGAAGACGACCCGGTCGGCGTACGAGGCGGCGACCGGGTCGTGGGTCACCATCACGATGGTCTGCTGGTGTTCGGCGACCGAGCGGCGGAGGAAGTTGAGCACCTCGGCGCCGGACCGGGAGTCGAGGTTGCCGGTCGGCTCGTCGGCGAAGATCACCTCAGGTCGGGAGGCGAGCGCCCGGGCACAGGCGACCCGCTGCTGCTGACCGCCGGAGAGCTGCGCCGGCCGGTGGTTCAGCCGGTCGCGGAGACCGACCGTGTCCACGACGGTGGCCAGCCAGTCGGGATCGGGTTTGCGACCGGCGATGGAAAGGGGCAGCAGAATGTTCTCCTGCGCGGTCAGCGTCGGGAGAAGGTTGAACTGCTGGAATATGAAACCGACCTTGTCGCGACGGAGTTTGGTGAGACCCGCGTCACCGAGCCCGGTCACCGTCATGTCGCCGATGTGGATGGTACCCCGGGTGACGGAGTCGAGTCCGGCGAGGCAGTGCATCAGCGTGGACTTGCCGGAACCGGACGGTCCCATGATGGCCGTGAACCGGGCCCGTTCGAATTCGACGCTCACTCCCCGCAGCGCGACAACCTGCGCCTCGCCGCTGCCGTACACCTTCCATACGTCGTCCGCTCTGGCCGCCATCGCGGCACCTCGGGCCACCGTCGCCGTCACGTCATCTCCCCCTGATCAATGATCTTGCTTGGTCGGGCCGTGGCGATCCGGCCGCGTCATCCATCGTCGGTGCCGAAGGTGGTCGCGGCGTCCACCCGAGGGCGGAGCCCGACGCGGATTTCCCGGTGCGGGTCGGCCCCGATGACAGATCAGGGTTGTCCCTGACTGATACCGTTCGGTCAACGGACCGTTTCCGCCCGATTATCCATTCTTCTTCGATTGTCCGCAGCCGCTTCGGCTTCGTCCGCCACGGTTTTCCTGCCGTTCCCGATTGCGTCGCCGCCACGTCGCAATTCCGGCTCGGCGGCACACCGTCGTTCTCTTCCCACGGTATGCGCCGTACCCCGGTACGCCGTCGTACGTCGGAACGGTCTTCGGATCCGACCCACGCCGACTCGCACTCCTCCACGGGGAGGAGAGATACCGGCCCGGGCGGACGTCCCCTCGTACTTCGGGCGTACGCGGGACGGCTCCCCGGAGGATGCCGACCGACCGGGCGGCGCCGGGCCGACGTACCGGCCGGCGGTCGGGGACTGTCCGGTGACCGACGGGGACCGGGCCCGCAACGGGAAGGGAGGTCACGCCCCCGGGCGGACCAGACCCGTCTCGTACGCCAGCACGACCGCCTGCACCCGGTCGCGGAGACCGAGTTTGGTGAGCACGTGACCGACGTGGGTCTTGATGGTCGTCTCGCTCACCGACAGGACCCGGGCGATCTCCGCGTTGGACAGGCCCCGCGCCACCTGGACCAGGACCTCCCGCTCCCGCTCGGTGAGCACACCGATTTCCTTGGGCGGGGCGGCGGCCGGATCGGGCAGTGTCTCGGCGAAGCGGTCCAGCAGCCGCTTGAGGATCCGTGGCGCGACCACGGCCTCACCGGCGGCGACCGTCCGGATGGCGGTGACCAGGTCCTCGGCCGGTACGTCCTTGGCGAGGAAACCACTCGCCCCGGCCCGCAACGCGCCCACGACGTACTCGTCGAGGTCGAACGTGGTCAGGATCAGCACCCGGACCGGCAGTCGGGCGTCGACGATCGCCCGGGTGGCCGCGACCCCGTCCATCCGGGGCATCCGGATGTCCATCAGGACCACGTCGGGCAGCAGCCGCCGGGACAGGTCGACGGCCTCGACCCCGTCGCCGGCCTCACCGACGATGTCCAGGTCCTCCTCCGCGCCGAGCACCATCCGGAACCCGGTCCGCAGCAGCGGCTGGTCGTCTGCGAGCAGGACCCGCACCGGTCGCTCCGGGGCCTGTCCGTCCGTCATGCCGCCCTACTTTCCGCTTCGTTCGCTGATCGGCGCACCCAGTTGTTCCATCGGCATCTTGGCGTACACCCGGTAGCCGCCGCCGGGGCGCGGCCCGGTACGCAGGGTCCCACCGTAGAGCGCCATCCGCTCCCGCATGCCGACCAGTCCGTGCCCGACCCGGCTGCTCTCCGGCGTCGGACCCCGGCCGGTGTCGGAGACCTCGACGATCAGCCAGTACACCCCGAAACTCAGCCGGACCTGGGCGGTGGCCGACCCGGCGTGCTTGAGGGCGTTGGTGAGCGCCTCCTGCACGATCCGGTAGATGGTCAACGCCACACCAGGGTCCAGCGGCCCCGGGACACCGTCCACCCGGAGCGTCACCGGCAGACCCGCCTCCCGGACCTGTTCGACCAGGGCCTCGATGCCCGCGAGCCCGGGCTGCGGGGCGAGTTCGGCGGCCGGTTCGGCGTCGGTGCGCAGCACGTCCAGCAACCGGCGCAGCTCCCGCAGCGTGGTCCGGCTGGTCTCCTCGATGGTGCCCAGCGCGCCGTCGGTGGCCGCCGGGTCCCGGGGCAGTACCCGGCGCGCGCCGGTGGCCAGCACACCCATCACGCTGACGTGGTGGGCCACCACGTCGTGCAGTTCCCGGGCGATCCGCCGCCGTTCGTCGCCGACCGCCTGGTCGGCGAGGGCGCGCTGGTTCTCCTCGGCGACCCGGGCCCGCTCCTCCAGGGCCCGGATGGAGGCCCTGCGGGCGTGCACCGTACGGCCGATGAAGAAGCAGACCAGCGCCAACAGGACCTGGACGAACAGCACGTAGCCACGGGTGAGGTATCCGCCGGGCGGGGCGGGCCCGAGCAGTGCGACGAACACGGCCGGCGCCCAGATCAACGTCACGGCCAGCGCCGCCTGCCGCAGCGGAAAGCGGGACGAGGTGGTGTAGCTCAGCGCGACGACCGCCACCGTGGCGGTCACCGACCGGACCTCGCCCAACTCGGCGGCGAGCAGGAGTGGTGACACCAACAGCACCGCCGCCCAGGGCGCGGACCGGCGCAGCAGCAGCGGGACCGCGCAGGCCACGCTCCAGAGGAGCGCGGTGCCCCGACCGGCCGGGGCCAGCTCCGGATAGCCGGCGATGGTCTGCGCGGGATCGACCACCACGACCACCGTCTCGACCGCGACCGCGACCAGCGCCAACAGGGCATCCTGGACCAGCACCCGGGTCCGCCCGACGGGCCGGAACCGGTCCGGGGCGAACCGGCGGCGCCAATCCGGTCCACGGCCGGGTGCGGCCGTGGCCTCCGGGGCGTCGCTGCGGGTCATGCTGGCGACGGTATCCGCTGTTTCGCCGGACAGGTCATCGGCGACGGCGAAGCTAACCTCCTCCTTCAGGAGGAGACGGTCTCCTCCGGCTCGTCCGACCCGCGCTGACCCGGTGCGGTCCCGACCGGCTGGGCCGGCACCGTACCGGAGGTCCCGTCGGCCGTCCGCCGGCTGACCCGGGCCGGCGGCGCGACGGTCAGCGGCGGGACATCGGTCGCCGGTTCCGGGAAGGGCGGGGGAGTGCCGCCGAACGCCGGACAGTGCGCCTGGTGGTTGCACCAGTCGCAGAGCCGGCTCGGTTTGGGGCGGAAGTCCCGGGCGGCCGTGGCCTGCTCGATCGCCCGCCACAGTGCCAGCACGGTCCGTTCGAACCGGACGAGTTCGTCGGCGTCGGGGCGGTAGTCACAGATCTCCGCGTCCCTGAGGTAGAGCAGCCGCAGCACCGTCGGCACCACCCCGCGGGTCCGCCAGAGCACCAGGGCGTAGAACTTGAGTTGGAACAACGCCCGGGCCTCGAAGGCCTCGCGGGGCGCGCCGCCGGTCTTGTAGTCGACCACCCGCAGCGCGCCGTCCGGCGCGACGTCCAGCCGGTCGATGTAGCCGCGGATCAGCAACTGGTCGTCGACCACCGCCGAGACCAGGCTCTCCCGCTCTGCCGGCTCCAGCCGACGCGGGTCCTCCACGCTGAAGTAGCCGTTCAGCAGCTCGCGGGCGGACGCGAGGAACTCGGTCGGACCGGCGAGGTCGCCGGTGGGAAACAACTCCGCCAGTTCCGCCTGCTCGGCCACCAGCCGGTCCCACTCCGGCGCCACCAGGTCGGCCGCGGCGGTCGGGGTGCGCCGGTCGGCGGGCAGGTCGAAGAGCCGTTCCAGGACCGCGTGCACGAGCGTGCCGCGAACCTGCTCGGCGCTGGGGCGCTCGGGCAGCCGGTCGATGCTGCGGAAGCGGTAGAGCAGCGGGCAGGTCTTGAAGTCGGCCGCCCGGGACGGGGAGAGCGAGGCGGTGACCGGCCGGGCCGCTCCCGGGGGTTCCGGGTTCGTCGCCGTCTGCGTTGTCACCGTCTCCGCCGTCATGTCCGGAAGGCTATGCCACGGGTACGACGTGATCCCGGCCCACCCACCGCCGGGATGCCGTCCGGTCCTGGGTAGCCACCCCGATCGGTCGCGTCGACCCGGGCCGAACCGACGGGTGGTCCGGTCGGGGAGTTCCGTAGCATCGAAGCGGTGGAGGAACCCTCGCGACCCCGACGTAGCGGCACGAACCGGCGGAACGTCCTCGTCGTCGGCCGGGTGTTCGGCGTCCCCGTCCAGGTCAACGCCTCCATGCTGCTGCTCGCCGCCCTGATCACCCTGCTGTACGGCGGCGTCGTCCGGCAGCAGCTCGCGCTGTCGCAACTCGCCGGCTACCTCGTCGGGTTCGGTTTTGTCGTCCTGCTGCTCGGCTCGGTGCTGCTGCACGAGCTGGGACACGCGCTGACCGCGCGCCGGTACGGGATCGGGGTCCGGGGCATCACCCTGGAACTGCTCGGCGGCTACACCGAGATGGACCGGGACGCCCCGAGTCCCCGGGTGGATCTGCTGGTCTCCCTCGCCGGGCCGGCCGTCTCCCTGGTCATCGGGCTGGCGGCGGTGGGCGCGACGCTGGCCCTGCCGGACGGGACCCTGGTCAACCAGTTCGCCTTCCAGTTGGCGGCGAGCAATCTGCTGGTGGCGCTCTTCAACATCCTGCCCGGGCTGCCGCTCGACGGTGGGCGGGCGTTGCGGGCCGGGGTCTGGGCCGTCACCCGGGACCAGCACCTGGCGACCGAGGTGGCCGGCTGGTCGGGGCGGCTCGTCGCGATCGGCACCGCCGGCCTGGTCCTCCTGCTGACCTGGGTGGGCCTGCTGCCGTCCCAGGGGTTCGGGCCGGTGTTGGGACTGGGGCTGGTCCTGCTGGTGGCGGTCACCCTCTGGCAGGGTGCCGGTCAGGCGATCCGGGCGGCCCGGATCAGCCGGCGCTTCCCGCTCATCGACCTGTCCCGGCTGGCCCGCCCGGTCTTCCGGGTGCCGACCGGCACCCCGCTGGCCGAGGCGCAGCGTCGGGGCGCCGACGCGGGGCAGCCGGACTCGACGCTCGGTGTCGCCGACTCGTCCGGCCGGCTGGTGGCGCTGGTGGACCGGACCGCCGCGGCCGCGGTACCGGTCGAGCGGCGCCCCTGGGTGGCCGTGGACACCGTGGCACACGGGCTGGACCGGGTGCCGAGTCTGCCCGTCGGGCTCGCCGGCGAGCAGGTGATCCACGCGGTGCAGACCCACCCGGGCGCGCAGTACCTCGTGACGTCAGGCGAAGATGTGGTCGGCGTACTGCACGTCGCCGACCTGGCGCAGCTCCTCGAGCCGAACCGAAAGATGACTCAGTGACCGCACAGCCCACCGCCGTTTCCGCTGCCCGGCCCACCCCGACGCCGGCCCGTCGTGGCCCGTTCCTGCCCGGGGACCGGGTGCAGCTCACCGATCCGAAGGGGCGGATGCACACCATCACGCTGGAACCCGGCCGGTCGTTCCACACCCACCGCGGGGCGTTGGAGCACGACGCGTTGATCGGGCTGCCGGACGGCAGCGTGGTCACCTCGACCGGGGGGACCGCGTACCTCGCGCTGCGGCCGCTGCTCGCCGACTACGTACTGTCGATGCCGCGTGGCGCCCAGGTGATCTATCCCAAGGACGCCGCCCAGATCGTCGCGATGGGGGACATCTTCCCCGGCGCCAAGGTGCTGGAGGCCGGTGTCGGGTCGGGCGCGCTGACCTGTTCGCTGCTCCGCGCGGTCGGCCCCGACGGAGAACTGCACTCGTACGAACTACGTGAGGATTTCGCCGAAATCGCGCGCCGGAATGTGGAATCATTTTTCGGTGGACCGCATCCGGCGTGGACCTTGCACGTGGGGGACGTGGCGGACTGCCAGGAGTCCGGTTTCGACCGAATCATCCTTGACCTGCTCACCCCGTGGGAGGCGCTCGACCTGGTCGAGCGGGCGTTGCTGCCCGGCGGCGTCTTCATCGGTTACGTCGCGACCACGCCTCAGCTCTCGGAGCTGGTCGAGGCGTTGCGCGAGCGGGGCGGGTTCACCGAGCCGCGGGCCTGGGAGTCGCTGGTGCGGGACTGGCACGCGGACGGGCTCGCCGTACGCCCGGACCACCGCATGATCGCGCACACCGCGTTCCTGGTCTCCAGCCGGCGCCTCGCGCCCGGCGTCACCGCTCCGCCCCGCCGGCGCAAGCCGAGCAAGGGTGCCGAGGCGTACGCGCTGCGCCGGCAGCAGGCGCGGCAGGCTGCCGAGACGGCGCCGGGCGGCGCTGCCGAATGAGCGAGGAGGTGGTATGAGCGAGCGTGGCGAGCGAATCGGCCGGCTCAGCGTGGTAGCTCATGACGCCGCCGAGCGCAGCGAGGAGGCGGCATGAGCCGACCGGCGTTCGGTGGTGGCGGGGAACTTCCCGCCGTCTTCCCGGACTGGTCGCCGTACCAGGACCTGGAGTCCGCCGCCCGGGCCTACCTGCGCGATCCGGACGTGGCGATGGAGGCGCTCAGCGGCGTGCTTCGGGGCGCCTCGGTGCTCGGGTTCACCCTGGAACGGTTCGTCAACGAGGTGAACGGGGTCTGGCAGGAGGTCGCGATCTGCGACGGCAGCCGGCTGATCCTGTGGCACGGCGAGGACGTGCCGCCGGACGACGGGCCCGCCGGTTCGATGACCTCTTCGCTGCGTGTGGTACCGGTGTCGACGGTGAGCGAGGTGGGTTGCCGGCGGCGGTTGAGTCGCAGTCCGAACGGCCAGATCCGGGTCGACAGCATCGACGTCTACCTGCTGCTCAGCTCGCTCGACGAAGGCGTACCCGGCGACGAGGCGCACGCGCCGCCCCGGCACGACGCCCTCCGGTTCGGCAAGACGCTCGACGACGGCGGGGCGGGACAGATCGCCCGGCTGGAGGAGTTCGCCCGCCTGGTCGCCTCGGTCGTCGGCCGGCCGATGCTCTGACCGGCCGCCGTGGCCGTCCCGGCTGGGACGTATCCGGCCCGCGTCCGGGGCCGACGCCCGGTCGCCGCTCCCCGTGGCCGACGCCGTCGGTGACCCGGCCTGGTCGGTCCGGTGGTGCCACTGTTGCCCGTCGGCCGGTCCGGTGGTGTTGCCGTTGCCCGTCGGCCGGCCACGTCGGTGTTCCGGGCGAAGGCGGCGGTGTTCTCGGGACGACCGGCTGCCGTCGTCAGCCGGGTGGTCCCGATGTCCGCCCCGTCCGGTGCGAGCTGCCCGAAACGGGCTCCGCGGAGCCGCCGGGAACGGTCATAATGATCATGTTCACCGTGATCGGGTGATCAAGGTTCGGCGACGAGGGTGTTGCGTGGAACCGAATCAGCGTCATAGCGGTTAGTGTTAGGTCAGAACGTTCAAGCCCCCGGGGAGGTGGGACGTGGCACGCAGCGACGACGCGGACTCGCGCGCCGCACGGTGGGAGAAGGAGGCCCACGATCTCTCCACCCAGGTCGCGTTTCTTCAAGAGGAACTCGCTCTGGTGCGGCGCAAGTTGACCGAAAGCCCTCGACACGTCCGGCAGCTTGAGGAACGGCTGTCGGCGACACAGGCCCAACTGGCTCGGCTCACCGAGAACAACGAGCGGCTCGTGAACACGCTCAAGGAGGCACGCGCCCAGATCGTCACGCTCAAGGAGGAGATTGACCGGCTGGCGCAGCCACCCAGCGGTTATGGTGTCTTCCTGGCCCGGCATGACGACGGGACGGTGGACGTCTTCACCGGTGGCCGCAAGCTACGGGTGGCCGTCTCGCCGTCGCTCGACGCGGCGGAACTCCAGCGTGGGCAGGAGGTCCTGCTCAACGACGCGCTGAACATCGTCGACGCGTTCGGCTTCGAGCGGGTCGGCGAGGTTGTCATGCTCAAGGAGGTGTTGGACAACCCCTCCGGCGGCGCGGGCGACCGGGCCCTGGTGATCTCGCACGCCGACGAGGAGCGGATCGTCCACCTCGCCGAGTCGCTGATCGGCTCGGCGTTGCGGGCCGGTGACTCGCTCATGATCGAACCTCGCTCGGCGTACGCGTACGAGCGGATTCCGAAGAGCGAGGTCGAGGAACTCGTCCTCGAGGAGGTACCGGACGTCGACTACGGCGACATCGGTGGCCTGCAGCCCCAGATCGAGCAGATCCGGGACGCCGTCGAGTTGCCGTTCCTGCACGCCGACCTGTTCCGTGAGCACCAACTCCGGCCGCCGAAGGGCATCCTGCTCTACGGTCCTCCGGGCTGCGGCAAGACGCTGATCGCCAAGGCGGTGGCGAACTCGCTGGCCAAGAAGATCGCGGAGCGGCGCGGCGAGGAGAAGCACACCAGCTTCTTCCTCAACATCAAGGGCCCTGAGCTGCTCAACAAGTACGTCGGCGAGACCGAGCGGCACATCCGGCTCATCTTCCAGCGGGCCCGGGAGAAGGCCGGCGAGGGCACTCCGGTCATCGTGTTCTTCGACGAGATGGACTCGGTCTTCCGTACCCGGGGTTCCGGGGTCTCCTCGGACGTGGAGAACACCATCGTTCCCCAGCTGCTCAGCGAGATCGACGGTGTGGAGGGCCTGGAGAACGTCATCGTGATCGGGGCGTCCAACCGGGAAGACATGATCGACCCGGCCATCCTGCGCCCCGGCCGACTCGACGTGAAGATCAAGATCGAGCGTCCGGACGCCGAGGCGGCCAAGGACATCTTCTCGAAGTACATCCTCACCGGTCTTCCGTTGCACCCCGACGACCTGGCCGAGCACGGCAACGACGCCTCGGCGACGGTGGCCGCGATGATCGAGGCCGTGGTGCTGCGGATGTACTCGGAGACCGAGGAGAACCGGTTCCTCGAGGTCACCTACGCCAACGGTGACAAGGAGGTCCTGTACTTCAAGGACTTCAACTCGGGGGCGATGATCCAGAACATCGTCGACCGGGGCAAGAAGATGGCGATCAAGGAGTTCCTCTCCTCCGGGCGCAAGGGGCTGCGGTTGCAGCACCTGCTCGACGCCTGCGTCGACGAGTTCCGGGAGAACGAGGACCTGCCGAACACCACCAACCCCGACGACTGGGCCCGGATCTCCGGCAAGAAGGGGGAGCGGATCGTCTACATCCGTACCCTCGTCTCCGGTGGCAAGGGCGCCGAGGCCGGACGCTCCATCGAGACGGCGAGCAACACCGGCCAGTACCTGTAGACCGGACCGGCATGGTGGGCGCCGCGAACGCGGCGCCCACCATGCTGTCCGGCGCTTTTTCTTCCAGAGGTGACCCGGGCGGGGCGTACCGTGGTCGTGTCGACACGCCGGGCGAAGATTCCGGCGGCGGGGCGGACTACGCTCGACGCCATGGGCGAGCGAAGCGAGGCGGCGGCATGAGCGAGCGTAGCGAGCGAATCGGTTGGCTCAGTGCGGTGGAGCCTCGTGGCGACGCGGGGCGGAGCGAGGTGCCGGCATGAGCGTACGGCGGATCATGGGCACCGAGGTCGAGTACGGCATCTCCGTGCCGGGTCAGGCCGGTGCCAACCCGATGGTCACCTCGTCGCAGGTGGTCAACGCCTACGGCGCCCGGCCCGAGTTGGCCCGGGGCGGCCGGGCGCGTTGGGACTACGAGGAGGAGTCCCCGCTGCGGGACGCCCGGGGGTTCACCTACTCCGGCGCCGCGTACGACCCGGCCGAGGCGCTGGCCGACGAGGACCTGGGGTTGGCCAACGTCATCCTCACCAACGGCGCGCGGCTCTACGTCGACCACGCCCACCCGGAGTACTCGACGCCCGAGGTGACCAACCCGCTCGACCTGGTCCGCTGGGACAAGGCGGGGGAGCGGGTGATGGCGGAGGCGTCCCGTCGGGCGGCCACCATCCCCGGTACCCACCCGATCCACCTCTACAAGAACAACACCGACAACAAGGGCGCCAGCTACGGCGCGCACGAGAACTACCTGATGCGCCGGCAGACCCCGTTCGCCGACATCGTGACCTACCTGACGCCGTTCTTCGTGACCCGGCAGATCGTCTGCGGCGCCGGCCGGGTCGGCATCGGTCAGGACGGCTCCCAGACCGGCTTCCAGATCTCCCAGCGAGCGGACTTCTTCGAGGTCGAGGTCGGCCTGGAGACGACGCTGAAGCGGCCGATCATCAACACCCGGGACGAGCCGCACGCCGACGCCGACAAGTACCGCCGGCTGCACGTGATCATCGGCGACGCCAACCTGTCGGAGATCTCCACCTACCTCAAGGTCGGTACGACCGCACTGGTCCTGACCATGATCGAGGAGAAGGCCCTCAGCCCGGACCTGTCCATCGCGGACCCGGTGGGCGAGTTGAAGGCGGTCAGTCACGACCCGTCGCTGACCCACCGGATCCGACTGCGTGACGGCCGCCGGCTGACCGCACTGGACCTGCAGTGGGCCTACCTGGAACGGGCCCGTTCCTTTGTGGAGCAGCGGTACGGCGACGACGTCGACCCGGACACCACGGACGTGCTCGACCGCTGGGAGAGCGTGCTGGACCGGCTGGGCCGCGACGTGATGCTCTGCGCCGGTGAGCTCGACTGGGTCGCCAAGCTGCGGCTGCTGGAGGGCTACCGGGAGCGGGAGAAACTCGGCTGGGCGTCGCACAAACTGCAGCTCGTCGACCTGCAGTACTCCGACGTACGGCCGGAGAAGGGGCTCTACCACCGGCTGGTCAGCCGGGGCTCGATGGCGACCCTGCTGCCCGAGGAGGTGACCCGCTCGGCGATGACGGAGCCGCCGGAGGACACCCGCGCCTACTTCCGGGGCCGGTGCCTCGCCCAGTACGCCTCCGAGGTGGTGGCGGCGAGCTGGGACTCGGTCATCTTCGACGTCGGCCGGGAGTCGCTGGTCCGGGTGCCGATGATGGAGCCCGAGCGGGGCACCCGCAAGCACGTGGGTGCGCTGTTCGACCGGTGCGCGAGCGCGAAGGACCTGCTGGAGACCATCACCGGCGGCTGACCGCCACCGGCTCGGGACGGAAGATCGAATCCGGGCCGGACGGTGGGCCCTGACGGCCGGGTTTCGTCGTCCATCCGAGGTAAGTTTCTCGCAGGCGATCGTGGAGGAGGCACCAGATGGCTACCCGTGACACCGGCGGTCAGTCGCAGTCCGGCAAGTCCCGCCGGGACGAGGAGGTCGACGAGGTTTCGGCCGAGGCGAATCCGGAGGTCGCCGAGCGGCACGCCGAGATCACCGAGGATGTCGACGACCTGCTCGACGAGATCGACTCGGTACTGGAGGAGAACGCGGAGGAGTTCGTCCGGGGCTACGTCCAGAAGGGTGGACAATAGGCGTAGCGCGGCACCGGCCCGGGCGTGGTGTGCCCCGTCCGGTCGGGTGTGACGCCGTCAGTGTGCCCGCCGCGGGTCCGGTGCGGTCCGACGCCGCGCCGGGCACCACGCCGGACCTGGGGTGTTCCGTCCGGCCTCGGACACGCTCGACCGCCCGCGGCGCCGGCCACCCGGAGCGGTCCGTGGCCCCGCAACACGGGGACCGAGATCATCGCACCGGATCGGTCCGGACGATACTCTGCTTCAACCGCAACGCCTCGCCTCGGCCGGCTCCGCGTTCGACGTGGCGGCGCCGGGCGACGCGATGACATACCTGAGAGGAAGCACGTGGCGGCTTTTGATCCCACCGGGCGTCTACCAGACGTGTTCCTCAACGTGGGCACGTCCTCGTTCACCCAGTTCCTCGGCATGGCGGCGCCCGACCTGCTGCCCGGTCGCAGGCCGCTGCCACCCGGGTCGGCCGCCGACATGGTTCCGCACGCCACCACCATCGTCGCGCTGACCACCGCCGAGGGCGTGGTGATGGCGGGCGACCGGCGGGGCACGATGGGCAACCTGATCTCCAGCCGGGACATCCGCAAGGTGCACCCGGCCGACGCGTACTCGCTGATCGGCTTCGCCGGCACCGCCGGCATCGCCCTGGAGATGGTGCGGCTCTTCCAGGTGGAGCTGGAGCACTACGAGAAGATCGAGGGGGCGATGCTCTCCCTCGACGGTAAGGCGAACCGACTCGCCGCGATGATCCGGGGCAACCTCGGCGCGGCGATGCAGGGACTCGCGGTGATCCCGCTCTTCGCCGGATACGACCTCGCCAGCACCGATCCGGCGAAGGCGGGACGGATCTTCAGCTTCGACGTCGCCGGCGGACCGTACGAGGAGACCGGCTACGACGGGATCGGTTCCGGTTCGCTCTTCGCGAAGGCGGCGCTGAAGAAGCGCTACCGGCCGGGGCTGAGCACCGAGGAGGCGATCCGGTTGGCCGTCGAGTCCCTCTACGACGCCGCCGACGACGACAGCGCCACCGGCGGCCCCGACGTCACCCGCCGGATCTACCCGGTGGTCATGACGGTCACCGCGGAGGGCACCAACCGGCTCTCCGACGCCGAGGCGGCATCGGTCGCCGAAGCGGTGGTCGCCGCCCGGATGGAGAACCCGGGCGGCTGACGCCGCCGTTGTTGCCCGCAGCCCGCCGTCAGCGTTAACGGTAAGGAGAACCGCCGCCGTGGCCATGCAGTTCTACGCGTCCCCCGAGCAGATCATGCGCGATCGCTCCGAGCTGGCCCGCAAGGGCATTGCCCGGGGCCGGAGCGCCGTGACGCTCAGCTACGAGGGCGGGGTGCTCTTCGTGGCGGAGAACATCTCCACCGCCCTGCACAAGGTCAGTGAGATCTACGACCGGATCGCCTTCGCGGCGGTCGGCCGGTACAACGAGTTCGAGAACCTGCGTCGGGCGGGAGTGCGGATGGCCGACGCCACCGGGCTCAGCTTCGACCGGCGGGACGTGACCGGCCGGGCGCTGGCGAACGCGTACGCCCAGACGCTGGGGGCGATCTTCACCGAGCAGTCGAAGCCGTTCGAGGTGGAGATCTGCGTCGCCGAGGTCGGCGCCACGCCGGACGACGACGAGCTGTACCGGATCACCTACGACGGCTCGGTGAACGACGAACCCGGCCGGATGGCGATGGGCGGACAGGCGGAGGCGGTCACCGGCGCACTGCGCGAGGACCACCGGCCCGAGATGTCGCTCGACGACGCGGTCCGGCTCGCCGTCCGGGCACTGGGCAGCGTCGGCGGCGAGGGCGGCGCGCCCCGCACCATCGCCGCGAGCCAGCTCGAGGTGGCGATCCTGGACCGGCGCCGGGTGGGCCGGACCTTCCGCCGGATCACCGGGGCGCCGCTGGTGGCCCTGCTCAACGGGACGTCCGCCAAGGCCGACGGCGGTGAGTCGGCGTCGGAACCGAAGGCACCGGCCCCGGGTCCGGACAAGCCGACCGAGTCCGCGGCCTCCGCCGACCTGGAGAACAAGGGCGGGGCGTCCGCCGGCACCGACGAGTGACAGACCACGGGCACGGCGTCCGGGCTCCGCGCCGGGCGCCGTGCCCGTGTCCGGGCCCGGGTGTGATCCGGTAGCCTCACGAGTATGACTCGGCGTGTGACGGTCAGCCTCCCCGACGACGTGGCCTCCCGACTCGAGGCGGAACCCAACGCGTCCGCCTACGTCACCCAGGCCGTCCGGGACCGGATGGCCCGGGAACGGACCGCCCAGCTCCTCGCCCAGCACGGGTTCCCGATCACCGACGAGGGTCGGGAGCGGGCCCGGCAGCGTCTCACCGACGCCCGGGAACGGATGACACACGCCCGCTGGGACCAGCTTCGTGAGGTCGGCCGGAAGCCGGCCGCGTGACGGGCGGAGTCGAGGGGATCCGGCTGGTCCTGGACACCTCCGCGATCATCGCCTACGCGAACACCTCGATCGCGGTCGGGGAGACGATCGCCGAGGTGGTGGACGAGGGCGGCCGGTTCGCCGTCCCGGTCGCCTGCCTGGCCGAGGCGTCCCGACTCGTACCGGAGGACCGTGCGGCGGGTGTGCTGCTGCTGGTCGAGCATCCGTGCGCGTACGTCACCCCGATCGGGGCCACGGACTGGCAGGTACTGGCCGAGTGGACCCGGATCCTGGGCCGGCTGGACGCCGCCTCGGCGCTGATCGAGGCGATCGACTGGACGGCGTACGTGTTGACCGGGGAACCGAAGGTGTACGGCAGCCCGGACGAGATGCCGATCATCCCGATCTGACGCCGGGTTCGTCGGGTGACGGCCGTGCACCGCGTCGACGGCTGTCCGCAGCGGTGCGGGTGCACCCGCTAGCCGGCGACCAGCGGCGGTACGCCGGACGAAGGGTCCACGGCGGCGCCGGGTGGCGGTACCCGCGGCGAGGCGGCGCCGAGCAGCGGGCCGCCCGGCCGCAGCGCCTCGGCCAGCTGCGCCCGCCAGTCCGGCAGCGGGGGCAGCCCCGCCCGGGCCCAGCCGTCGTGCCCCAGCACGCTGTACCCGGGACGGCGGGCCGGTCGGGGGAACCGGTCACTGCTGGTGGGCCGGATCCGGTCCGGGTCCAGACCGCTGCGCCGGAACACCTCGCGGGCCAGGCCGTACCAGGTGGTCCGGCCGGCGGCGGTGCCGTGGTACGCGCCCGGCGGAGCGACGCCCCGACCGGCCGCCTCGGCCAACTCGACCAGCCGCCCGGCGAGCGCGTACGACCAGGTGGGCTGGCCGTGCTGGTCGTCGACCACGTCGAGGTGCGGACGCTCGGCGGCCAGCCGGAGCATCGTGCGGACGAAGTTCGGGCCGTGCGCGCCGTACAGCCAGGCGGTGCGGACGACGTAACCGGTGTGGGGCAGCAGTCGGAACACCGCTTGTTCACCGGCGAGCTTGCTGCGGCCGTACGCGTTGACGGGTGCGGTCGGCGCGTCCTCCGGGTAGGGCTGCGTGGCGTCGCCGGCGAAGACGTAGTCGGTCGAGACGTGCAGCAGCCGGGCACCGGTTTCGGCGCAGGCCCGGGCCAGGTGCGCCACGCCGTCCCCGTTCACCTCGGTGGCGTCGGCCTCCCGGCTCTCCGCCCCGTCCACGTCGGTCCAGGCGGCCGTGTTCAGTACGACGTCGTGTCCGCGCACCGCGACCCGGACCGCCGCCGGGTCGGTGACATCCAACTCGGCCCGGGTGGCGGCGGTGACCTCCGCGTCGGCCCGGCCGGCGAGCACCGTCACCAGATCCCGGCCGAGCAGACCGCCGGCGCCGGTCACCAGCCAACGGGCTCCGGTCATGTAGCGGCCGGCCCGGGGTGCGTCACCGCCGGGTCGAGGCGCTCCTTCAGCGGTTCCCACCAGGCACGGTTCTCCCGGTACCAGGCGACCGTCTCGGCCAGCCCGCGGTCGAGGTCGATCTGCGGGACGTACCCGAGCTCTTCGGTGATCTTGGTGATGTCGAGCGAGTAGCGGCGGTCGTGTCCCTTGCGGTCGGCGACCGGGGTGACCCGGTCCCAGTCCGCGCCGCAGGCGGCGAGCAGCCGGGCGGTCAGCTCGCGGTTGGTGAGTTCGGTGCCGCCGCCGATGTGGTAGACCTCGCCCGGCCGGCCCTTGTCCTGGACCAGCGCGATGCCGACGCAGTGGTCGTGGACGTGCAGCCAGTCCCGGACGTTGCCGCCGTCGCCGTAGAGCGGCACGGTGCCGCCGTCGAGCAGGTTGGTGACGAAGAGCGGAACGACCTTCTCCGGGAACTGGTACGGCCCGTAGTTGTTGGCGCAGCGGGTCAGCACCACGTCCATGCCGTACGTCCGGTGGTAGGCGAGCGCGAGCAGGTCGGAACCGGCCTTGGTGGCCGCGTACGGGGAGTTCGGCGCCAGCGGCTGGTGCTCGGTCCAGGATCCGGAGTCGATCGAGCCGTAGACCTCGTCGGTGGAGATGTGCACGAAGCGCCCGGTGCCGTGCCGGAGCGCGGCGTCCAGCATGATCTGGGTGCCGAGCACGTTGGTGGAGACGAACGGCGCCGCGCTGGCGATCGACCGGTCGACGTGGGACTCGGCGGCGAAGTGCACGATCACGTCGTGCCCGGCGACCACCTCGTCGACCAGCGCCGGGTCGCAGATGTCGCCGACGACCACGGTCAGCCGCGGATCGTTGCGTACCGGGTCGAGGTTCGCCAGGTTGCCGGAATAGGTGAGCTTGTCCAGCACGGTGACCGCGCCGGGGTCGAGCCGCGGACCGGTGCCGGTCAGCAGCATGCGTACATATTCAGACCCGATGAATCCGGCTCCACCGGTTACGAGGATCCTCATGAGTCGGGAAGTCTACGCGGCGCGGGTAAATCCTGGCCGCATTTCGTCGGCGAGCCGGGGAGTCGGCGATCCGACGGAAAAGCCGCCGGATCGTCGACAAGTCGGTAGCCTGCGCCAATGCGCGGAATCCTGTTGGCCGGCGGCACCGGCTCGCGGCTCTGGCCAATCACGCAGGCCGTTTCGAAGCAGCTCATGCCGGTGTTCGACAAACCAATGATCTATTACCCGTTGTCCACGTTGGTAATGGCCGGAATACGGGAAATCCTCATCATCACCACCCGGGACGACCAGGCGCAGTTCCGGCGGCTGCTCGGCGACGGCGCGCAGTGGGGCCTGCGCCTGGAGTACGTCGTGCAGCCGACTCCGGACGGCATCGCCCAGGCGTTCCTGCTCGGCGAGGAATTCCTGGCCGGCGACTCGGTGGCCCTGATCCTCGGCGACAACATCTTCTACGGCGGCGGACTGGGCCGCAGTCTGGCGCTGCGCGAACCGCCGGACGGGGGCCGGATCTTCGCCTATCCGGTCGCCAACTGCGAGGGTTACGGGATCGTCGAGTTCGACACCGACGGAACGGCGTTGTCGATCGAGGAGAAGCCGGAGAAGCCGAAGTCGCGATACGCCGTACCGGGCCTGTACTTCTACGCCGGTGACGTGGTGGAGATCGCCAGGGGACTGACCCCGAGTGAACGGGGCGAACTGGAGATCACCGCGGTGAACCAGACATATCTGCGCCAGGGACGTCTCCAGGTCACCGCCCTGGACCGGGGTACGGCGTGGCTGGACACCGGAACCTTCACCTCGCTGATGCAGGCCGGCGAGTTCGTTCGGGTGATCGAGGAACGGCAGGGACTGAAGGTCGGCTGCATCGAGGAGGTGGCCTGGCGCAGCGGGCTGATCAGCGACGACCAGCTCCGGGACCTGGCCCAACCGTTGACCAGGAGCGGGTACGGCGAGTACCTCTTCGGCATCCTGGATGACCCCGGCCGGTGACCGGTTTCCCGCGGACCCGGACAACGCCCACCGTCCGACAGTGACCAATCGGCCCCTCGGGCGACTAATCTCCAACCATGGAACGGCGAATCTTCGGTCTCGAAACCGAGTACGGCGTCACCTGCACCTATCGCGGCCAGCGCCGCCTGTCTCCGGACGAGGTCGCACGGTACCTCTTCCGCCGGGTGGTGTCCTGGGGGCGGTCGAGCAACGTCTTCCTGCGCAACGGAGCCCGGCTCTATCTCGACGTCGGGTCCCACCCCGAGTACGCCACGCCCGAGTGTGACTCGGTCGCCGACCTGGTCGCCCACGACCGGGCCGGCGAACGGATCCTGGAGGGCCTGCTCGTCGACGCGGAGAAGCGCCTGCACGACGAGGGGATCGCGGGCGAGATCTACCTGTTCAAGAACAACACCGACTCCGCCGGCAACTCGTACGGTTGCCACGAGAACTACCTGGTTTCCCGACACGGCGAGTTCGGCCGGCTCGCCGACGTACTGATCCCGTTCCTGGTGACCCGCCAGCTGATCTGCGGTGCCGGCAAGGTCCTGCAGACCCCACGGGGCGCCGTCTACTGCCTGTCCCAGCGTGCCGAGCACATCTGGGAGGGGGTCTCCTCGGCGACCACCCGCAGCCGGCCGATCATCAACACCCGGGACGAGCCGCACGCCGACGCCGAGCGCTACCGACGGCTGCACGTCATCGTCGGCGACTCGAACATGAACGAGGTGACCACCCTGCTGAAGGTCGGCAGCGCCGACATCGTGCTGCGGATGATCGAGGCCGGGGTGGTGATGCGGGACCTCTCGCTGGAGAACCCGATCCGGGCGATCCGGGAGGTCTCGCACGACGTCACCGGACGCCGCAAGGTCCGGCTGGCCTCCAACAAGGAGATCAGCGCGCTGGAGATCCAGCAGGAGTACCTGGCCAAGGCGACCGAGTTCGTCGAGCGGCGCGGCGGCGACCAGACCGCGAAGCGGGTGGTCGAGCTCTGGGGCCGGGTGCTGCGGGCGGTGGAGACCGGCAACCTCGACCCGGTGTCCCGGGAGATCGACTGGGTGACGAAGCTCCAGCTCATCGAGCGTTACCAGCGCAAGAACGACCTGCCGCTGTCGCATCCGCGGATCGCCCAGATGGATCTGGCGTACCACGACCTGCGCCGCGGCCGGGGCCTCTACGGGCTGCTGGAGCGCCGTAAGCAGGTGGACCGGATCGCCACCGACCCGGAGATCTTCGAGGCGAAGGAGACGCCGCCGCAGACCACCCGGGCCCGGCTGCGCGGGGAGTTCATCCGGCACGCCCAGGAGAAGCGCCGGGACTTCACCGTCGACTGGGTCCATCTCAAGCTCAATGACCAGGCGCAGCGCACGGTGCTCTGCAAGGACCCGTTCCGGGCGTACGACGAGCGGGTCGAGCGGCTGATCGCGAGCATGTGACGCACGGACCCGCCGGCCGGTGGCACCCTCGATCCGAGGTGGTCCCACGGCCGGCGGGTCCGTTCGTTAGGCTGAGCCCGCTATGACAGATCCACAGCGCGGTCACGAGGGCGAAGAACGCCGCCCCGAGCAGGTGCACCTCAACCGCATCGAGCGCCGCCGCGCGAAGATCCGCGAGGAGATCGAGCGGAACCGGCGCGGCGAGTACCGGGTACCGACCTGGGTGCTGACGGTGGTGCTCGTCGTGGTGGTCGCCGGTTGGCTCGCGCTGGTCTTCCTCAGCTGATCCCGTCCGGTCACCCGCCGCCCGTCCTCCGGGCTCAGCCGGTCCGGACCCGGTCCGACCGAGGCTCCCGGAGCAGCGCGGCGGCGTGCCGGCCGGCGGCGGCCGCGGCGAGAAAGTAGGCGTGGTCGGCGTCGAGTCCGCGTCCCATCGTGGAGAGCGGCACCGGCGTCGCCCGGAGGGCGGCGTCGAGCCCGGCCACGTCCACCCGGACCAGGCGGTGCCGCCCGGCGAGCGGGGCGAGGGCCCGGTCCACCTCGTCGGCCAGCTCCGGGGCCAGCCCGGTGGGCACCACCAGGTCGGCGGCGGCCAGCGCCACCCGGCCGTACGCGGTCAGGCTGTGGTGGGACACACCCCGGTGCCGGTCCCGGGGATCGGCGTCGGAGATCCGCAGCGATCCGACCGGCAGGCCGCCCAACGCGGCGACCGCGTTGACCGCCTCACCGACGGCCGCCCCGGAGTACCCCCAGCGGGTGCCGGTCCCCAGGTTGCCCGGTCCCTGGGCCACGATCACCAGGTCCGCCCCCAGCGCGTGCCGGGCGGCGAGCAACCCGCTGTGCACGTTGGTGGCCTCCAGGTCGCCGCCGAACGCCTGCCCGACGGTCACCGTGCCGGCGAGTTGCCCGCGTAACCCGTCCAGCGTCCGGGAGAACCAGGCCGGTAGGGCGCCACCGTCGGTCATCACGTAACCGATCCGGGTGTCCGGCGCGTCGGCCCGGATCCCGGCCACGATCGCCGGCAGCGCGGAGTGCAGGTCGGCGGTGACCACCGGCAGCCCGGCCAGGTCGTCGGCGTCGGCGAGCACCTCCCGGTACGGTGACGCCTCCTCGTCCGCGCCGAGCACGATCGGCTGCAGCGGGGTGTAGCGGGCCTTGACGAGGTGGCCGTCGTCGCGGTTCCGGCCCGACGCCGGCGGATCGGGCGGCAGCCGGTCGGGCAGCGCGACGACCAGCGCGTAGCCGCCGGTGCCGAGGCCCATCACCAGGGCGTTCACGTTGAGCAGCACCCGGTCGCCGGGCTGGGGGGTGCCGACCAGCGCCGGGTAGGCGAGCGCCCGGACCTCGACCCCGTCGCTCTGCCGGACCTCGAGCTCCACCGCGCCGTGCCAGTGCCGCCGGAGCGCCGTGACCGTGCCGGACCGCCATCGCACCATGGCCGGCAGGGTAACCGGGCCGGGCGGGCGGTCGACTACCGGGACCGGCCGTGGGTCGGGTCGAGGAAGACGTACCGGATGGCGGGGAAGCGCGCCACGAGCCGCTGCTCGGCCCGGTCCGCCTCGGCCTCGATCTCCGCCCCGGTCGCCTCGTCCCGGAAGTCGACCTTGGCCGCGACCAGGATCTCGTCCGGCCCGAGGTGCATGGTGAGCAGCGTGTGCACCCGTTCGACCGTCGGCAGCGCGGAGAGCTGCCGGTGGATCTCCTGGTACATCCGGGGCGGCACCGCCCGGCCGACCAGCAGTGAGATGTTGCTCCGGGCCAGCGTCGCGGCCACCACGAGCAGCAGCAGGCCGATCACGATCGAGGCCAGGCCGTCCCAGAGCTCGTCGCCGGTCCACTCGGACAGCGCGACGCCGCCGGCGGCGACGGAGATGCCGATCAACGCCGCGCTGTCCTCGAGGAACACCGCCTTCACGGTGGTGTCCGCGGTACCCCGCAGGTACGTGGCGGCGCTGATCCGCCGCTCCCGGGCCCGCCGCAGCACCTGTCGCACGGCCCGGGCCAGGGAGACCGACTCGATGACGAACGAGATCGCCAGTACGACGTACGAGACCAGGTACTCGCCGCTGTGCTCGCCGCCACGTACCGTGTTGACCCCGTGGGTGATCGAGAACCCGGCGCCGACCACGAACGTGAAGATCGCGGCGATGAACGCCCAGACGTAACTCTCCTTGCCGTACCCGAACGGGTGCTGCACGTCGGCGGGGCGGGCGCCACGGCGCAGCGCGGTGAAGAGCAGCACCTCGGTGGCGGTGTCGGCGATCGAGTGGGCGCCCTCGGACAGCATCGCCGCCGAGCCGGAGATGAGCCCCGCCACCACCTTGGCCGCGGCGATCGCGAGGTTGGCCACCCCGGCCACGACCACCGTGACCACACTCTCCGCGCTCGACTGCCGTTCGGCCATGACGTCAGCCTAGGAGCCGGCCGGGATCCCGACAGCCGGAGCCCGCTGCCGGTACGCCCCGTGTGGGTACCCGCGGGGTGAGCCGACACTGCTAGCGTCTGTAGCGTGTCGCGGACCCGTACCGAGCGCCTGGTCAACCTGGTGATCTGCCTGCTGTCCACGCGGCGGTTCCTGACCGCCGCGCAGATCGCCGCGACCGTACCCGGATATGAGCACGACCCCGACGACCCGCGCGACCACGAGGCCTTCCAGCGCAAGTTCGAGCGGGACAAGGCCGAACTGCGTGAGCTGGGCGTCCCCCTGGAGACCGGTACCGCCAGCGCGTTCGACACCGAGCCGGGCTACCGGATCGCCCACCGGGAGTACGCGCTGCCGGAGATCCCGCTGGAGCCCGACGAGGCGGCCGCGGTGGGGATCGCCGCCCGGCTCTGGCGGCACGCCGGGCTGGCCGCCGCGGCGTCCTCCGGTCTGGCCAAGCTGCGCGCCGGCGGCATCGACGTCGACCCGCAGGCCACCCTCGACATGGAGCCGGTGGTCACCGTCGACCCGGCGTTCGCCCCGCTCACCTCGGCGGCCCGGGAGCGGCGGACGGTCACCTTCGACTACCGGGTGCCGGAGGGCGACGGGCCGACGAGTCGGCGACTGCAGCCGTGGGGGGTGGTCTGCTGGCGTGGCCGGTGGTACGTGGTCGGCCACGACCTGGACCGGCAGGCGGCCCGGTGCTTCCGGTTGTCCCGCATCGTCGGCGGCGCGGTCCGGCGGGTGGGCGGGCCGGACGCCTTCACCCCGCCGGTCGACGTCGACCTGATCAGCTACGTGGCCCGCTGGTCCGGGCCGGTCGAACGGCCCGGCCGGGCCACCGTGCTGGTCCGCCCGGGGCGGGCGGCCGGGTTGCGCCGGTGGGCCCGGGAGGCGACCAGCGGTCCCGACGGCGACCGGCTGGTCCTGGCGTACGCCGACGCCGAGTCGCTCGCCGGCAGGCTCGTCGGCTACGGTCCCGATGTCCGGGTGCTCGACCCGCCGGAGGTCCGGGAGGCCGTCATCCAGCGGCTGAAGGAGATCGCCACCCGGCACGACGAGGTGGTCGTCGCCCGTACCCCGGCGTGACGCCGGCGGTGCGGGTGACGTGCCCGGCCGACTGACCGAAGGAGGTGCCGCCGTGACCCGTCCGGCGCAACGGTCCGGTGGATCCCGGGCCTCGGCGGACCGGCTGGCCCGGCTGCTCAACCTGGTTCCGTACCTGCTGGCCCGGCCCGGCATCGCGGTGGCCGAGGCGGCGGCCGACCTCGGGGTGACCGAGCGGCAGCTGCGGGAGGACCTGGAACTGCTCTGGGTCTGCGGGCTGCCCGGCTACGGCCCGGGCGACCTGATCGACATGGCCTTCGACGGTGACCGGGTCACCATCACCTACGACGCCGGCATCGACCGCCCGCTGCGGCTCACCCCCGACGAGGCGCTCGCCCTGGTGGTCGCGTTGCGGATGCTCGTCGAGACGCCCGGCATCGCCAACCGGGACGCGGTCGAGCGGGCCCTGGCCAAGATCGAAAGCGCGGCCGGCGAACACGCCGGCGCACCGGTTGCGGTCCGACTGCCCGGTGACGGTGACCGGGTGGAGGCGTTGCGCGGCGCGGTGGGCCGGCGGCGGGCGCTGCGGATCACCTACTACACGGCGGCCCGGGACGAGACCACCGAGCGGACCGTGGACCCGATCCGGGTGTCGATGGTCAGCGGCCACGCCTACCTCGAGGCGTGGTGCCGCCGGGCGGAGTCGGTCCGGATGTTCCGCGCCGACCGGATCGACGACCTCGTCGAACTGGACGAGCCGGCAGCGCCGCCGCCGCAGGCCCAACTGCACGACCTGAGCGCCGGGATCTTCAGTCCCTCGGCGGACCTGCCGTTGGTGACCCTGCGGGTCGGCCGCTCCGCGCGGTGGATCACCGAGTACTACCCGTGCGAGCGGGTCGAGCCGGATCCCGGCGCGGGTGCCGGCTCGGGCCGGGAGTGGCTGGTCTCGCTCCGGGTGACCGACCTGGACTGGGCGCGACGCTTCGTACTCGGCCTCGGACCGGAGGTCACCGTGGTCTCCCCGCCCGAACTCGCCGAGGAGGTACGCGACCAGGCGGCGGCCGCGTTGGACGCCTACGCCGAACCGGCAGGCGGTACGACGAGCCGCTAGGCTGACCGCGTGGTGAAGTGGATCGTGCTGGCAGCGGTGCTGCTCGGCCTGTTCGTGCTGGCGCTGGCCGCCCGGCGGGTACTGACCCGGCTGCCCCGGCTGCGCCGTGCCGCGCTGGCCCTGCAGGGCAGGCAGGAGCAGGCCGAGAACCTGCAGCGGGTCGCGACGACCCTGCAACAGCGGGCGGAGGAACTGCAGCAGCAGATCGAGACGGTGCAGCGGCGGGTGGAAGTGATCCAGTCCCGGCGCGGCAAGCGGGCCTGAGCACCGCGATCGACCAGTTGACGGACGGCTGCCGTTGGTCAAGACTTCACCATTCTGGCCGGAAACATGTCAACCTGGCGGGTGGCGGTGGCCTTCGGCACACGTACGATGGGCCAGGACACCACCCCTCTGCTGGACAAGAAATTGAACTGGAGTCTCCATGAGCGCCCTGAAGCCGTGGCACATCTTCGTACTCGTGGCGGTGCTCGTCCTGCTGTTCGGCGCGAAGCGGCTCCCTGACGCGGCCCGCTCGCTCGGCCGTTCGCTGCGCATCATCAAGGCGGAGACCAAGAGCCTCGCCGACGACGACAAGGACCTGGCGGAGAAGGCGGACGCGCAGGCCGCTCGGCAGCCGCTCCCGGGGGACTCGACGGTACACCCGACCAGCGTCCACCCGCCCGCGGCGCCGGCGCCGGCACCGAACCCGGTGCAGCACGTCCGCGACAACTGACCGGGGTTTCTCGCCGTGCGCATCGCACTGCGCCGACGCGGTCCGAACAAGTTCGAGCGGGCCGCCGACGGCTCGATGACGTTGGTCGAGCATCTCCGGGAGCTCCGTAACCGACTGTTCTGGGCCTCGCTCGGCCTGCTCGCCGGCCTGATCGTCGGGTGGTTCCTCGCCGAGCCGGTCTACAACATCCTCCGGCAGCCGTACTGCCGGTTGGACGGCTCCGTCGACGCGACGACCGGAGCCTGCAAGCAGCTGCTGATGCTGGGGCCCACCGACGGTCTGGTCCTCAAGCTGAAGCTGGCGCTCTGGGTCGGCATCGTGGTCGGCGCCCCGGTCTGGCTCTACCAGCTCTGGGCGTTCGTCGCGCCGGGCCTGCACCGGCACGAGCGCAAGTGGGCGTACGTCTTCGTCGCGATCTCGGTGCCGCTCTTCGCGGCCGGGGCGACGCTGGCGTACATCGTGGTCGACCGGGGCCTGGCGTTCCTGATCGAGGCCGGCGTGGGCGACCTCTCCTCCGGGCTCGAGATGGGCCGGTACATCGCCTTCGTCACGAACATGATCCTGCTGTTCGGCCTGGGATTCGAGTTTCCGCTGCTGCTGCTGATGCTCAACTTCACCGGTGTGGTCACCGCCCGCCGGCTGCTGAGCTGGTGGCGGGTGATCGTCTTCCTGAGCTTCGCCTTCGCGGCGATCGCCACCCCGGACCCGGGTCCGTTCGGCATGACCCTGCTCGCCCTCTCGCTGTCGCTGCTGTACTTCGTCGCCGTCGGCGTCGCGTTCATCAACGACCGGCGCAAGGGCCGGGGCAAGGAGATCTACGCCGGAATCGACGACGACGAGATCTCCCCGCTGGACCTCGCGCCGGAGCCGGTCACCGCCGGCGAGCGGATCGAGACCGTCGCGCCGATCGCCGCTCCGGAACCCGTCGCCAGGCCGAAGCCGATCGACCGGGGCTACGACGACGTGACCTGACCGGTCTCCGTACACCCGACAGAGCCGACCCGGGCAGCTGCCCAGGTCGGCTCTGTCGGTTCCGCCCCGCTGGCGGTACGGTGCTCGCCGTGACCGCGAATGATCGGCTCTCCGGGTCCGCTCCGGGTACCGGGCTGTCCGACGGGCACCTGGCGGTGCTGGCCAACCCCACCGCCGGCCGGGGACGGCACCGGGGCCTGCTGCCGATCGTGCTCGACCGGCTCGGCGCGGCGGGCCGACCGGTCGAACTGCTCCCGGCCGCCACCGCCGAACAGGCCCGGGCGGCGTGTCTGAGCGCCGTCGCCGAGGGCGCCGCCGCGCTGGTGACGGTCGGCGGTGACGGCACGGTCACCCTGGGGCTCCAGGCGGTCGCCGACACCGCCGTCGCCTTCGGCCCGGTACCCGCCGGAACCGGCAACGACTTCGCGGTCAGCACCGGTTTTCCCGCCGATCCGACCGCCGCCGTCGACGTGATCGCCGCCGCGGTCGCCGCCGGCCGGACCCGCCCGGCGGACCTGGCCCGGATGACCGCCGCCGACGGCACCGTCCGGTGGTTCGGCGCGGTGCTCGCCGCCGGGTTCGACGCGCTCGTCAACGAGCGGGCGAACCGGATGTCGTGGCCGCGCGGCCGGGGCCGCTACGACCTGGCGATCCTGGTCGAACTGGCCCGGCTCCGGCCCCGGCACTACACGCTGCGGCTGGACGGGGTGACCCAGGAGTTCGACGGCGTGCTGGTCGCGGTCGGCAACTGTCCGAGCTACGGCGGCGGGATGCGGATCTGCCCGGCCGCCGACCCGACCGACGGGCTGCTCGACGTGGTGTACGCCGGGGCGGTCGGCCGGGCCACCCTGGCCCGGATCAAGCCCCGGGTCCACCGGGGCACCCACGTCACGCACCCGATGGTGCACAGTCACCGGGCTCGGACGGTGGAGATCTCCGCCGAGGGGATCGTCGGCTACGCCGACGGCGAGCGGGCCCTGCCACTGCCGGTGACGGTGACCGCGGTGCCCGGCGCGGTACGTCTGCTCCGCTGAGCCGACCACTGTCCGGCCGGTCGGCGGCGTTCCGTCTGCGGTGTGCGCGGGCCGCCCGACCGAGCCGCTGGCCCCCGTCCGACCGGTCCGGGAGCGACGGCGTGGTCAGTCGCCGGTGACGGCCAGGTCGAGTACGGCGGCGAGGCCGTTGGGCTGTCCCGCCTCGGCCGCCGGCAGCACCAGCGCGGCGCACCCGGCCCGTACCGCCCCGGCGTCGGCCGGGGTGTCGCCGACCATCAGGGCCCGTTCCGGATCGACGCCGAGCATGCCGCAGGCGCGGTAGAAGATCGCCGGGTCGGGTTTGCAGCGGCCCACCTCGTAGGAGAGGACCACCGCGTCGATCAGGTCGGTGAGTTCCCAGGCCGCGAGGTGGGGCCGGGGGTCGAAGCCGATGTTGCTGACCACCGCGACCGGGATCCGGGCGGTCCGGAGAGCACGCAGGGTCGCCACGGTGTCCGGGTACGGCAGCCAGCCGTCCGGGCTGAGCAGGCGCTCGTAGAGGGCCTCGGGGAGCCCGTCCACGCCGGTGTCGACGGTGGCGGCGAGCCCGACGTACGCGGCCCGGTGGGCGGGCGGGTAGAGGTCCCGTTCCGCCCACACCTCGGCCAGGTGCGGCGGTACCCGGGCCGGCAACGGACCGCCCGGTCGACCGGCGGCGACGAGCCGGTCGGCCAACCCGGTGGCGCGGGCGCGGTCCAGCGTCGCCCCGCACTCCGCCGCGGCGGCCTGGACCCACCCGACCGGGTCCTCCACCTGGGCGAGAGTGCCATGGAAGTCGAAGAGCACCGCGTCGACCGGCCGCCGGAACGGCTTCCGGGCAGCGGAACCGGAGGTTCCGCTCGACGTACGTGGCTTGGGCGGTTCGGCATGATCCGGCACGTGGTGCACCCTACCGACCTGCTCCGGACAGCCCGCTCTACGGCCTGCCGGGGTACGGCCACGCGGTACGCATTAATCTTGGCGGTATGTCGAGCCCCGCCGAGCGGTACGCCGCGGCGCGCCGCCGGGCCGCGCAGGCCAACATGTTTCCCGCGCTTGACGAGTTCGCCCAGCAACTGGGGTTTGATCTCGACGACTTCCAGCGTGCGGCGTGCCAGGCGCTGGAACGGGGCAGTGGTGTCCTGGTCTGTGCCCCGACCGGCGCCGGTAAGACCGTCGTCGGCGAGTTCGCCGTACACCTGGCGTTGCGGGGCGGTCCGGGAGCCGCCCCGGGCCGGCCGGCGGCGGGAACGGCCGGTGCGACGGCGCCGGACGGCGGTGCGACGGAGCCGGCCGCGTCCGCCTCGGCCGGGGTCGCCGTCGCGGGCGCGACCGAACGGGACCCTGGTGGCCTGGTCCGCAAGTGCTTCTACACCACGCCGATCAAGGCGCTGTCCAACCAGAAGTACCACGACCTGGTGGACCGGTACGGCTCGGACATGGTCGGCCTGCTGACCGGGGACAACGCGATCAACGGCGACGCGCCGGTGGTGGTGATGACCACCGAGGTGCTGCGGAACATGCTCTACGCCGGCTCGTCGAGCCTGGACGGCCTCGCCTACGTGGTGATGGACGAGGTGCACTACCTGGCCGACCGGTTCCGCGGCGGGGTGTGGGAAGAGGTGATCATCCACCTGCCCGAGTCGGTGACCCTGGTGTCGCTGTCGGCGACCGTCTCCAACGCCGAGGAGTTCGCCGACTGGCTGGTCACCGTACGCGGCGAGACCGAGGTGGTGGTCAGCGAGCACCGGCCGGTGCCGCTCTGGCAGCACATGCTGGTCAACCGACGGATGTTCGACCTGTTCCACGACGCGGACGCGGCCCGTAAACACGACGTGCACCCGGAGCTGCTGCGCTACACCCGCGAGTTGCTGCGCCGGCTGGAGCTCGGGGACCGGGCCTCCGGCGGCCCGGGCTGGGGCAGCCGGGGCGGTCGGGGACCACGGTGGCGGGGGCCGCTGCGGGCCGACATCGTCGAGCGCCTCGACCGGGAGGGCCTGCTGCCGGCGATCCTGTTCATCTTCAGTCGCGCCGGCTGCGACACCGCCGTCCAGCAGTGCCTCGCCGCCGGTCTGCGGCTGACCAGCCCGGAGGAGCGGGCCGAGATCCGCCGGGTGGTGGAGAGCCGGATCACCAGCGTGCCGGGCGAGGACCTGGCGGTGCTCGGCTACTGGGAGTGGCTCGACGGCCTGGAGCGGGGCCTCGCCGCCCACCACGCGGGCATGCTGCCGGCGTTCAAGGAGGTCGTCGAGGAACTTTTCGTCCGGGGCCTGGTGAAGGCGGTCTTCGCCACCGAGACACTGGCGCTCGGCATCAACATGCCGGCCCGGTGCGTGGTGCTGGAACGGCTGGTGAAGTTCAACGGCGAGGCGCACGTCGACCTGACGCCGGGGGAGTACACCCAGTTGACCGGTCGGGCCGGTCGGCGGGGCATCGACGTCGAGGGACACGCGGTGGTCGTCTGGTCGCCGGAGGTCGATCCCCGGCACGTGGCCGGGCTCGCGTCGACGCGTACCTATCCGCTGCGGTCCAGCTTCCGGCCGTCGTACAACATGGCGGTCAACCTGGTCGGTTCGGTCGGCGCCGCGCCGGCGCGGGAGTTGCTGGAGTCGTCGTTCGCGCAGTTCCAGGCGGACCGGTCGGTGGTCGGCCTGGCCCGGCAGGTGCAGCGCAACGTCGAGACCATCGAGGCGTACGGGGCCGAGGTCCGCTGTCACCACGGCGACTTCGACGAGTACTTCGGGCTGCGGCTGGCGATCGCCGACCGGGAGCGGACCCTGGCCCGGCAGGGGCAGAACCAGCGGCGGGCGGCGGCGGTGGAGTCGCTGGAACGGCTCCGGGTCGGTGACGTGATCCGGGTGCCGTCGGGCCGCCGGGCCGGTCTGGCGGTGGTGCTCGACCCGGGTGTCGGTGGTTTCGGCGAGCCCCGTCCGCTGGTGCTCACCCAGGACCGGTGGGCGGGGCGGGTCACCTCCGGTGACTTCACCACGCCCGCCGAGGTACTGGCCCGGATCCGCGTCCCGAAGCACTTCAACCACCGGTCACCGGCGGCCCGGCGGGACCTGGCGGCGGCGGTGAGCGGCACCGGGTTGGACCGGCACGCGGGCCGGCGCGGCGGCCGCTCCCGGGGCGGCGGCGGTGACGACGACCGGCTCACCCAGCTCCGTGCCGAGCTGCGCCGGCATCCCTGCCACGCCTGCCCGGACCGGGAGGAGCACGCCCGCTGGGCGGAGCGGCGGCGTCGCCTGGAGCAGGACACCACCGAGCTGCGGCAGAAGGTGGCCGGCCGGACCGGTTCGCTGACCCGTACCTTCGACCGGGTCTGCGGCATCCTCACCGCCCGGGGCTACCTGTCCGAGGACGGTGAGGTGACCGAGGCGGGGCGGATGCTGGGCCGGATCTGGACCGAGGCCGACCTGCTGGTCGCGGAGTGTCTGCGGCGTGGCGTCTGGGCCGGGCTCTCCCCGGCCGAGCTGGCCGCCGCGGTCTCGGTCGTGGTGTACGAGGCCCGCCGGGACAGCGACGAGCGGGCCTCGGTGCCCCGGGGGGCGGTCCAGTCGGCGGTGGACGCGACGCTGGCGCTCTGGGCCGAGTTGGAGGCCGACGAGGCGGCGCGGGGCCTGGAGGCGACCCGCGAACCGGATCTCGGTTTCGCCTGGCCGGTCTACCGCTGGGCCCGGGGGGAGGTGCTGGCCAAGGTGCTGGCCAGCGGGCACAACCTGGACGGCGACATGCCGGCCGGCGACTTCGTCCGGTGGGCCCGCCAGGTGGTGGACCTGCTCGGGCAGGTGGCCGATTCGGCAGGTGCCTCCGTCGAGCTGCGCGGCACCGCGCGCCAGGCGATGGCGGCGATCAACCGGGGCGTACTGGCCTACCACGGCGCCCTCTGAACGGTGGGGCGGAAGCCCCTCCGGTCGGTTCGGACGGGCCAGGCCGGCCTGACGGGCTGGCGCGCGGGCGGCCTAACGGGGCGCGTCGAGCAGTTCGGCGATGTCGGCGAAGACGCGTTGCCCGGCGCGGGCGGCGGCCGGCGAGACGGCGTCGAGGGTGAGGAAGCCGTGCACCATGCCCGGCTCGCGGCGGTGTCGGACCGGTACCCCGGCGGCGGCCAGCCGTGCGGCGTACGCCTCGCCCTCGTCCCGGAGCGGGTCGTGTTCGGCGGTGACCACCAGGGCCGCTGGCAGGCCGCCAAGTTCCGGGGCGTGCAACGGGCTGACCGCCGGGTCGGCGCGCCGGCCTGGTTCGGGTACCCACAGCTCGGCACCCCAGGCGATGTCGTCCGTGGAGATGCCCCAGCCGGTGGCCTTCTCCGTGACACTCGGCAGGCTGAGCGTCAGGTCGGTGTTGGGGTAGACCAGGACCTGGGCGGTCGGCTGCGGGCCGC
This sequence comes from Plantactinospora sonchi, assembly GCF_036422035.1. Lineage (NCBI taxonomy): Bacteria > Bacillati > Actinomycetota > Actinomycetes > Micromonosporales > Micromonosporaceae > Plantactinospora > Plantactinospora sonchi. The sequence continues at coordinate 356,236 of NZ_JAZGQK010000012.1, forward strand.
CCTCGGCGTGCAGCCGCAGGCAGGCGAGCGCCGCCAGGTTGCCACCGGAGCTGTCGCCCGCGACGGCGATCCGGTCGTCCGCCACCGCGAGTTCCTCCGCGTGTGCGAAGGCCCAGCGGAGCACGCCCACCACGTCCTCGACGGCGGCCGGCCACGGATGCTCGGGTGCCCGCCGGAAGTCGACGGCCAGCACGGCGATGTCCGCCTCGAGGCAGAGCCGGCGGCAGACGCGGTCGTGCGAATCCAGGTCACCGATCGTCCACATGCCGCCGTGCGCGTACACCACGAGTGGGCGGGGCCGGCGCGCCGGGCGGTAGAGGCGTACCGGGACGCCGACGGGCGTGTCGAACTGTTCGACCACGGCGGGTTCGGGTCCGGTCGGGCCGGCCAGGACCCGCCGTCGCTGGGCCTGCCGTACCGCGGCGGGCCCCAGCTCCCGGGTGGTCGGGCCGGTCACGGCCCGGCTGGCCGCGACGAGGGCGGCCAGTTCGGCGTCGGCGAGCTGGTCTGCGAGGTCTGCCACCGCGACAGCATGCCAGCGCGGTGACCAGTCCCGACGGGCGGGCGCGTGAGGTGGTTCGGCAGCCGGCGCCGGCCGTCCGGTCGGGAACTGTCCGCGGTCAGCGGACGTCGTGGCTCAGCCGGCGTTCTCCGCCAGGGCGTCGACCAGGCGCCGGCACGGGCCGGCCAGGTTCCACTTCTCGGCGAGCGCGAGCACCTGGTCGGCGTCGACCGGTGCGGCGGGCAGGGCGGTGTCCAGCGGGCGCAGCGGCACGTCCAGCGCCACCCGGACCACGGTCGGTGCCACCGCCAGGTAGTCGCGGGCGGCGGAGAGCTTGGTCCGCAGTCCCGGGGCGAACCCGGACGTGGGATCGTCCAGCGCGGCGAGGATGCCGTCCAGGCTGCCGTACCGGTCGACCAGCCGGGCGGCGGTCTTCTCCCCGACTCCGGGCACACCGGGCAGGCCGTCGCTGGGGTCGCCGCGCAGCGCCGCGAAGTCGGCGTAGCCGGCGGCCGGTACGCCGTACCGGGTCCGCACCGCCGCGTCGTCGCAGTCCTCCAGTTTCGCCACGCCCTTGCCGCAGTAGAGCAGCCGGACCGGCCGGTCGTCGTCGATGAGCTGGAACAGGTCGCGGTCTCCGGAGGCGACCTCGACCGGTGCCGGTTCGCGGGCGGCGAGGGTGCCGAGTACGTCGTCGGCCTCGTAGCCGTCGGCGCCGATCGCCGGTATGCCGAACGCCGCGAGCAGGTCCAGCAGGAGCGGCACCTGGGGGGAGAGGGTGTCCGGGACGACCTCGCCGCCGTCGGGGGCCAGCCGGTGCGCCTTGTACGAGGGCAGCAGCGCCACCCGCCAGGCGGGTCGCCAGTCGTAGTCCAGGGCGCACACCAGCCGGTCCGGCCGGCGGGTGCGGATCAGCGTGGTGACCATGTCCAGGAAGCCGCGTACCGCGTTGACCGGCGTGCCGTCGGGTGCCCTGGCGGCGGACTCCGGGATGCCGAAGTACGCCCGGAAGTAGAGGCTGGGTGCGTCGATGAGGAGCAGCGGGCGGTGGCTCACCCGGACAGCCTGGCACAGCGCGACCCGGGATGGCGATCCCGGTGGCGGCGCGGCGGACCCGCCGGTTCGGCGGCGTGCCGTGGCGGCGTTGTCCAACCCGCCACGACCCACCGGCGGGCGGGCGCCTCCGTCGATGGCCCACCGGACCGTGCCTCGGTGATCCATTCGTCCGGACCGACGGTGTACCGGCCTTGAACGACCGTTAAGCTAGTGACGTGGGTTACGACGACCTCTATCCGCCGCAGCGGCTGGCCGCCGCGCAGCGCGCCGCCGCCGAGGCTGGCCTGGACGCCCTGCTCATCTCGCCCGGCTCCGATCTGCGTTACCTGACCGGCTACCACGCCCACGCGCAGGAACGGCTCACCCTGCTGGTCCTGCCCGCGTACGGCGAGCCCACCCTCGTCGTGCCGGCCCTGGAACGGCCGGCCGCCGAGGCCTCCCCGGCGCCCCGTACCGGCGTACGGATCGTCGACCATCCGGACGGCGGCGACCCGTACCCGCTGGTGGTGCGGGCGCTCGACGGGCCGGTGCGGACGGTCGGCCTGGGCAACCGGATGTGGGCCGAGCAGGCCCTCGCACTGCGCGCCGCCCTGCCCGACACCACCCAGCGGCTGGCCGGCGACGTGCTCCGGTCACTGCGGCTGCGCAAGTCACCGGCCGAACTGGACGCGCTGCGCGAGGCGGGCGCCGCGATCGACGCGGTGCACGCCCGGATGGCGCGCTGGCTGCGTCCCGGCCGCACCGAGAACCAGGTCGCGGCGGACATCGCGGCGGCGATCCGGGAGGCCGGGCACGCCACCGCCGACTTCACCATCGTGGCCGCCGGTCCGAACGGGGCCAGCCCGCACCACGGCAGCTCCGACCGGCCGATCGGGGTCGGCGAGCCGGTGGTGGTCGACATCGGCGGGACGATGCCCTCCGGCTACCGCTCGGACGCCACCCGGTGCTACGTGATCGGCCCGCCACCGCCGGACTTCGCCGAGTACTACCAGGTGCTGCACGCCGCGCAGCGGGCCGCCGTCGGGGCGGTACGCCCCGGCGTCACCGCCGAGGCGGTGGACTCGGTCGCCCGGGAGGTGATCGCCGACGCCGGATACGGTGCCGCGTTCCTGCACCGGACCGGGCACGGCATCGGTCTGGACGGCCACGAGGACCCGTACCTGGTCGCCGGCAACAACCTGCCGCTGGAGGCGGGGATGGCGTTCTCCATCGAGCCGGGCATCTATCTCGGCGGCCGGCACGGTGCCCGGATCGAGGACATCGTGGCCTGTACCCCGGACGGGGCGCAGCGGTTCAACACCGTCTCCAGAGAGCTGGTCCAGCTGTGAACGCGAGTTACCGGGGTGGCCCGACCGTCGAGCGGATCCTGCCCAACGAGGAGGCGCACGAACTGCTCGGCCTCGTCACCGAGATCGCCGACGGGGAACTCGCGCCGAGGGTCGCCGACTTCGAGACCCGGGGCGTCTTTCCCCGGGACCTGGTCCGTACCCTCGGCCGGGCCGGACTGCTCGGCCTGCCGTACCCGGAGGAGTACGGCGGCGCGGCCCAGCCGTACGAGGTCTACCTGCAGGTGCTGGAGATCCTCGCGAGCCGCTGGCTGGCCGTCGCCGAGGCGGTCAGCGTGCACACCCTCTCCTGCTACCCGGTGGCCGCCCACGGCGGTGACCAGGTCCGCAAGCTGCTGCCGGACATGATCGGTGGTGAACTGCTCGGCGCGTACTGCCTCTCCGAGCCGCAGGGCGGTTCGGACGCGGCGGCGTTGACCACCCGGGCGACCCGGGACGGCGAGGAGTACGTCGTCTCGGGCACGAAGGCCTGGATCACCCACGCCGGCGTCGCCGACTTCTACAACATCTTCTGCCGCACCGGTGAGCCCGGTCCCCGGGGCATCTCCTGCCTGCTCGCCGATGCCGGCACGCCCGGGATCGTGCCGCAGCAGCCGGAGCGCACCATGGGACTGCGCTCCTCGCCGATCGCGCAGATCGCCTTCGACGACGCCCGGGTGCCGGTCGACCGCCTGGTGGGTGCGGAGGGATTCGGTTTCCGGATCGCCATGTCCGCGTTGGACAGTGGGCGACTCGGCATCGCCGCCTGTGCGGTCGGGCTGGCCCAGGCGGCACTCGACTACGCCGTCGACTACGCCCGGCAACGGGAGCAGTTCGGGCGCCCGGTCATCGAGTTCCAGGGCATCGGATTTCTCCTCGCCGACCTGGCCACCCAGGTCGCGGCGGCCCGGGCGCTGATGCTGGCGGCGGCCCGGCTGCGGGACGCCGGGCGGCCGTACTCGACGGAGGCGGCGAAGGCGAAGCTCTTCGCCACCGACACCGCGATGCGGGTGGCCACCGAGGCGGTGCAGGTGCTCGGCGGCGCCGGTTACGTGGCGGACCACCCGGTGGAGCGGTACTTCCGGGAGGCGAAGGTGCTGCAGATCGTCGAGGGGACCAACCAGATTCAGCGGCTGGTCATCGCCCGCTCCCTGACCCGCTGACCGGCCTGCCGCCGCCGACGGTCACGCCGCCGTCGGCGGCCCGTGGAGGCGTCGGCCGGCGGGCCCGGTCGTCGGTCGGGGCCACACCGGTCCCGCCGGTCCGCCCCGCTCGCGGTACGGCCCGCTTCCGGTAGGTTGCACGTCGTGGAGGAGATCGATCGGGCCATCGTCGCGGCGTTGACCGCCGACGGGCGGCTGTCGTACACCGATCTTGCGGAACGGGTGGGGCTGTCGGTCTCCGCGGTGCACCAGCGGGTCCGCCGGCTGGAGCAGCGTGGGGTGATCAGGGGGTACGCCGCCAGGGTCTCCTACGAGGCGCTCGACCTGCCACTGAGCGCGTTCGTCGCGATCCGGCCGTTCGACCCCTCACAGCCGGACGACGCGCCGGAGCGGTTGGCGCACCTGCCCGAGATCGACTCGTGCTACTCGGTGGCGGGGGAGGACTTCTACCTGCTGCTGGTGCGGGTGGCGAGTCCGGTGGACCTGGAGCGGTTGCTGCAGGAGATTCGTACCGCGGCCAACGTCACCACCCGGACCACGGTGGTGCTCTCCACGCCGTACGAGAGTCGGCCTCCGAAGATCAGCGCGACGCGGGAGGCGTCCCGGCCCCGCCCGCTGACGAGTGAGCCGCCGAGTTCCAGCGCAGGATGACCGGTCGGCCGTGCTCGTAGCCGAGCGCGGAGACGGTGGCGGTGTCCAGCCGCAGTCGACCACCGCCGCTGGCCGGCAACCCGATCCACCGGGCCCCCGCCACCCGCAGACTGTGCCCGTGGCCGACCAGGGCGACGTCGCCGGTCTCCAGCAGCGTGGTGGCGCGGGCCAGGACCCGGTCGAGCCGTTCGGCGACCTGATCCGGTGACTCGCCGTCCGGACAGCCGTCGGTCCAGAGCACCCAGTCGGGCCGCTCCTGCCGGATCTGGTCGGTGGTCCGTCCCTCGTAACCGCCGTAGTTCCACTCCGCGAGGTCGTCGAGGATCTCCGTCACGGTGAGGCCGGCCAGCTCGGCGGTGCGCAGGGCCCGTCGCCGAGGGCTGGCGAGCACGGCGGCGAACCGTCGGCCGCCGACCGCGCCGGCCACCTCCCGGGCCTGTCGCTCGCCGTCCGGGGTCAGCTCCAGATCCGTGTACGACGTGTGCCGGTGACTGGCGCTCCAGGTGGTCTCCCCGTGCCGGATGAGGACGATCTCTGCCATCTCCCCAGTCAACCACTCGACCCCCGGTCCCGCCGTGCTGAGGAATCTCGGGCGCCTGCCGTTCCGGGGCCGCGACCCAGCCTGAACTAGCATCCTAGGATGCCGTACCGGAAGTGGCTCACACCACCCGAACAGCAGGTGGCCACGAAAGGTGGGGCCCACCCAACGGCCCGGCAGAATGCGGCGAATAGGGCGGATGACGGTATTAGCCGGGTTTCAGGCGTTCGTTGGAGGGCAACCTACTGACGGATCAGCTGGCCCCGCAGGGGGCCGCGCGCCGAGGTGAGGAGTGGATGCGCCATGAGTGCCATGGACAAGATGAAGAACAAGGCCGAGCAGTTGAAGGGCGCCGCCAAGGAGCGGATGGGCGACCGCTCGGACAACGAGCAGATGCGCTCCGAGGGAGCCTCGGAGCAGTCGCACGCCAAGGCGAAGCAGGCCGGGCAGCACGTGAAGGAAGCCGGACGCAACGCCAAGGAGACGTTCGACCGGTAACCGACGTCCCTAGTGGACGGACTGAGCGCCGTGCCGGGCCCACCAGGCCCGGCCGGCCTCGGGCAGGGTGTCGATCGGGTCGTAGTACGCGTAGCGCCGCGCCAACGCGGTCTCGTCTCCGGACTCGATCGACGTGCGGTAGTTCTTCGTCCAGTACGAGATGCCGCGTTCCCGGTCGTACTCGGTGAGCATGTGGACCCAGCGTTTGCCGACGAACGGCACGTCGCAGACGATCCGCGGGGTCGCGTAACCCGGCAGGTAGCCCATCATGTCGTGCTGGAGCCGCTGGGCGTGCCAGACCGGGACCCGCCAGTGTTCGGCGTTCGGGATCATGTCGCACATGTAGAAGTAGTAGGGCAGGATTCCCGCCTCGCCCTGCAGCGCGAAGCAGAGGTCGAGCAGGTCGGGAGCGGTGGCGTTCACTCCCCGCAGCAGCACCCCCTGGTTGCGTACGTCGCGGACGCCGACCTCGAGCGCGGTCTGTGCGGCCCTGGCGACCAGCGGGGTCAGCGACTGGACGTGGTTGACGTGGGTGTGGATGGCGAGGTTGACGCCACGGCGGGCGGCGGTCCGGGCGACCCGCTCCAGTCCCTCCACCACCTCGGCCTGGAGCCAGTGCTGTGGAAGGCCGGCCAGCGCCTTGGTGGCGAGCCGGATGTCGCGGACGGTCTCGGTGCCGAGTAGCCGCATCAGGTACGACTCCAGGTGCCGCCAGGGCACGTTGGCGACGTCTCCGCCGGAGACGACGACGTCGCGTACCTCGGGGTGGGTGCGGAGGTAGTCGATGTGGGCGTCGTACCGGTCGAGGGGCTTGAGGCTGAGCTTGAGTTTGTCGACGGTCGGGGTGGAGTTGCCGACGAGGTCCATCCGGGTGCAGTGGCCGCAGTACTGCGGGCAGGTGGCGAGCAGTTCGGCGAGGACCTTGGTGGGGTAGCGGTGGGTGAGTCCCTCGGCGACCCACATGTCGTGTTCGTGCAGTGAGTCGCGGGTGGCGTACGGGTGGGAGGGCCAGTCGGCGCGCCGGTCGGTGGCGAGCGGGAGCATGTAGCGCCGGATCGGGTCGGCGCGGAAGGTGTCGCCGGTGACCGGTCCGTCGGGCACCATCGTGTTGATCATCTGGGGTGGGACCAGCATGGACATGGTGGCGTGTCCGGTCTGGTCGGCGGTGAGGTCGGCGTAGCAGTCCTCGTCGATGGTGTCGCCGAGCACGGCGTGCAGTTGGCGGACGTTCTTGACGCAGTTGGCGCGTTGCCACTGGGCGGATTCCCACTGGTCGCGGGTGACCTGTCGCCAGCCCGGGAAGCGGGTCCAGTCGGGTTCGACGAGTGGGCGGCGGCGGTATTCGTACGGCTGGCCTGGGGCGCCGGCGGTGGTCGGCGGGGTGGTTGTGGGGCGGGCCGTGTCGTCAGGTGTGAGGAGTGTGGTGGCGGGTTCGGCCTGGGTCACGGTGGCCTCCTCAACTGTCGTGCCGCGGGTACCGTGCTGCGAACGCTACTGGAAAATTTCCCGTGGAGAAAATATTCTGCCGTAAGTTTTTCGTCAGTATGGGCCGATGGCTGGCGGAGTGCCGGCTGATCACGAGTGCGGGTCGTGTGCGGTGAGGGGAGGTGGTGCGGCCGTGGGCGTGGAGTCGTTCTCCTCTCCGGTCGGGTTGCACCGGGTGGTCGAGCCGGCCGGGGTGCTGCCGCAGGCGGCGTACCGGTTGGATCCGTCTCCGGTGATCCGGTCCGACGAGGTGCGGGTCGCGGTCGAGTGGCTGAACCTGGACGCGGCGAGCTTCCGGCAGTTGTCGGAGAAGCACGCGGGGGATGGGGCGGCGGTCCGGGCGGAGGTTCTCGGCATCATCGGCGACCGGGGCAAGATGCACAATCCGGTCACCGGGTCGGGGGGCATGCTGGTCGGCGTCGTGGCCGAGGTGGGGCCGGACTCGCCGTTGCCGGTGAAGCCCGGGGACCGGGTGGCGACGCTGGTGTCGCTGACCCTGACGCCGCTGGTCGTCACCGACGGCCTGGCCGGCTGGGACGGGCGTGGCGAGCAGGTGCCGTGTGCCGGGCACGCGATCCTGTTCGCCCGGTCCATCGTGGCGGTGCTGCCCGACGATCTCGACCCCCGGCTCAGTCTGGCGGTGCTGGACGTCTGTGGCGCGCCGGCGTTGACCGCCCGCACGGTGCGCCGGTACGACGCGCCGACGGTGGCGGTGCTCGGCGGGGGTGGCAAGAGCGGGTCGTTGTCGCTGGTGGCGGCGGCGCGCTCGGGTGCCCGTCGAACGGTCGGGGTGGTGCCGGTGGCGGCGGAGCGGGACCGGCTGCTGGCCGCCGGGGTGGCGTCGGACGTGGTGTTGGCCGACGCGCGGGATCCGGTGGGGTTGGCGGCGGCGGTGACCGGGGTGCTGGGCGGACCGGCGGACGTCACGGTGGTCTGTGTCGACGTGCCGGGGTGCGAGCACGGGGCGGTGTTGGCGACCGCGTCCGGCGGGACGGTGGTGTTCTTCTCGATGGCGACGAGTTTCGCCGCGGCGGCGTTGGGGGCGGAGGGTCTGGCGGCCGACGTGACGATGCTGATCGGCAACGGGTACGTGCCCGGGCACGCGGAGTACGCGTTGGGGTTGGTGCGGCAGGTCCCGGGAGTGCGTGGGTTGTTCGAGGACCGGCTGGCGGCAGACTGAGACCATGACGAACCCCTCGACGACGATCGGCTCCTCGGCGACCGTGCCGGCTTCTTCGACCCTGTACCGGGGTGGGCGGTTGTACTGTCCCGCCGACCCTCGGGCGACGGCGTTGCTGGTCCGGGACGGGCGGATCGCCTGGCTCGGTGCCGACGACGACGCGCCCGGGGCGGACCGGGTGGTGGAGTTGGACGGTGCGCTGGTCACGCCAGCGTTCGTGGACGCCCATGTGCATGCCACCGACACCGGGTTGGCGTTGTCGGGGCTGGATCTGTCCGCGACGGGTTCGGCGCGGGAGGTGCTGGACGCGGTGGCCGGGTTCGCGGCGGGGCTGCCGGTGGACGCGGTGGTGTTGGGGCACGGCTGGGACGAGTCGGGTTGGTCGGACCGGCGGGTGCCGGATGCGGCGGAGCTGGATCGGGCGGCCGGGGGTCGGCGGGTGTACCTGTCGCAGGCGTCGCTGCATTCGGCGTTGTGTTCGTCGGCGTTGCTGGCGGCGGTGCCGGAGGTGGTGCGGATGCCGGGCTACGACGTGTCGGGGTGGTTGCGGCGGGACGCCCACCATGTGGTGCGGGAGGTGGCGCTCGGTTCGGTGACGTCGGTGCAGCGGCGGGCGGCGCAGGGGGTGGCGTTGCGGCGGGCGGCGTCGTTGGGGATCGCGGCGGTGCACGAGTGTGGCGGGCCGGAGATCTCCAGTGAGGAGGACTTCACGGCGGTGCTGTCCCGGTCGGGTGACGGCGGTCCGGAGGTGTACGGCTACTGGGGCGAGTTGCTGGGGGCGGCGCGGGCCAGGGAGTTGGGTGCCGTCGGCGCTGGTGGTGATCTGTTCGCGGACGGGGCGTTGGGTGCGCGTACGGCGCATGTGTCGGTGCCGTACGCCGACGGGGAGCCGGGTGCGTGTGGGCACGGCTATCTGTCGGCGGAGCAGGTGCGGGACCACCTGGTCGACTGTGCGGCGCACGGGCTGCAGGGCGGGTTCCACGCGATCGGGGACGTGGCGATCGGGACGGTGCTGGCCGGGTTCGGGTTGGCGGCGGAGCGGCTCGGGGTGGAGCGGTTGCGGGCGGCCCGGCACCGGGTGGAGCACGCGGAGATCATGAACAAGCGGTTGATCGCCGGGTTTGTCGAGTTCGGGATCGTGGCGAGCATGCAGCCGGCATTCGACCGCCTGTGGGGTGGTGAGCGGCGGATGTACGCGTCGCGGTTGGGGGTGGAGCGGGCGTTGGCGTCGAATCCGATGGGGGCGATGCACGCGACGGGGGTGACGTTGGCCTTCGGGTCGGATTCGCCGGTGACGCCGTTGGATCCGTGGGGGTCGGTGCGGGCGGCGGTGGCGCATTTCAGTCCGGTGCAGCGGTTGAGTGTGCGGGCGGCGTTCGCGGCGCACACCCGGGGTGGTTGGCGGGCGTTGCCGACCGGGTTCGAGGGTGGTGCGGCGGGTCGGGGGCCGGCGGAGGGGGTGTTGGCGCCGGGGGCGGCGGCGACGTTCGCGGTGTGGTCGACGCCGGCCGGGGTGGACGGTGGTCTGCCGGTGTTGGTGGCGGCGGATCCGGAGGTGCGGGGGCCGGATGATCCGACGCCGTTGCCGGTGTGTCGGCGGACGGTGCTGCGCGGTTCGGTGATCTTCGAGGACGGTGTCGGATGAGTCTGGGGGTGGTCGTCGGTGTCGGGGGTTGACGGGCCGCGGGTCGGCGGGAAGTTGGGCCTGGATCCGGTGTTGGTGCGGCGGGTCCGGGAGTTGGCGCGGCGGGCCGGTGCGCCGGTGGTGGAGTTGGCGCGTGGGCATACGACGGTGTCGGTGGAGCGGGCGGTGTTGCGGCTGGCCGGGGTGGTCGGGGCGGATCCGGACGGTATTCCGTGGGTGAACCGGCTGGTGGACGCGGTGGTTGCCGAGGTGGGGTTGGCGCACGGGGTGGCGTTGCCGGTCTTCGACGCGTTGGCGCGGGAGTTCGGTGCGCCGGCGGCGGGTCAGGATGTCGGTGCGGCGTTGACGTTGTTGGCGCAGAAGGCGGCGGCGGGGTCGGTGCGGTTCGGGCTGCCGTCGGGTCGGGTGCGGCGGTCGGCGGCGGTGGCGGCGCGGCGGTCGGTCGGGGTGGGGTTGCGGCGGGTCGACCGGCGGCGTGCGGAGCGGGAGCGGTTGGTGCGCCGGTTCGGGGGGCCGCCGTCGACGGGTGGGGGTCGTCGGCCGTGGATCTATCTGATCGTGGCGACCGGGGACATCTACGAGGACATTCCGCAGGCGCAGGCGGCGGCGCGGGCGGGTGCGGACGTGATCGCGGTGATCCGGTCGACGGGTCAGTCGTTGTTGGACTACGTGCCGGAGGGGGCGACCCGGGAGGGGTACGCGGGGACGTACGCGACGCAGGAGAACTTCCGGTTGATGCGGGCGGCGTTGGATTCGTCGTCGCGGGAGTTGGGCCGGTACGTGCGGTTGACGAACTACGCGTCGGGGTTGTGCATGCCGGAGATGGCGGTGCTGGCCGGGCTGGAGCGGCTGGACATGATGTTGAACGATTCGATGTACGGGATTCTGTTCCGGGACATCAATCCGGTGCGGACCTTTGTGGACCAGCGGTTTTCCCGGCAGGTGCACGCCCGGGCGGGGATCATCATCAACACGGGTGAGGACAACTATCTGACGACGGCGGACGCGGTCGCGGACGCGCACACGGTGACGGTGTCGCAGTTGTTGAACGAGTATTTCGCGCACGAGGCGGGGTTGGCGGACTGGCAGTTGGGGCTGGGGCACGCGTTCGAGATCGATCCGGATGTGCCGGAGTCGTTCCGGTTGGAGTTGGCGCATGCCCTGTTGGCGCGGGAGTTGTTTCCGGACGCGCCGTTGAAGTGGATGCCGCCGACCCGGCACATGACCGGTGACGTGTTCCGGGGGAATCTGCTGGACGGGTTCTTCAATCTGGCGGGGACGTTGACCGGGCAGGGGATTCTGCTGGTGGGGATGATGACCGAGGCGGTGGTGACGCCGTGGTTGTCGGACCGGGACATCGCTCTGCAGAACGTGCGGTACGTGCTCGGGGCGGCGGGTGGGCTGCACGAGGATTTTGTGCCGGTGCCGGGTGGGTTCATCCAGCGGCGGGCGCATCAGGTGTTGGGTGAGGCGGAGGGGTTGTTGGCGCGGATCGTCGACGAGGGGTTGTTGGCGGCGATCGGGGACGGCACGTTCGGGATCACGAAGCGGCCGGCGGATCGGGGTCGGGGTCTGGACGGGGTGGTGGCGCACGCCGACGGCTACTACAACCCGGCGACGGAGTTGTTGGAGGCGGGTCTGTCGGCTGCGGGGGGTGGGGTGTCGTGACGGGCGGGGCGGTGGTGCGGCCGTACGGGGACAGCACCGGGGACGGGATGGTGCAGGTGTCGTTCACCCTGCCGGTACCGCACGACAAGCGGGCGGAGGGTGCGGCGCTGCAGTTGGCGGCGAAGATGGGGCTGGAGCCGGCGTTGTTGGTGCATGCCCGGCAGATGGGTGACGGGTTCACGTTCTTCGTCGTGTACGGGCGGGTGAACCATCTGGTGGACCTGTCGGCGGTGCGGGTGGTGGAGCGGGACTTTCCGTTGTTGTCGGCGAAGGACGTCAACGCGGTGGTTCGACGGCGGCTGCGGCGGAAGTTGTCGGTGGTGGGGGCGTGTATCGGCACGGACGCGCACACGGTGGGCATCGACGCGATCCTGAACGTGAAGGGGGTCGCCGGGGAGAAGGGCCTGGAGTACTACCGGGAGTTGGCGGTGACGAACCTGGGGGCGCAGGTGAGTGTGCCGGATCTGGTGGCGTCGGCGCGGGCGGCGCGGGCGGACGCGGTGCTGGTGTCGCAGGTGGTGACGCAGCGGGACGCGCATCTGCAGAACGTGCGGGAGATGTCGGCGGCGTTCCGGGAGGCGTTGCCGGCGGGGCGGCGGCCGTTGCTGGTGGTGGGTGGTCCGCGGTTCGACGAGTCGATGGCGGCCGAGCTCGGGGTGGATCGGATCTTCGGTCGGGGTACGACGCCGCGTGAGGTGGCGAGTTATCTGGTGCATCGGTTGGTGCCGGCCGCGTCGGCGGCTCGGGCGGGGCGGGTCGGGTCGACCCGTCCGGCGGCGGGGACGGGAGTGGCGGGATGACGGGTCAGGTTTCCGGTGGCGGGTCGGTCGACGATCCGCGTCTCGGGTTGTCGGTGACGCATCGGCGGTATGTGCCGTACGGGCATGCGCACTACGCGGGGAGCCTGGTCGACGGGGCGTACGCGTTGGGGTTGTTCGGGGATGCGGCGACCGAGGTGTGTATCCGGGCGGATGGCGACGAGGGGTTGTTCGCCGGCTATTCGGATGTGCGGTTTTTGGCGCCGGTACGGGCCGGGGACGTGGTCGAGGTGGTGGCGACGGTGACCCGGGTCGGTACCCGGAGCCGGACGGTGGACTTCGTCTGCCGGGTGGTGTGTCGGGGCCGGCCGGACCGGGGGCCGTCGGCGGCGGAGGTGGTGGATCCGCCGTTGGTGGCGGTGACCGCGGTCGGCACGGTGGTGGTGCCGGTCGGTGCCGGGTCGGGTGCTGACGTGTCCGGCGGGTCGGGGCCGGCCACCGAACCGCGGTAGTGGTGGCGGTGCCGATGTCGTATGTGATCTGCGCCGATGTCGGCTCCACCTGGACGAAGGTGGCGGTGGTCGATCTTGCCGGCGGTGGGCTGCTGGGTGCGGCGGCGCGGCCGACGACGGTCGGCACCGATGTGCTGCACGGCTTGGACGCGGCGGTCGGTGACGCCACCGCCGGCCTGTCGGGCGTCTCGTCGGCGCCGTGGTACGTCTGTTCGTCGGCTGGCGGTGGGTTGCGGCTCGCGGTGCTCGGCTACGAGCGGCTGATCACGGCGCGGGCCGGTCACCAGGTCGGGTTGTCGGCCGGGGCCCGGGTGGTGCACGTGGCGGCGGGACGGCTGGACCAGGCGGGGTTGGTGGCGTTGCGGGCGGCCCGGCCGGACGTGGTGCTGCTGGTCGGCGGGACCGACGGCGGGGACGCGGAGGTGCTGCTGCACAACGCCGGCCGGTTGGCCGGGGCGCGGTGGCGTACGCCGGTGGTGGTCGCCGGGAACGTGGAGGCGGCGCCTCGGGTGCGGGAGTCGCTGGCCGGTCGGGGGGTGCCGGTGACGGTGACCGAGAACGTGTTGCCGGCGATCGGGGTCCTGGTCGCGGGTCCGGCCCGGGCGGCGATCCGGGAGGTGTTCCTGCGGCATGTGATCGGTGGCAAGCGGTTGTCCCGGGGGGCCCGGTTCGCCCGGCTGGTGCGGGCGGCGACCCCGGACGCGGTGTTGACCGGGGTCGCCGCCCTCGCCGACCTGGTTGGTGGGGATCTGGCGGTGGTGGATGTGGGCGGGGCGACCACGGACGTGTATTCGGTGCTGGTGCCGGACGAGCGGGCCGGTGGGCCGGGGGCGGCGGCGGCCGGCACGTTGTGGCGGGCCCGGACCGTCGAGGGTGATCTGGGGATGCGGTGGAGCGCGCCGGGGGTGGTCGCGGCCGCCGCGGCGGAGCGGCTGCTGGGTCCGGGTGAGGACGGGCCGCTGGCGCAGGCGGCGGAGGTGTTGGCGGCGGATCCGGGTCGGTTGGTCGAGGATCCGGCGGGGCGGGCGGTGGAGCGGCGGATCGCCACGTTGGCGGCGGTGGTGGCGGTACGTCGACACGCGCGCGGTGGTGGTTCGGCGGGTGTGCCGGCCCGGGATCTGCGGGATGTGCGGCTGCTGGTCGGCTCCGGTGGGGTGCTGCGCCATGCCGGGCCGGCGGTCGCCGGTGGGGTGCTGGACGCGGTGTTGACCGACCACGGTGGTGGTTGGCCGGTGCCTCGGGAGGCGTGTCCGGTCCTGGACGTGGACTACGTGTTGGCGGCGGCCGGGCTGTTGGCGGGGCGGTATCCGGAGGCGGTGGCGGGGTTGCTGCGCCGGCATCTGGAGCGGCGGTGACGGTCGGCCGTGGCGCGGGGATTTCTGGTCGCGGAACGTGAGGTCATGCCGGGCTTCGGGTGACGGTGGTCGTCGCGCGGTGTGATGTTCGCCGCGCTCGACGACCCGCCGGACGCGACACGCCGGACCGAATCGGACGACTGGCCCGGGGGCAGTTGACAGCGCCCGGGGGTGACCACGTACCGTCTTTGAGTCCTACAACGGGAAGCGGCTGCTGTTCGCTTCGTCCCTTCGTCCGCTGGCCGAGTGACATGTGTATCGATGTGTCGCGACGGCCAGGTCCAGCGGGCGGGGGTCGGCGGGGCGGCGCGAACCGGCCGCGGTTACCGGTGCATGGGCAGGGTGGTGCGGACGGCCAGTAGACAACGGCCTGACGGGAACAGCCAGTTCGCGTCCGGTCGGTCCGAAGGTCGTGGTGCGGCTCCCTGACCACACCGGCCGGGAAGGGCCTGGGAGCATCGGGGCGCGGCTGTCGGCCGCGCCCCGATTTTCGTCTCCGGGCCGGTAGCCTTCCGCGGGTGGATCCCCACCCGCCGCCGGTCGTCGGTGGCGACCGACATGACGGTGAGGCACGCGTGACTGTGGTGGACACGGCCGGGACGACGGTTGCGGGCGGCGGCGACGGGCCGCCGCCGAGAGGGCCGGTCGGTTCGGGTGGGCATGGTCGACCGGATCGGGCCGGGCGGCCGCTGCCGCTGCTGGTGGGGTTGGCCGCCGCGGCACTGGCCGGGCTGGCGCTGCTGTCGGCGTTTCCGCCGTTCGGGTTCTGGTGGTTGGCGCCGGTCGGTGTGGCGCTGCTCACCGCGGCCGTGCACCGTCGTCGGATCCGGGCCGGGTTCGGGTTGGGGGCGGTCGCCGGGCTGGTCCTGTTCGTGCCGATGCTGAGCTGGACGAACCTTTACACCGGCAATCTGCCGTGGCTGCTGTTGTCCGGGTTGCAGGCGTGCTACCTGGGGCTGCTCGGGGCCGGGATCGCGGCGACGAGTGTGTTGACCGACCGGGTCCGGTGGGTGTGGCCGGTGGTCACCGGTGTGTTGTGGGTGGCTCAGGAGGCGTTGCGGGACCGGACCCCGTTCGGTGGGTTCCCGTGGGGGCGGCTCGCGTTCAGTCAGGGGGATTCGCCGCTGCTGCGGCTGGCCGCGCTGGGCGGGGCACCGCTGGTCACCTTCGGCGTCGCCGTGGCTGGTGGGCTGTTGGTCGCGGCGCTGTGGCGGCCGTGGCGGGGGCTGGGTGTCGCCGGCCGGGTGCGGGCCGTCGGTCTGGTCGCCGGGGCGCTGGTGGTCGCCGTGGCTGGTCTGCTGCTGCCGGTGGGTGTCGGGTCCGGGGCGGATACCGCGACGGTCGCGATCATCCAGGGCAACGTGCCGCGGATGGGGTTGGACTTCAACGCGCAGCGGCGGGCGGTGTTGGACAACCACGTCAACGCGACCATCGCGCTGGCCGGTCGGGTGGCGGCCGGCGAGGAGCGGCGGCCGGACCTGGTGGTCTGGCCGGAGAACTCCAGCGACATCGACCCGACCCGTAACCCGGACGCGGCGGCCCGGATCTCGGCGGCCGCCGACGCGGTCGCGGCGCCGATCCTGGTCGGCGCGGTGCTGCTCGGTCCGGGCGAGGGGCAGGTGCGTAACGCGGGGCTGGTGTGGTTGCCGGGTACCGGCCTGGACCCGTCCCAGATGTACGTCAAGCGGCATCCGGTGCCGTTCGCCGAGTACATCCCGTTGCGGTCGATCGCCCGGATGGTCAGCAAGGAGGTCGACCGGGTCCGTAACGACTTCGTGGCCGGTGAGCGGCCGGGGGTGCTGCGGGTCGGCGGGGTGCCGTTGGGGGACGTGATCTGTTTCGAGGTCGCCTACGACGGGCTGGTCCGGGACACCGTGACCGGTGGGGCGCGGGTGCTGGTGGTGCAGACGAACAACGCGACGTTCAACGCGGCCGAGGCGGAGCAGCAGCTGGCGATGGTACGGCTGCGGGCGGTGGAGCACGGCCGGGAGGCGTTGATGGCCTCCACGGTCGGTGTTTCGGGGTTCGTCGGGGCCGACGGGCGGGTAACCGGCGCGACCGGGTTCAACACGAGTGCGGTGGTGACCCGGCAGATGCGCCTCGGGGATGCCCGTACGGTCGCGACCCGGGTCGGTGTCTGGCCCGAGTTGGCGCTGTTGGCGGTGGCGGTGGCGGCCCTGGCCGCGGCGGTGGTGGTCCGTCGTCGTCCGGTTCCCGTGGCGGGTACGGCGACGGCCGGCGACCCGGCGGATGCGGAGGAGCGGTGAATGAGGCGGACGGGGCGGGTGTTGCGGGGGTGGGTCGGGTCCTGGTGGTGGTTCCGACCTACAACGAGGCCGACAACGTCACGGTGATCGTCGACCGGATCCGGCGGTCGGTGCCGGCGGTCGAGGTCCTGGTCGTCGACGACGACAGCCCGGACGGCACCGGTGCGCTCGCGGACCGGATGGCGCGGGCGGACGGCCGGGTCCACGTCCTGCACCGGGCCGGTAAGCAGGGTCTCGGGGCGGCGTACGTGGCCGGGTTCGGATGGGCCGCGGACCGCGGCTACGACGCGGTCGTCGAGATGGACGCGGACGGTTCGCACGCCCCGGAGGAGCTGCCCCGGCTGCTGGAGGCGGCCCGGGACGCCGATGTGGTGATCGGTTCGCGGTGGACGGCTGGTGGGCGGGTGGTGAACTGGCCGCGTCGTCGGCAGTTGCTGTCCCGGGGCGGGAACCTCTACACCCGGGTCGCGTTGGGGATGCCGTTGTCGGACGCGACGGGCGGGTTCCGGGTGTACCGGGTGCCGGCGTTGCGTCGGCTCGACCTGGAGTCGGTCGCCTCGCAGGGCTACTCGTTCCAGGTGGAGCTCTCCTGGCGGGCGCACCGGGCGGGGCTGCGTACGGTCGAGGTGCCGATCACGTTCGCCGAGCGGGAGCGGGGGGCGAGCAAGATGAGCCCGGTGATCATCGGTGAGGCGTTGTGGCGGGTGACGCTCTGGTCGGTGTTCGACCGGCGGCCGGCGTCGGGTCGGGGCGGCGGACGCGACCAGCGGTCACGGTGGCCGTGACGGGCTGGCGTGTCATGCTGGATGGACGGGACACTTGTGGTTCCGACATCCGGATGGGGTGACATGCGCCGAGGGCTCAGGTTCGTGCCGCTGGCACTGCTGCTGACCGTGGTCGTGGAGATCACGGTGTTCGTGCTGGTCGGTCATGGGATCGGTTTCGGCTGGGCGATTCTGCTGCTGCTGGCCGTGTCGGCGGCGGGGCTGGTGCTGCTGCGCCGTGAGGGGATGCGGGCCTGGCGGGGTTTCCGGGCCGCGGCGCAGGGCGGTCAGCCGCCGGGGGAGCAGGTCACGAACGGTCTGGTCGGCCTGCTGGCCGGGATCCTGCTCGCTGTGCCGGGTCTGGTGACGGGCGCCGCGGGGCTGCTTCTGGTGCTTCCGCCGGTACGGCGGCTGGCTCGTCGGGGGGTGCAGCGGGCGGCGGAGCGTCGGGTGTCCGCGGCGGTCGCCGGGGACCTGTTCGGGCCGCGGCGGGTGCGGGTACGGCGGGCCGGGACCCGTACGGAGCACACCGAGCCGCCGGTCCCCCCGCCGCCGTCGTCGGTCGGCCGGGGGCCGGCAATCGAGGGTGAGATCGTGGAGCCGCGCGGGCACTGAACGGTGTCGGTTCCGGCTGTCCGGACGCCGTCGACAAAGAACACCGCCCCCACGGCGGCTGCCGGTGGGGGCGGTGCGGGATGCGGCGTGTCGCTGGTCAGGCCCGGCCGCGCCGGGTACGGACCTCTTCGAGCCGTTCGGCGAGAATGTTCTCCAGTTCGGCGATCGACCGGCGCTCGAGCAGCATGTCCCAGTGGGTGCGTGGCGGCTTGGCCTTCTTCTGCTCGGGCTCGCTGCCGTCGACGAGCCGGGCGACGCTGCCGTCGAACTTGCATTCCCAGGTCATCGGGACCTCGGCGTCGACGGCGAACGGCACCTCGAACTGGTGGCCCTTGGCGCAGAGGTACTCTCGGGTCTGTCGCGGGGCAAGCTCGGTGTTGCGGTCGGACTCGTAGCTCACTGCTCCCAGACGGCTCCCGCGCAGCATGCGCTCGCCCATGATCGGCTTTCCCCTCGGTCGTGATGCTGGTTCTTATCGTTGTAACGACATGTGCCGGGTGGGCGATTCCCGCCCGGTGTCAGAAACCTACGTGTCGTCGAACGTTCGAAGCGTAGCCGGATCAACGGCTGAGTGACCGGGGTCACCCTGGCTGGGGGCGAATTGTGCCTGTCCCGGCCGGTTCGTGGCTTGCCGGCGCACCGGGCCGTGGGTCAGCCGGTCGGGGCGGGTCCCGGAGCCGCCGGCTGGGCACCGGCGGCGGCCCGGGCGCTGAGGCTGGCCAGCGCCGCCGCCAGGTCGCTGACCTGGGTGGTGAGCTGCGCGGCGCTGCCGCGGGCCGCGTCCCGTTCGGCTTCGGCGGCGGCGAGGCGCACCGTCAGGTCCGCCAGCCGGGCCTCGGCGGCGGCCGCGGCGTCCCGGGCGTCGCGTAGGTCGGCGACGACCCGGTCCCGGTCCGTCTGGGCGGCCCGGGCGTCCGCGCGGGCCTGGGTGGCCGCGGTCTCCGCCTGCCGCGCCTCGGCGCGGGCCCGGTCGGCGTCCCGGGTGGCGGTCTCGGCGGCGGTACGGGCCTCGGCGGCCTCGGCCCGGTACCGGTCGGCGGCGGCGAGCGCGTCGGTGGCCGTGCCGCGGGCGGTGTCGGCGGCGGCGCGGGCCTCGGCGGCAGTCCGTTCGGCGTGCTCGGCGGCGGCCCGGTCGGTGTCCCGCTCCCGGGTCAGGTCGGCCAGCCGCCGCCGGTCGGCGTCGGCTTCGGCGCGCAGCGCCGCGACTTCCCGGCGGGCCGCGTCGCGGTCCCGCTCCGCCTGGGTACGCAGCGCGAGCGCCGCGCTCTCCGCCTGCGCGGCGGCGTCCCGGGCGGCGAACGCGGCGGCCGCCTCGGCACGGGCCCGGTCGGCGAGTTCGGCGGCCCGCTGCGACTCTTCCCGCGCGGCGGCCCGGTCGGCGGCCGCGGCGATCGCCGCCTGCTGGGCCTGGTGCAGGGTCTGCGCCGCGGTCTCGGCCTCGCGGCGCGCCTCGTCCCGTTCGGTGTGCGCGGCGGCGATCTGGGTGGCGGCCTCGGCCCGAACCTCGGCGAGTTGCCGTTCCACTCCGGCCGGGGACAGTTCGGCGTGTAGCGCCTCGCTGAGGGTTCCGGTCATCTGGTCGAGCCGGTCGACGAGTTCCCAGGCGCGGGCGACCTGGCCGGCGAGGCCGGGGGCGTCGCGTTGCCGCATCCGCTGGTTACGGGAGGCGCGCTGGCAGGCGCCGTCGTTGTCCCGGCAGTAGCGGAACGGTCGGCCGGCGGCGGCCCGCTGCGGCACCGGTCGTCCACAGTGGGCGCACGGTCGGGTCTCGACGGTCTGGTCCGGGGCGGGGGTCTGCGGGTCCATCGCCGGGGAAGTCTAGTGGCCGGCGCTTGGTCGACGGCCGGGACGCGGACCTGCGGCGCCGCCGGCCGGGACCGCGGTCGGCGGTGTCATGATCACTGCGGGCCGGGTCTGTCGTGCCCGGTGCCGGCGGGCTCGCTGTGGGAGAGCGCGGCGAGCAGCCGCAGTTTCTCGTCGCTGTCGCTGTCCCTGTCCGGGTAGTAGACGACGAGGATGACATCTTCGATGGGAAGTTTGTCCCGGTGGAGGCGTAGTTCACCGACGACGGGATGGTAGACGGTGGTTGTGCCTCCGCTGAGCGTGCGGACGTCGTGGCGGGCCCACAGGGCACGGAACCGCTGACTGGACAGTGCGAGTTCTCCGACGAGCTCGACGAACCGGGGGTTCTCGGTGTCGTCCCCGATGGTGGTGCGAAGGGTGGCGATGAAGTCGACGGCGGCTGTTGCCCAGTCCTGGTGAAAGGCCTGCTCCTCGGGATCGAGGAAGAGCGAACGGAGCCGGTTCTGGCCGGGGCGCAGGCGGGGGGACAACGCGACAGCCATGGGGTTGGCGGCCAGGACGTCAAACGCGCGCCCCTCGACGAAGGCGGGGATCTGAAGGTGGGCGAGCAACTCGTGCACTCGTGCCGGTACGTGCTCGGGCCGCGTGCGGCGCGGCGTCCTGGGGCGCGCCGCCACGAGGCTGAGCAGGTACGTCCGCTCGATGTCGTCGAGTTGCAGGACGCGCGCGAGTGCTTCGAGGACCTGCGGTGACGGGTTCTTGTCACGGCCCCGTTCCAGGCGCAGGTAGTAGTCGGGACTGATTCCCGCGAGGAGGGCGACTTCCTCACGGCGCAGGCCGGGCACCCGGCGGTTACCACCGGACGGGAGTCCGGCCTGCGCCGGCGAGACCAGCTCACGCCGGGCACGAAGGTAGCTGCCGAGCCGGTTGCCGGATTCCCCGTCCTTCATATCGACACCGTAGTACCGTGCGCCCGCGTCAGCGGGGGCCCTGGCAGGACCAGGGAAAACGGGGTCCTGCCACGTCCGGCGAAGACCGTCGAGACTTGGTCGCACCCCTCCTTCCGGGAAGGGACAGAAGGATCATCGTCTGCGTCGCGGATCTGAACGTCGTCGGCGCACTGGATCGAAGGGAAGATCTGGTGGATCTCTCCAACCGCACCGTTCTCATCGTCGGCGGGACCTCGGGTATCGGACGAGAGCTGGCCCGGCGGTTCGCCGTGGCGGGCAGCACCGTGGCCGTGGGCGGCCGCAGCCCGGAGGCACTCTCGGCACTCGCCGGGGAAGGATTCGGTACGTTCAGCATCGACGTCACCGACAGCGCCTCTGTCGCGTCTGGCCGTGACGCCGTGCTCGCCCGTTACCCCGGGCTCGACACGGTGGTGACCATGTCGGGCGTCATGCTCCTCGAGGACCTGCGTGACCCCGCGCACTTCGAGGCGGCAGCGAGGACGATCGACACCAACCTGGTCGGCACCATCCGCGTCATCGACGCCTTCACCCCGCACCTGGTTCGGCGCGGCGCCGGCACCTTCATCACCGTCACCTCCGGCATCGCCTTCCTGCCGTTTCCGCCCATGCCCAGCTACGCCGCCTCGAAGGCCGCGGTGCACGCCTACTCCGAGGCACTGCGCGCGCAGCTCGACGGTACCGGTGTCGATGTCGTCGAGCTCGTCCCCCCGGCCGTCGCCACGGCAGGCCAGGAGAGGGTGAACCCGCGCGCACTGCCGCTCGACGACTTCGCGACCGAGGCGATGCGACTACTCTCGGAAAATCCCACCCCACGCGAAATTCTCGTGAAGGGGGTCCGCACGCATCGCTGGGCCGAACGCGACGGCACCTACGCCGACCTTGTCGCGCAGCGCTCCCAGGCGTTGGCCATGCTTCCCGGCCGCAAGGACTGACACCTCTCTCCCCGTCTCCTCGGTGGGGTCGGCGATGGTGGCGGGGCGTTCTTCGGCAACGGCTGGCGTGTGCGGATCGGATCCGGCCGGGCTGTCCGGCTCACGCCAGCCGGCACGGTGAACCCGTCGGCGGGGCCGCCCCTGGACTCACGGCCGCAGCAGTTGCCGCACCCGAGCGGCCTCCCGGGTGAGGTGGTCGCGCTCCAGGACGCTGGTGGCGGCACGGGCGGCTTCGGCGTACCCCTCGGCGGCGCGTTCGAGGTCACCGGCGCGTTCCTGCAGGTACGCCGTCACCGCGGCGTACCGGGGCAGGTCGGGGCCCACGTCGGCCAACGCCGCCAGGCCGACCTGTGGTCCGTCTGCCTCGCCGACGGCCACCGCCCGGTTGAGCCGTACCACCGGGCTGTCGGTGAGGCGCAGCAGTTCGTCGTACCACTCCACGATCTGCACCCAGTCGGTTTCGGCGGCGTCGTGGGCGTCCGCGTGCAGGGCGGCGATCGCGGCCTGCGCCTGGTATTCGCCCAGTCGGTCGCGGGCCAGCGCGGCCTGCAGGACCTCGACACCCTCGGCGATCAGCCGGGTGTCCCACCGACCGCGGTCCTGGTCGGCCAGCGGCACCAGACGGCCGCCCGGGCCGATGCGGGACGCCCGCCGCGCATGGTGCAGCAGCATCAGCGCCAGCAGCCCCGCGACCTCGGGTTCGTCGGTCAGGGCGACGAGTTGGCGGGTCAGGCGGATCGCCTCGGCCGCCAGGTCGACATTCCCGCCGTACCCCTCGTTGAAGACGAGGTACAGCACGCGCAGCACCGTGCCGAGATCACCCGGCTGGTCGAGCGGCAGCCCCGTGATCCGCCGTTTGGCCCGGCTGATCCGCTGCGCCATCGTCGCCTCGGGCACCAGGTAGGCCTCGGCGATCTGGCGGGTGGTCAGCCCACCGACCGCACGCAGTGTCAACGCGACGGCTGCCGCCTGCGGCAACGTCGGGTGCGCGCACAGGAAGAACAGTCGCAGCGTGTCGTCCACCGCCGGCGCCGGACCGGCGGGCGGTTCGACCGCCACCGTGAGCTCCCGCCCGCGCCGCGACGCCTCGGCTCGGACGGCGTCGAGGAACTTCCGCCACGACACCGCGACCAGCCACGCCCTCGGGTCGCGCGGTGGATCGTCCCGCCAGGTCTCCAGCGCCCGGATCAGGGCTTCCTGTACGGCGTCCTCGGCCGACGCGAAGTCCGCTCCGCGCCGGCCGAGGATACCGATCACCGCGGGTACGAGCTCCCGCAGCAACTGCTCGTTCACTCGGTGATCGTGGCCGACTCGGTGAGGAACGGCCGCACCTCGAGCCACTCGTGGATCGGCTCGCCGCCCGCGCCGGGGGCGGCGGACAGCTCCCCGGCCAGCTCGACCGCGCGGTCCCAGGACTCCACGTCGATGATCATCCAACCGGCGATGAGGTCCTTGGTCTCGGCGAACGGGCCGTCGGTCACCGGCGGGCGCCCCTCGCCGTCGTACCGTACGAACGCGCCCTCGGGTGCCAGTGCCTGGCCGTCGACGTATTCGCCCGTCTCCTCCAGGCGGGCCGCGAAGTCGCGCATGTACTGCATGTGGGCGTCGACCTCCTCCGGCGTCCACCGGTCCATCGGCGTGTCGTTGACCGGTGCCGGCGCTCCGCGGTAGTGCTTCAGCAGCAGGTACTTCATGGTGTTTCTCCTTGGTTCGGTCCGTCCTGTGCCCCGGGGACGGAGCCGCGGCCACGTTCTCGACAGTCTCGCCTGTGACGGCCATCACATCATCGCGGATCCTGTAGGTGGCGTTTCAGGCCGTCGGGCGCTTGGCGCGGGCGGTGAGGCGTTCCCAGTTGCGGTGGCCGATGTCAGCCTTCTGTTCGTCGGTGAACGGTGAGTTCTCCAGGAAGGAGCGAGCTTCACCGTTGCTGGTGTCGACGTAGGGGAAGCCGCCGGGGCGGAAGCCGTAGGTGAAGGGGTAGTCGGTGGAGTACAGCATCCGGTCGGTGCCCATCACTTCGGCGGTCCAGCGCAGGTAGCGGGGGCTGTTGGTGCCGCTGCCGGCGACCCAGAAGTGGTTCTTGAAGTAGTCCGCCAGGGGCTGGCGCAGGCGACCCGCCTCGCCGAAGAAGCCGGTGTGGTCGAGGTAGAACATCACGACCTCGCCCCAGTGCCCGGCGATCACCTGCAGGTCGGGGAACCGGTCGAAGACCCCCGAGAAGATCATGCGCAGGTACTGGATGCCGAGGTCGTAGTACCAGCCGAGTCCGGCTCCGGCCAGTACGGGGCCCATGGGCTCGGGGAGGTCGGAGTAGTAGGCGTCGATGACGGGCTGAACCGGTGTCTGCGGGTGGAAGTGCAGCGGCACGGCCAACCGCTCGGCCATCGCGTACAGCTCGTCGTTGTCCGGGTGATCGGCCAGCTTGTCCCCGGTGCGGCCGTACAGCATGGCTCCGGGAAAGCCCAGCTCGCATACGGCGCGCTCCAGCTCGGCCGCGGCCGCCGCCGGCGACTGGGTGGGAATCGCGGCGAACGCCTGGAAGCGGTCGGGCCGGGAGGCGACGATCGCGGCAAGCTGGTCATTGGCCTCGCGCGCCACCGCCACGGCGTCGGTCTCCGGCAGGTCCTGCACGCCCGGAGACGACAGGGACAGCACGGCAACGTCGATTCCCTGATCGTCCATGTGCGCCAGCCGCTGCTCACCGACGTCGTGCAGGTTCTTCGCGATCGGGCTGTCCCCGAAGCCCCGCGAGAAAATCTGCGGCGATCCGGCCCGCTGGTACGCCTCGTAGACGGCGGGCACGACAACGGTCTCTTCCACCCCGATGATCCGCAAACGGTCGGACACGACAGTTCTCCTCGCTGTTTCCGTTGAAACCGTAGCCACGATACCGATGATAGCAGCGATGGAAACATGAAGCTGATAACAGTGATACCACCTCAGTTCCGAGGTCGTATCGTTGCTTCTATGGCTGTTGAACCGACCCGCACCCCACGCGCCGCGGAGCCCGGCGCCGCCGCGCGAGAGCAGACGCGCCGCCGGATCATCGACGCCGCGACGGGCCTGCTGGAGCGCGGGGGACGCGACGCGGTCACCACCCGGGCGGTCGCAGACGCCGCCGGACTGCAGCCGCCGGCCCTCTACCGGCTGTTCGGCGACAAGAAGGGGCTGCTGGACGCGGTGGCCGAGCACGGATTCACCCGGTTCCTGGCAGTCAAGCAGCAGATCGAGCCCACACCGCAGGACCCGGTCAAGGAACTGCGCGACGGCTGGGACACCGTCGTCGAGTTCGGACTGACCAACCCCGCGTTGTACGCACTGATGTACGGCGAACCCGCCCGGTCTACGACCGTGTTCCGGACCGGCCTCGAACTCCTCATGGACCGGATCCGTCGCATCGCCGGCGCGGGGCTCCTGCGCGTGGAAGAGGGACTCGCCGCCCAGATCGTCCACGCCACCGCCAGCGGCGCCGTCCTGACCTGGCAGTCCGTCCCCGAGCCCGAGCGAGACCCCGCGCTCCTTGTCGCCCTGCGCGAATCGATGATCACCACCATCACCACCCAGGAACCGGCGGTGGAGGAACCGGGGCCGCGCGGCGCTGCCCGTGCCCTGCGCGCGGCACTGTCCGGCCAGAAGGCCCTCAGTCAGGCCGAACAGCAACTTCTGACGGAATGGCTCCAGCGACTGTCCGCATAACCGCACCCCATGACCGACCTCAGGTCGAGGATCGTCGGCTTGGCGGCAACCGCTGTGCGCGTCCGGGGCACGCAGCGGGCGTAGGGCGGGTAGCCGGGCGGTCCGCCCGGCTACCCGCCCCGTCAGTCGCCGGCGAGCACGGTGAAGGTGAATCCGGTGCTCGTTCGACGATGCAGCGGAATGTCGCACTTGGTCCGGCGCAGTACCTCGCTGCGGCTGACGCCGAGCCCCTGTGCGATGAGCCGTTCCGGGCGCACCGGTACCGGATCCTCGAAGACCACCTGCACCTGGACCGGCCACGCCTGATCGGGCCACGCCGACGGGGTGTCCAGCCGCCAGGCCCCCGTCCAGTCCAGGGTGAAATGGTTGCGCCGGGCGAGCAGCGGATCCAACAGCCTGGCCGCCACCAGATCCGGATCGTTGACGCCGTAGCCGTGCAGCTCGGCCGGATCGAAGGATGTCACCGGCGTGCGCTCGTGCACGGTGAGCTTGCTCGTCCGGTCGCAGCTTACGCAGCGGACCAGCAGCCACACGTCCAGCAGTTTGCCGTTGGCGTTGACGCGGAACCTGCCCGCGCCGGTGGTCGCCGACTCGGACCGGCAGTCGACACACCGCATCGACAGCAGGGGCAGCCGGGTCCGACGAACGACCCAGGGCAGCACGATATGAGGTTGTGAAGACATGATTTCTTCGGACCTGATCTCTTGAGACCTGACACGAGGTCGATTGCGCGCGACCTCAAACGCGGTATGACCGGGCGCGTGAGGGCAGCCCGGCAGAACCGACGGGAGCGTCGGCTACCGGTGAGTGGCAGTCAGGTCTAGAGAGCGGGCGGGGTCACGCGGTTATGTCCTCTGTCCTCAGCGTGGTGGGCCGCAGGCAACCTACGGGAAGCCGGAGCGTTGGCTCAAACGGTTTCTGGTCGGAGCGTCGCCGGTGCCGGGCGCGGCCACGACCAGGGCGACGGCGTAGCGGAGGCCTCCGGAGGCACAGAACGACCCTGCCCGCGAGGGAGGCCGCGGCGGCACTGTCGTACAAGGCACGGCGACGCTCGTTCGGAAGCCGGTCCCAGGTGCCAGGACCAATTATCGGATTGTAAATACCGGTAATCCAATAATTAGCCCACATGCCCCTGGGCCACCGGAAACCGAGCCTCAGACCGGCTACACCATAATGACCATTATGGTGTAGCACCGACAGCAGACGTGACGCCGGAGCCTCGGTGCGGGCCTGTCCTGGCTCAGTGCATCTGGTGCGGCTCAGGGAAAGTCATGCCGGCGGTGTGCTGGCCGTCGCGGCGTGAGGCGCTGGGTCGACGATCAGGGGGCGAGACTGGCAGGGACGGAATTGGCGGTCAGGGGGAACACCGCCTATGAAACGCACGTGCGAGCCTTCGAAGGGCTGGGGAACCGGTCAAGCCTCAGGCGTCGCTCGTTGACGGGGCTTCGGTGAAGGCTCCGGCGGCTGCGGCGAGGGCGGCGGTTCTGGCCGCATGGTCGGGCAGGCCCGGGTCGGGTGGCATGCGGAGGAGCACGAGTTGGTGGTACAGCGGCGCGGTGGCGGCGATGAGCAGTCGCCGAGCGTCGGTGTACGGCGGGAGTTCGCCGCGCCGAACGGCCCGGCTGACGACGATCTCGCAGCGGGCGTACCGGTCCTCCCAGAGCCGTCGTTGGGCGTGGGCGGCTTTCTCGGAGCGGAACGAGGCGGCGATCAGGGCTGCCACGATCGGCGGTTGTGCGGTGAGGGCTGCCTGTATCTCTTGGTTCAGTGCTGCCAGGTCGCCTTCCAGCGAGCCGGTGTCCGGTGGCTGCCAGTCGTCGTCGCTCGCCGCGTCGAGAACGTCGGCGAGCAGGCCGCCGGTGTCCCCCCAGCGCCGGTACACCGTTGCGCGGTGCACGCCGGCGCGGGCTGCGACGGCGTCCATGGTGAGCCCGTCATAACCGTGCTCGCTGAACTCCGCGCGGACCGCGTCGAGTACCTGCGTACGAATGCGGGCGGTGCGGCCCCCGGGTCGGCGGCGGGTCGGCGGCGGCCGGATGCCTTCCGGTCCTGGGGCTGCGGGAGTCATCGCTGGTAGTCCGTTTGCTCGAGGGGACGGCGTTATGGGAGCATCTTAATGTAGCAGTTGTCGCACTAGTGGGGTGATCGATGCTCTTCCGAAGCGTTCGCCCGGCCACGCGGCCCTTGACGGCCGCCTCGTCCTCGAGTGCTTTGGGAGTCCCCGCATGCCTACACAGCTCACCGCCCTCGCCGTCATCAGGTCCTTCAACGGCAGGCTCGTCCTTGACTCGGTGGCCTGCCCGCTCGCTGCGGGCGAGCGCGCCGGGGACCATCGGTGAGAACGGATCCGGCGGGGCCACCTTGCTGCGCCTGACGGCCGGGCGTGGAGGGCCGGCCTGACGTCCCTCGGCGCCCAAAATGCAGAAAGGAAGCAACTGGTGATGCCGCCTGTTCCCGCCGACCCGACCGTGGTGCATCCGATGCCCGGGCAGCCTCGTGTGGTGCTGTTGAAGCCGCTGGTCACCTCCCCGCTGATCGAGGTCGGTGAGTTCTCCTACTACGACGATCCGGATGATCCGACCGCGTTCGAGACCCGCAACGTGCTGTATCACTACGGGCCGGAGAAGTTGGTCATCGGGAAGTTCTGCGCGCTCGGCGAGGGTGTGCGGTTCATCATGAACGGCGCCAACCACCGCATGGACGGTCCTTCAACTTTTCCCTTCCCGATCATGGGTGGTTCCTGGGCGGAGCACTTCGATCTCATCACCGGCCTGCCCGGACGGGGTGACACCGTGGTGGGCCACGACGTCTGGTTCGGCTACCGGGCCATGGTGATGCCCGGCGTCCGTATCGGCAACGGAGCGGCCATCGCTTCCGGTTCCGTCGTCGTTGACGATGTGCCCGACTACGGCATCGTCGGCGGCAACCCCGCCCGTCTCATCCGCCGCCGCTACAGCGATGCCGACATCAACCGCCTTCTCGCGCTGGCCTGGTGGGACTGGCCGCTCCAGCACATCACCGAACACATCCGCACGATCATGTCCGGCAGCATCGACGACCTGGAGAACGCGGCGGCCGGCCACCCGGTGGAGGCATGTCAAGACGCGGCGAAACGCAGAGCGACGGGCCGTTGAACGGTGCCGGCGCAGGACGACCGGATCTGCGGGAGCCGGCCTCCAACCGGTGAACACCTTCGCGTCCTGCCGACTTCCGTTCCAGTCACTCCGCGCCCCTCTTCGGAGACGCTACGCGCGGTGAGGCCCAGCGGCTTCACCGTTTCTGCTGGAACTGCTCCGCGTCGAGGTCGCAGATCGGGCGGAGCGGCGCAAGCTCCGGCTGGTACGCGACGCCGCGTTCTACCGACCAAAGCGGCTGGAGGACTTCGACTACGACAAGAACCTCCACGTCGACCCCGTCTACGTCAACAACCTCGCCAACCCCGCCTGGGTACGCGCCGGCGCGCCTTTGGTGCTGATCGGGAACTCCGGCACTGGCAAGTCCCACCTTCTGATCGGGATCGGCACCGACTCCTACCGGCTACCAGCCACCCTCGAACGCCGGCAGCACTGACCCTGTTGGCCGAGGTTCCACCGATCATTGCTGTGCCATTCGCCCAAGTAGTCGCTGAGTTCGGCGCCTACCTCGACCGCGAGAACGCCGACCCGGTAACGGACCTCGTCGGCTACCGACAACACGCCATTTGGCTCGACCCCAGCGAACTGGAAGAGATGATCGGCGAACTGCGTCGCGTGATCGCACCCCGGCTGACCCACCAGCCAACACCGGACCGCGCACAATACCTACTCAGCCCGATCTTCTTCCCGATCGAACAACCACCCGCCGACTCCTCCGAGGCCGAGCGATCGTGAGGCAGGAGCCGGGCTGGCGGGTCCCCCGACAGGCGTTGACAGATCGAACGACCAGCCGACTTCACGAGACACCGGGCCAGGGCCCGGTGGTGCCGGAAGAAGCTGACGCACGATATCCATCGATGCATCGAAACAACAGGTGGTGCCCGAACTTCTTGCCCGAGTGGTGCCCGATCAACGTGTCGGAACCAACATGTGAGATAGGCCAGTGACCAGGGCGGTCGGGCCGAGGAGTGCGCTTGACTCGACCTCGACGACATCGCCATTACCGCCCGCACCGGCGCCGTCCACCCGCACGGCTCGAACGCGGGCAGATCCGCCGGACCGCGGTCCCGGGGGTGTTCCTATTGGCTGAGCACCACTTCACGCGTGTCCGAGTCGGCGGCGGCGAAGGCCAGGAGACGGGCGCCTTCCTGGGTGAGGGCTTCGATGTCGGCCGTGGCGAGACGGCTGAACGGTTCGATCTCCAGCGTTGCGGAGGTCCGTTCGCGGGTGATCCGCCAGAGGCCGCGGACGAAGCCGTCGACCAGGATGGTCGATCTGATGATGCCGTTGTTGGTGAAGACCGCGGGCCGGTGGGCTTCGTCCATGATCCGCGTGCGGTCGGCGTGGGAGAGCAGGATGTTGTCGTACTCGGGGAGGAAGCGGACGGGGACTTCGGTGTCGGCGTCCGGCAGTGGAGCAGCGCCGACCAGGTCGAACAGTTCGGTGCCGGTCTGGTCCCGGTAGCGCCGAAGTTTCGGGTGAAGGCGTGTGACGACTTCTCCGAGTCTGGTCAGTCCCGACCATTTCTGCAGGTCCTTGACCGAGGCGGGACCGAAGGCGGCCAGGTAGCGCAGTACCGTGTCGTCGGGTTGCGGGACGTCCCGCAGGGGGCGGCCCAGCCAGGTCTGCGCGGTGGTGTGTGCGGCCTGGCCGCTGACACCCCACAGTCCGCGTGGTGGCACCTGGACCAGGGGTAGCAGGCAGCGCGCGGACTGGGCGAGGGCGGCCGGGTCGCGGTGCGGCCAGTGTTCGGACATCGCCTTGCCGAGTTCGGCAAAGGTCAGTGGACGTTCCTGGAGCAGTTGCCGGGCCACGTCGGCGATCTCGCCGGGATCGATGCCGCTTGTCTGGCGGCCGAACTGCCCGGCCATGGCGCGCTCGATCGCGGCTTGCAACAGGGGACGTAGCCGTAGGCAGTCGTCGGCTGAGACCAGGTGGATGGTGCACCGCATGAGCGCGATGCGTACCGCCCGGCGGTCGGTGATCAGCTGGGACAGGTCCTCGTGGCGAAAGTCGGCCAGCCTGGTCCACAGGCCGATGTAGGGCGGGTTGGGGGCTTGGGCCTGCAGCCCGACCAGGTGTTCGATGGCCGCCAGCGGCGACAGGTCGGACCGGCGGAGCAGCAGTTGACGGTCGAGCAGGGCCCGGTTGAGGGTACGGGTGTCCAACACCTGTGCTGCCCCGCCGTGCACGTGGGTCAAGGTTTCAGCCTCTTTCGGGCCTGGTCTGATCAGGCGGTCTCCGCGTCTCCACCGGCTCCTGCCGGGTGCACGGTCGTGACGGCCCCAAAACCGCCTGCGCCCGCCGGCCGAGCAATTCGCCGTGGATGCCTCTCACCGCCGCCGGACACGCAGCACGCAGGTCAGCATCGGGAGGGTGAACTCCCCGTCCGCGGTCTCCGGTCTGCCCGCGAGGAAGGCGCGGATCCGGTCGAGCGTGGCCTGCCGTTCCTGTTCCGGCATGACCAGCATTCCCGCCCGGGTGCCGAGTGTCGCCGCGAGGGATGCGGCGGTGCGACGCTGACCGTGCGGAAACTCGGCCTGCTCCGGCGAACCGAACCGCGCGGCCACGCCCGTCTTCGGAAGGTGCATGTCGGCCGTCTCGGCACGCCAGCTGGCGGGCGTGTCACGTGGGCCGATGGCCGCGCTCCCGCTGGCCCGGGCCAGTCCGGCGACCCAGTCGACCCGGTCGTCCACGACGTTCCACAGGCCGGCCAGGATGCCGCCGGGCACCAGGACCCTGGCGATCTCGGGTCCTGCGACGGCCATGTCGAACCAGTGCATGGCGTTGCCGGCCAGCACGGCGTCGACGGACGCGTCGGGCAGCGGTATCGCCTCGGCGCTACCCGACAGTGCGTGGACATCCGGGAGTGCGCGGCGCAGCTCGGTGAGCATCGCCGGGTCAGGCTCGACCGCGGTGACGTCGGCGCCCATCGCGACCAGAGTGGCGGTCAGCTTGCCGGTTCCGGCGCCGAGGTCGAGCACCCGCGAGCCGGGCGCGGGCTCCAGCGCCCACCGTGCCGCGGCCTGCGCATAGTCCGGGCGGTGCGCGGCGTACGCGGTGGCCGCCGCGCCGAACGACGAGGAGTGACGGAGCCGTTCGTCCTGTTCCACGTGACGACCCTACCGGTGCCGCGTGTCCCGGAGATGATCTCGTTTTCGGCGGTCCGGGTCGTGTGCCGCACCACCGATCGTCGCTGGTGCGTTGTGCCAGGTGGATACCGTTCAACCATGACGAACGTGTCGCTGGCCGAGGTGATCGCTCTGCTGGCCCATGACGTCGACGGCGTTGCCCGGGGCACCGGTACGCACCTCGACTACGGCCTGTCCGGCGCACAGCTCATGGACCTCGCCCTGGCCGGACGCATCGACGTCGTCGGCAACCGCGTAGCCGTGATCAACCCGGCGGCGACCGGTCACCCACTCACCGATGCCGCGCTTCGTCAGATCCGGCAGGACGGCAGAGCCCGTGAACCCAGAGACTGGGTCGTGCGCCTCACCAGGGGCGTACGAGCCATGGTCCTGGATCGACTCGTCGAGACAGGGATGCTCCGCCGCGACACCGACAGGTTGTTGAAGATTTTCCCCCGCACCCGCTACCCAGCACCAGGTGGGTTGGAATCACCGGTCGAGACGCAGGCGCGCCGACGGATGCGAGACGCCGTTACAGGATCAGAGCCCGTCGACCCGAGCACCGCGGTGCTCTGTGCTCTGGTCGGCGCCATGGGCTGGGCGTGGCGTGTGCTGCCTGATCTGCCGAGGCGTGAGGTCGACACCCGCTTCGACGAGATCCGGCGATCGGTATGGGCGGCGGACGCGGTGAGGATGGTCATCGATGATGCCAGGGCGGCCTCGACGGCGGGCACGGCCGCCGCTGCCGCCACGGCATGACTGCGCTTCACGATTGAGACCTGCGGGATCCGTTCTTCGGCGGGTGCGGGGACCGGGAGGCACCCCGAACGCGGGCAGGTCGCTACCCTCACCCGGGTGACGGGACGAATTCTGCTGACCGGGGCGACCGGCTCGCTGGGCCGTCGGGTGTACGAGCGCGCGGCGTCGGCCGGCTGGCTGGTGGTCGGCACGTACTTCGCCCAGCGGGCGGAGACCGGCGACGAGCAGTTGGACGTCCGCGATCCGGCCGCGGTACGGCGGATCATCGAACGGGTCCGCCCCGACGTGCTGATCCACGCCGCGTCGGGTCGGGACCGCGACGACTGGCGCACGACGGCCGACGGGGCGGCGTACGTGGCGGTGGCCGCGACGGCGGCGGGGGTACGACTGGTACACGTCTCCAGCGACGCGGTGTTCTCCGGGCGGGACGTGTACTACGACGAGGACGCGTTGCCGGATCCGGTCAACCGGTACGGGGCGGCGAAGGCGGCGGCCGAGACGGCGGTACGGGCGGTGGCGCCGGACGCGGCCGTGGTCCGTACCTCGCTCATCCTCGGTGACGGGCGGGGCGGGCACGAGCTGCTGACCCACGGTCTCGTCTCCGGACGGCTGCGTGGTGCGCTGTTCACCGACGAGATCCGTACCCCGGTGCACGTGGACGATCTCGCCGACGCCCTGCTGGAGCTGGCCGGGAACGGCTACCGGGGGGTGTTGAACGTGGCGGGCGCGGACGCGGTCAGCCGGTACGACCTCGGGGTGCTGGTGGCGTTGCGGGACGGTCTGGATCCGGCGGCCGTCCCGGCGGCCCGGCTCGCCGATTTCGGTGTCGCTCGTCCCGGCGACGTCCGGTTGCGGCTGGACCGGGCCGTGTCGCTGCTGCGTACCCGGCTGCGGGGGGCGCGTGAGTTCCTGGCGGCCGGTCCCGGACCCGACGCCGCACGGGCGTCGGCCAACCGTGGTGGCGACGGGTCGTAGCGACAGTTCCCGTTCCCGGCCGGGCATGGCGGAAAGCGACCTACGGGACGACGGTCACCCCGCCATTCCCGCCGGTCAGCTGGACGGATGCTCGGCGGCGAGCATGACCCGGCGCAGCAGGTCGGCCAGGGTCCGCCGTTCCGCGACGGTCAGTACGCCCAGCAGCCGCTCCTCCTCGTGCCCGATGAGTCCCATCGCGTCGAGCCAGGCGGTGCGGCCCTCCTCGGTGAGTGCGATGTCGACCCGCCGCCGGTCGGTGTCGGAGGGGGTACGTCGGACGTAGCCCCGGGTGACGAGGGCGTCGACCCGGGCGGTCACCGACGGCGGTGCGATGTTGAGGTCGTCGGCGAGTTGGGACGGTACCGCCCGGCCGTGTCGGCCGGCCAGGGCGTGCAGTGTCTCGAACTCGTGTCGCTGCAGGTCGAAGTCGGCCAGCGCCTTCTCCTTGACCCGGCGCAGGTGGCTGGTGAGCAGCGACGCCCGGGTGACCGCGCCCTCGACGTCCGGGTCGAGGTCGGGCAGTACGGGGAGCCAGCGGGCGACGTGGGCGTCGGTCGAGTCGTGGTCTGCCACGCCACGATCCTACGTTGACGCAGAATTATTCGTTGACGAAAGATTCGATGTCGAATTACTTTGGGCGTCGTGACCTCACGCCTCCGGCCACGGGCCTTCCACCTGCTCTTTCTCGGGCGCACCCTCTCCGCGCTCGGTGACGCGGTCGTGCCGGCCGCCCTCGCCCTCGCCGTACTGCGGGCCACCGGGTCCAGTTCCGCGCTCGCCCTCGTACTCGGCTGCGCCATGGTGCCGAAACTGCTGCTCCTGCCACTCGGCGGGGTACTCGCCGACCGGTTCGACGCCCGGATCGTCGCCCTCGCCACCGACCTGGTCAGATGCCTGACCCAGGTCGCCGTCGGGGTGGAACTGCTCGGCGACGAACCGGCGATCGCCACCATCGCCGTCGCCTCGGCGGTCGGCGGAATCGCCTCGGCGTTCGCCATGCCGACCGCCGCCCCGCTGGTCACCGGGACCGTCGAGGGCCCGCGGCGACAGCGGGCCAACGCCGCGCTCGGCGCCGCCACCAGCGCCGTCCGGCTGGTCGGCCCGGCACTGGCCGGGCTGCTGATCTGGGCTGCCGGCCCGGGCTGGGCGTTTGTCCTCGACGGGGCGACCTTCGCCGCCAGCGCCGCGCTGCTGACGATGATCCGGGTACGCCGCACCCCGATCCCTCGCCGCCCGCTCCTGGCCGACCTGCGGGAGGGCTGGACCGAGGTACGCTCCCGCGACTGGTACTGGACCAGCCTCATCGCGCACGGGATCTGGAACGGGGCGGCGGCCGTCCTGATCACCCTCGGGCCGGCGGTCGCCGTCGACCGGCTGGGCGGCGAGACGGTCTGGGTGCTGGTCCTGCAGGCGGGCGCGGTCGGGCTGCTCGGCGGTTCGCTGCTGGCCGCCCGGGCCAGACCGAAACGGCCGGTGCTGGTGGCGAACCTGGGCCTGGCCACCTACGGGCTTCCGTTGGCCCTGCTCGCCGTCGCCGCGCCCGGCTGGACCGTCGTGCTCGCCTACGGTTTCGCCCTGGCCGCGCTCGGTTTCCTGAACCCGGTGTGGGAGACCGTGGTCCAGACCGAGATCCCACCGCACGTGCTGGCCCGGGTCAGCTCGTACGACTGGCTCTGCTCGCTGGCCGCGGTGCCGCTGGGCTACGCGCTCGCCCCGCTCGCCGCCGACGCCTGGTCCACGGCGGCGCCGCTCGCCGTGGCGGCCGTGGTGGTGGCGGTGGCCTGCGTCGCCACGGCGGCGGTTCCGGGCGTCCGCCGGCTCGGCCGGCCCGCCCCGCGACGCGAGCAGGTCGGTGCCGCGCCGGTCGCCGTCGGCCGGTGAACGGCGCGAGCGGGTCCCGGGCGACAGCACGGTCAGCCGACGGGACGGTCCGGGTGGTAGTGGTGGTGCAGGGCCCGCGCGGTCTCCGCGAACGCGGCCCGCAGCTCCGGTGGGGCCAGCACCTCCACGTCGGCGCCGAGTTTGAGCAGCTCGACGTGCCCGTGTCTGATCGACTCGATCGGCACCACGGTACGCAGCCAGCCGGTGTCGTCGACCGGACCGGCCGCCTGGCGGGCCCGCCGGGACATCTCCGGCGGAAAGATGAACGCCATCCGCTCCAGCGCCTCCGCCCTGATCCGGACCTCCGCCTCCGCCTGGTACACGCTCTCCTCGTATCGGCGACTCCACTCCGCCCAGAAGGCGGCGAGATCGAAGTCGACCGGCCGGGCGAACGGCTCGTCGAGTACCTCCAGGTCCAGCACGCTGCCGACCCGGTACGCCCGGAGCGGGTCGGCCGACCCCGGGTCCGGCGCCACCCTCGACCCGCTGGTGCCGGCCGTCGGCTCGGGTACGGCCTGCCCTCCCGGTGCGGCTGGCGGCACCGGCCCGAGATGTCGGGCGACCAGATACCAACGGCCGGCCTTGAGCACCAGGCCGAGCGGGCCGAGTCGACGGGTGACGTCGCGGGGCGCCTTCCACCGGCGGTACCGGATCTCGATCACCCGTTCGGCCCAGACCGCCGTGGCGAGCGCGGCCAGGTGTGGCACCGGCTCGGTCCTGCGGAACCAGCCCGGGGCGTCCAGGTGGAACCGGTCGCGGATCCGGCCGGCCCGGTCACCGAGTTCGTCGGGCAGCGCGGCGCGGAGTTTGAGTTCGGCGGCGGTGACCACCCCGCCGAGCCCGAGTTCGGCGGCCGGTCCCGGCATTCCGGCCAGGAACAGGGTTTCGGCCTCGTCCGGGGTCAGCCCGGTCAACCGGGTGCGGTAGCCGCCGAGCAACTGGTAGCCGCCGGCCGGCCCTCGGTCGGCGTACACCGGGACACCGGCCGCGCTGAGTGACTCCACGTCGCGGTAGATCGTCCGTACCGACACCTCGAGCACGCGGGAGAGGTCCTGGGCGGTCATCCGCCCCCGGGTCTGCAGGAGCAGCAGCAGGGAGACCAGCCGACTGGCGCGCACCCGGCCAGGCTAACCGGGACACCTGACAGATCCCGTCAGCCATTGCCGCCCGATTGGCCGGGCGCGCCTGCGACACCGGGGACGTATCGGCTGAGAACCTTTCTCACGTGCCACGATCCGTCCCCGTTCCCACCCGCCGGTCCGCCGCCCTGCCGTCCCGCGCGCACACCGCGACCGACTTCACCGAGGCGTGGCTGCGTAACCGTCGGCTCTCCGAACACACCCGGGCGGCGTACCGGCGGGACATCGCCGGGTGGCTCTCCTGGTGCACCGATCAGGAGCTGGAGCCGTTGGCCGCGGGCTTCCTGCACGTGAACGCGTACGCCCGCGACCTGGAGTCCAGCGTCGACCCGCGTACCGGGCGGCCGTTGACCCCGGCCACCGTCGCCCGCAAGCTCTCCTCGTTGTCGAGCTGGTACACGTTCCTCGGCCGGCTCGGCGCGGTGGACACGAACCCGGTCTCCGGGGCGGACCGGCCACGGGTCAGTCGGGACCACTCGGCCACCGTCGGGTTGACCTCCGAGGAGGTCGACGCCCTGCTCGCCGCCGCCGAGGCCGACACCGGCCCGAACGCGCCACGCAACCGCGCGGTGCTGGCCCTGCTGGCCGACCTCGGACTGCGGGTCGGCGAACTCGTCTCGCTGGACCTGGCCGACCTCGGCCACGAGCGGGGCCACCGCAGCGTGCGGTTCGTCGGCAAGGGCGGGCGACCACGCCGGCGGGCCCTGACCCCCGGATCGGCGTACGCGGTCGACGCGTACCTGGCCGCCCGGGCGGCGGCGGCACGACGGCCGGTGGAGCAGCTCGACGGGCCACTGCTGGTCACCGCGAGCGGCAACCGGCTGGACCGGCACGCGGTGTTCCGGCTGGTCCGGCGGTTGGCCCGGACGGCCGGCATCCCGGCCTGGGAACGGCTCTCCCCGCACTCACTGCGGCACGCCTTCGCCACCACCGCCCGGGCCGAGGGCGTACCGCTGGAGGACGTGCAGGACGCGATGGGGCACGCCGACCCCCGGACCACCCGCCGCTACGACCGGGACCGGCACAACCTGGACCGGGATCCGGCGTACGCGATCTGGGCGGCCCGCGCCCGGCGCCGAGGCTGACCGGGCGCGGGAACGTTCACTCCCGGGGCCGAAGGCAGATGCAGAACGGGTGGCCGGCCGGGTCGGTCAGCACCCGCCACCGCTCGCCGCCCGGTTGGAACTCGGGCCGGGCCGCGCCCGCCTCAAGACACGCCGCCTCGGCCTTGTCCAGGTCGTCGACGTACAGGTCGAGGTGGTAGCGCTTGCCGGCCGAGGTGTCCGGCCAGGCCGGCGGCTGGTAGCCCTCGACCAGGCCGAAGCCGAGCGAGGAGTGCCCGTCAGTGACCATGGCGTACTCGTCCGCGCTGGCGGTGATCTCCCAGCCGAGCAGTCGGTGGTAGAACTCGGCGTGGGCGCGGGGGTCGGGACTGTCGAGGTTGACCATGATGAGGTCGCCGATGCTGTTCATGCCGGTCAGCCTGCCCGCTGTACCTGACATCTCCTGTCAGGTACACGGGTGTGGTCCGGATTACCCGGCCGACCCGCGCCGGTCAGCAGAGCAGGTCGAGTTCGTGGTGCGCGTCCGCGGCGATGTCGCCACCCCGCAGCCGTCGACGCGCCCAGAGCCGGGCGGCCACCTCCGCCGCCTCGTCACCCCAGCCGGCCTGCTCCACCAGCAGTGCGGTGGTCAGCAGGTACGCCATCCGCAGGGCGAGTCCGCGCGCCCCGGCGACCGCGCCGACCGCCTCCGGCTCGGCGGTGACCTCGGCGAGCGTGGCCCGCAGTTCGGCCGTACCGGTGGCGAGCGCGTCGGCCAGCGCCGGGTGCAGCCGGCGGGCGGCGTCGGTCGCCGCGTCGAGGCGGCCCAGCAGCGGCACCGCGCCGTCGTCGCGGACCACGGCCCGCAGGACGTCCAGGGCGAGCACGTTGGTGGTGCCCTCCCAGATCGGCAGGACCTGGGCGTCCCGCAGCAGCCGGGGGATCCCGGTGTCCTCGACGTATCCGGCACCGCCGAAGCACTCGACGTATTCGCTCGCGGCGGCGACCGCCAGCCGTGCGGTGGCGAGCTTGGCCAGCGGTGCCACGATCCGCAGTTCGACCGCGGCCGCCGGGTCGGCACCGACCTCCACCTGGCCGAGCAGCCCGAACGCGTGCCCGGCCAGGACAAACGCGCCGGCGGTGTCGACCGCGAGCGCACCGAGGGTGGCCCGGTGCAGGGGCGAGGTGCCGAGCCGACCACCGGCGACCTGGCGGGCGTCGGCGTACGCCCGGGCGTACGCCAGACCCCGGCGCATCCCGGCCGCGGCCGCCGCCGCGTTGTGCAGCCGGGTCACCACGACCAGGGTCATCGCCCGGGCCAGACCCGGCAGGCCGGGGTCACCCAGCGGCCAGGCGTACGCGTCCCGCAACCCGATCTCCGCCGTCGGCAGCGCCCGCGTGCCGAGTTTGTCCTTGAGCCGGTGCAGGGTGACTCCGGGGGCCGGCCCGTCCGGGTCCGCACCCGGACCGGCGAGCGGTGAGTCGGCGGCGTAGCGCGGCACCAGGAACGGCGCGAGAACCCGGCTGCCGGCTCCGGCGCCCTCCGGTCGGGCCAGCGCCACCGCCAGGGCCGAGTCGGCCGCCGAGCAGAACCACTTCTCGCCGGTCAGCCGCCACGAGCCGTCGTCGGCCGCCCGCCCGGTGGTGCTGGAGCGGGCCAGGTCCGAGCCGCCCTGCGCCTCGGTCATCCACTGTCCGCTGAACACCACCCGTGCCGGGTCGGTGCTGGTCAGCCGGGGCAGCCAGGCGTCCCGCACCGCCGGATCCACCTCGGGGCGGGCCAGCAGCGCGGCGGCGCCGTCGCTCATTGCCACCGGGCAGGAGAAGGTCGCCGACTCCGGCCCGTACAGGTGCAGCAGCGCGTGCTGGACCACCCGGGCCGCCGCACCCCAACTGGCCCGGGCCTGCGGCTGGTAGGGCAGGGCGACCACGGCGTGCCGGGCCGCCGCGTCACGCTGCGCCCGCCAACCGGCCGAGGTCTCGACCCGGTCGACCCGGGCTCCCCAGCCGTCGTAGCGGACCAGGGTCGGCGGGTGCGTCTCGGCATCGAGGTGCGCGGCCCGCAACGGTCCGGTCACGTCGGTGGCGAGGGCGGCCAGCCGGGACGCGGCGGCGGCGTGTCCGTCGACGCCGAGCCGCCGGTCGAGCCAGGAACGCAGGAGCCGGTCACCGAAGTACGGGTCGGGTGGAGCCGGCACCGTCTGGACGTAACGCGCCATCGCTGGCTCCTCGGGATCTAGCGGGTCGGGGTGCCGGGGCCCGGGGTGGGGAACGGGGGTGGTCCCGACGGTAGACCACCCGGCGGTCGCTGACAGCACCTCGTTGATCACCGATCGGACAACCCTCGCCCGGCCGACGGTTCCGGCCGGTTCGAATCGGACAACCGGATGGACCTGCGCCGGACCGGGTGCCGTATCTACCGTCGGTGCCATGGGGAACGAGCCGCTGTGGCGTCGCCCGGGCCGGCGGCCGAGTCGGACCCGGGGAATGTTGTCGCTGGTCGCCGCCGGTCTCTTCCTCTGCTGTGTGGGCGCCGCCGGGCTGGGCGCCTGGAACTACCAGCACGTACGGGAGTCCTCGTCGGCGGCCCAGCGGGAGGCGGAGGCGTTCCTGGGTGAGGTGGTCGGCGGCGATCCGGACGGTGCGTACGACCGGCTGTGCGGGGACACCCGGGAGCGGTGGAGCCGGGCGGAGTTCGTCCGACGGCTCTCGGTACCTCCGACGATCAGCCGCTACGACATCGACGACGTGTCGGTCGCGAGTGACCAGGGACAGTTGCGGGCCACCGTGGTGGCGAAACTGACCCGTCGTTCCGGCGCGGTGGACCAGCGGGAGATGCCGATGGTCCGCGACGGCGACCGGTGGCGGGTCTGCGGCGACCCCTTCTGAATCAGGGTGCCGGTGCTCGTCGCTGGCGGCGCGAGGCCGACAGCGGGAACCTCGACTGAAGACGCGGACCGGCGGACCGGTACGCGGGCAGGACAACGGCACGGCCGGCGCCCAGGTACGGGCCCGACGCCGGACGGTGGGGCTGACCCAGCAGCAGCTCGCCGACGCGGTCGGGGTGAGTCGGCGCACCATCATCGCGATGGAGACCGGCGACTACGCGTCCTCGGTCTACCTGGCGGTCAAGGTTGCCCGCACCCTGGAGACCTCGGTGGAGATCCTCTGGGGCTGAGCCCGGGCACCTCAGGACGAACAACCACCGGCACGGACGAACGTACGGCATCCACCGAACGCGCCGGTGCGTTCAACGAACCCGGACGCCCAGGTCGCCGCTGCGGTAGTGCTGCCGACAGAGCACCTGGTAACGCACCTCGGCCTCGTCGACGGTGTCCCCGATGACCACCTGCTCGCCCTCCCGAACCACCGCGCCGTCGACGACCCGGGCGTTGAGCAGCCCCTGCCGGCCGCACCAGCAGAGCACCTCCACCTGGATCCGGGTCACCTCGTCGGCCAGCTCCAACAGCCGCTGCGCGGCCGGGAAGAGACAGGAGCGGAAGTCGGTGGCCAGGCCGAACGCGAACACGTCGATGTCGTAGCAGTCGACCAGCTCGGCCATCTGCTCGACGTGCCGCACCGTGTAGAAGCACGCCTCGTCGCAGATCAGGTAGTCGATCCGGAGCCCGTCGGCCAGCCGGGACCGGACGAGTTCGCACAGGTCCAGGTCGTCGGTGACCTCGATCGCCTCGTGGGCCAGACCGATCCGGGTGGTGATCTGCGGACCGAGCGAACGGTCGATGCGGGTCAGCACCAGCCCCCGTCGGCCCTGCCGGGCGTGGTTGTAGTTCATCTGCAGCGCCATCGTCGACTTGCCGCAGTCCATCGGACCCCAGAAGAACTTCAGCGCGGCACCGTGCCGGAGCCGACCGTCGCCGGCCACGGCGCAGACGGAGGAGAGTGTGGACCCGCCTGCGGGCTCGGGGTGGCGGGCACGGCTGTCGTCGGTCACGGTCCGGGAGCCTAGGGCAACCCGTGGTTTCCGTTCGAACCGCCGTGCGGATGATCACGCTCGGCCGGGTCGGTCACCGCCGGTTGTCGAGCCAGTGCCGTCCGACGGTCCAGCCCAGCAGCCGCCGACCGGCGCCGCCGGTGCCGTCCGGGGCGAACTCACCACCGGCGGCGACGTAACCCAGCCCGGCCAGCACCGGGGTCAGCCGATCCCGCACCTGCTCCGGCGCCGCCCGCAGGTCCTCCCACAACTCGTCGACCACCGCCCGTGGGTCGTCCCCGCCGGGCAGGGAGAGGTAGCAGACCAGCTGGCGCCACGCGTACCCGATGTCCTTGATGGCGGGCAGCGGGCGAGGGTTGCCGGCCAGTCGGGCGGCCAGCACGAGCACCCGGGCGAACGTACGGCGGGCCAGCGTCGACCAGCCGTCGACTGGGCGTACCCCGACCGGGTACGCCAGCGTGGCGAGGTTCTGCGTGGTCAGGATCTGCGCCTGCTCGATCACCGTCCCGTTCGCCGCCACCGACCCGCGGCGGTGCCCGGCGGCGGCCCGCTCGTGACAGAGGGCGTCGAACGCGGCCGAGGTCGCGGTTCCGCGTCCGGCCCGGACGGGCGGCGGGTCCGGGATCCGCAGCACGGCCGCGTAGTCGATGTCGTAGTAGCGCGCGTAGAGGCTGCCGTCGAGCTGCTCGGCGGCGATCTTCGCGGCGCGGAGGAACTTGGTCGAGAACCGGCCCTCGAAGATGTCGGCGGCCAGCTCCTCGACCCAGGGCAGCTCGACCCCGGCCTCCCGTCCGAGCGCGGCCAGCTCCCGGACCAGCGGATTCGGCAGGCTGGTGGCGGGGAAGCCGGTCAGCGCCAGTTCGCCGAGCAGGCGCAGGGTCGCCCAGGCGTCGGAGCGGGTCTCGTCGCTCGCGTCGCGGTGCCCGGCGACCGCCTGGACCCACGGCAGTTCGTCGAGCCGTACCTGGTGTTCGAGGTTGAGCAGCAGCAGCGAGCGGCGGGCCCGGAACGCCTGGTAGTTCGCCGCCATCAGCGCCCGCAGCGCCGGGTCGGGGTAGGCCCGTGCGGTGGCCGCCGCGGCGATCCGGGGAATCAGACCGGCCAGCACCTCGGCCGAGGGCACGACGCCGGCCGCGACCAGCTCCGGTACCGTCGCGGCGAGGGCACGCCGGACGAGCCGACGCACCGGTTCCGGCACCGGGGTTCCGGCGGGAATCTTCGCCGTCGCCGCCTCGTCGGTGTCGACCGGACGCAGCACCGGTTCGAGGGCGCGGATCCCGGCCCGCTGCGGCAGGTCGGCGAGTCGGTCGGCGACCACCCGGGCCACCGTGTGGTGCCCCGGGACGGCGGCCTGCCCGGCCTGCCGGTCGCGTAGCCGGGTGTGCGATGCCGAGCCCGGCTCGCCGCGCTTGCCCAGCATCGAGTCGACGGCGTGCTGCAGCAGCCCCCGGCCGCGCGGGGTGAGGCGCCGCCCGGCGGTCACCTCGGCGAGCGCGAGGCGGAGGATGCCGAGGTTCTCCTTCGGGCGGCGGTGCTTGCCGCAGTGCCGGTGGGTGGCGGCGAGGACACGGTAGCGGTCGAGCAGGGCGCGGGCCCGGGCCAGCCAGTCGGTGCCGAACTCGGCGCCGACCCGACCGTCGCGGCGGGTCTCCAGCCACAGTGCCAGCAACTCGTCGGCGAACGGGTTCCAGACCGTGAGCGCCTCCCGCATCGCCTCGACCCGGGCGTTCGGCTCGCGCCGGGCGAGCGCGGAGCGCACCTCGCCGGCGGTGGCCCGCCAGACGATCTCGGGGTCGGGCGCCGGGGTGTCGTCCGGGGCGGGGGCGAACCGGAGCCGGTGGGCGTACGGGCCGATCTCCTTGAGCAGGGTCAGCGCGGCGTCCTGGTCACCGGCGCGGAGCAGCCACACCAGCACCGGCAGGGCCGCCTCCTCCGGCACCTCCACCCGGTACCGGCCGGAGTCCAGCAGCGCGTCGAGTTCGGCGAGTCCCGCCTCGCCGAGGTGGTGGGCGAAGATCGTCGCCC
The DNA here is from genome assembly GCF_036422035.1 of Plantactinospora sonchi. NCBI lineage: Bacteria > Bacillati > Actinomycetota > Actinomycetes > Micromonosporales > Micromonosporaceae > Plantactinospora > Plantactinospora sonchi. The sequence goes on from NZ_JAZGQK010000012.1 coordinate 399,659, forward strand.
GTCGGGCGTGCAGGTTGAACCGCTCTGCGAGGGCGAGCTCGTCCGGGCGCAGCGGGCCGCCGGCCATGGCCCGGCCGGTGGCGAACCCGCCGTGCACCACCTGCGGGGTCACCCAGGCGGGCAGCCCGGCGACCGGGGTACGGGAGCCGATCCGCAGCCGACCGGTGCTCACCCCGGCCAGCACCCGCACCCAGTCCCGTACCCGCTGCCCGGCGCGCTCCCGGGTGTCCGGGTCCGGGTGCTCGGCGGCGGTGACGAGGGCGCGGCCGAGTTCGCCGAGCGGGTAGCCGGTACCGACCATCGTGGGTTCCTTCCGCTCCGCCCCGGGTCCCTGCTGCTGGTTCTTCTTCATCGCCAGCGTGGCGGGCTCCGCCCCCGCGCCCTCCGGGATGGAAGCCCGGTGCTCTGCTGCCTGAGCTACACGCTGTCCCGACCGGCCGCCGGTGGTCCCTTCCGGACCGTCGGGCGGGTCGTGGTGGCGCCGACGGTACCGCGCGGGGCGGCGTCGACGGCAGCGGTTTTCGCCGCCGTCGACGCCGGCTACAGCCGTTCCGGCGGTACGTTGCCGGCGGCCACGATCGCCCGACGGATCGGCACCATCAGGAGCAGTACGAAACCGATGACGAAGAACGCGAGCAGCGAGATGATCGCCACCCGGTAGCTCTCGGTCATCCCGTAGGCGAGGCCGAACAGCAGCGGCCCGAGCCAACTGGTGCCCTTGTCGGAGATCTCGTAGAGACCGAAGTACTCGGCCTCCTTGCCCTTCGGGATCAGTTGGCTGAACAGCGACCGGCTCAGCGCCTGGCTGCCGCCGAGCACGATGCCGATCCCGCCGCCGAGCAGGACGAACGGGATCTCCTCGTTGGCCGGCAGCCGGAACGCGATCGCCAGCACCACGGTCCAGAGCACCAGGCTGACCAGGATCGTCTTCCAGGCGCCGATCCGCTTCGCCAGCGCGCCCATCCCGAGCGCCCCGGCGAAGGCGAGGAACTGCACCATCAGGATGGTCGGCACCAGCACGTCGTCGGAGAGTTTCAGCTCCTCGGTGCCGTACACGGCGGAGAGCGAGATGACCGTCTGGATGCCGTCGTTGTAGACCAGGTAGGCGATCAGGAAGAACAACGTCAACGGGTACGCCTTCAGGCTGCGCAGCGTGTGCCAGAGCTGACGGAATCCGTCGAGCAGCACCGGTCCCTGGGCGGGTCCGGCGACAGGCGGCCGGTTGCGGAGCCGGATCAGCGGGATCGTGGTGAACGCGGCCCACCAGATGCCCGCCGACACCATGCTGTACCGGGCGACCTCACCGGTGTCCAGGCCGAGCGAGTCCTTGAACAGCACCGCCGCCACGTTGATCGCGAGCAGCAGCCCACCGCCGATGTAGCCGATCGCCCAGCCGATGCTGGAGACGCTGTCCCGTTCCTCCGGCCCGGCTATCTGCGGCAGGAAGGAGTAGTAGACGACGATGCTCGCCCCGTAGGTGATGTTCGCGACGACCAGCAGCGCGGCGCCGAGCAGGTAGCGGTCGCCGGTGAGGAACAGCAGCCCGATGGTGGCCGCCGACCCCAGGTAGGCGAAGAGCGCCAGCATCTCCTTCTTGTGCGCCGACCGGTCGGCGACCGCGCCGACCAGCGGCAGCACGAAGACGGTCAGGAACACCGACAACGACACCATGTACGGGAACAGCGAGCCGGGCGCGATGTCGACGCCGAGCAGACTGATCCGCCCGCCCCGGCAGGGGTCGTCGGAGGCGCAGCCGGCGGCGGACTTCGCGATCGACGTCAGGTACGGGCCGAGGAAGACCGTGATGACCGTCGTGTAGAACGCCGAGTTCGCCCAGTCGTAGAAATACCAGCCGACCCGTTCGTGCCGGGTGCTCAGTGGCGTGGTCTCCGCCGACGCGGGGATGGTCTCGGCCATGGTCGGTCCTTCGGCAGGGGGTCGGGCGGTCTGGTCGTCCGACCGGTCACCGGTCGGCGGGCCACAGGCCGCGGCTGGCGTACGCCTCGCGCAGAACGTCGACGTGATCGGTCATGATGCCATCCACACCCAGATCCAGTAAGTCGTGCATTTCGGTGAGTTCGTCGATGGTCCAGACGTGCACCTGCAGTCCGAGTCGGTGCACGTGCTCGACGAACCGCCGGTCGACCACCCGTACTCCCCGGTAGCGGACCGGGACCTGGGCGGCGACCACCGACGGCGGCAGGACCAGCCGCCGGTTGGCCAGCGACGCCAGCCGCAACCGGGCCACCCCGCGCAGCCCCAGCGAGGTCGCCACCTTCGGTCCGGCGGCCCGGCGCAGCCGGGCCAGTCGGGCGTCGCTGAACGAGGCGAGCAGCACCCGGTCGGCGGCGCCGGCCCGTTCCACCGCCCGGACCGTGGTCTCGACCGCGTCGTCCGCCTTCACGTCGACGTTGAACCGCACCTGCGGCCAGGCGCCGAGGACGTCGTCGAGTCGGGGGACCGCGGCGGCACCACCGACCCGGATGGCCCGCAGGTCGGCCCAGCGCAGGGTGGCTATCCGGCCCCGTTCGCCGGTCATCCGTTCCAGCGTCGGATCGTGGAACACCACCGGCACCTCGTCGGCGGTGGCGTGCACGTCGGTCTCGACGTACCGGTAGCCGAGCCCGACCGCCCGGGCGAACGCCTCGGCGGTGTTCTCGTCGCCCCGGGCCGCTCCGCCACGGTGCGCGAAGGCCAGCGGGGTCGGCGCGTCGAGGTAGGCGAAGTCGTGGATCACCAGGCGAGTATGGCCGGCGGGGTTGACCGCCAGGTGACCGGCGGGCGGCGTCTTCACCTCCACCGCCCCGCGCCGTCACCCCGTCCGGCGGGAAGGGCGGAACAGTATGGTGTCGGCCATGCGGCTGCTCGCCATCGACTTCGGTACCTCGAACACGGTCGCGGCGGTACGCGGCGGCGACGGTCGGATCCGGCCGCTGCTCTTCGACGGCACACCGCTGCTGCCGTCGGCGGTCTGCCTCGACCGCACCGGCACGCCGCTGACCGGCCGCGACGCCGAACGCGCCGCCCGGCTGGACCCGGACCGGTTCGAGCCGTACCCGAAACGCCGGGTCGACGACGGTACGGTGCTGCTCGGCGACCGGGAGGTGCCGGTCGTCGCGCTGGTCGCGGCGGTGCTGTGCCGGGTCGCCGGGGAGGCGCGTCGGCAGCTCGGCGGAGTCGACGAGGTGCGGCTCACCCACCCGGCCGGGTGGGGGGAGCGTCGTCGGTCGGTGCTGGTGGCGGCGGCCGGCGACGCCGGTCTGCCCACCCCGACGCTGCTCGCCGAGCCGGTCGCGGCGGGGGCCTACTACGTCTCGGTGCTCGGCGCGGCCCTGCCGCCGGGTCGGGCGCTCGCCGTCTACGACCTGGGCGGCGGCACCCTCGACGTGACCGTGGTCCGCCGTACCCCGGCCGGGTTCGAGGTGCTGGCCGAGGCCGGCGACGCCCAGCTTGGCGGTCTCGACTTCGACCAGGCGCTGGTCGAGCACCTCGGCCGGGGGCACGCCGGGGACCGGACCACGGTCTGGCGGGGCCTACTGGCCCCGGCCGACGTCGAGGGACGCCGTCGGCGGAGCCTGCTCTACGACGAGGCCCGGGCGGCGAAGGAGCTGTTGTCCCGGGCGGCGAGCGCCGAGCTGCACCTGCCCGGTCTGGACGTCCGGGCGCACGTCACCCGGGAGGAGTTGGAGTCACTGATCGGGCCGCTGCTCGCCCCGACGGTCGACGGGCTGGCCCGGGTGGTCCGGGGCGCCGGGCTGGAGCCCCGGGAGCTGGGCGGCATCTTCCTGGTCGGCGGGTCGAGCCGGATCCCGTTGGCGGCCCGGCTGATCCACGCCCGGCTGGGGGTCGCCCCCACCGCCCTCGAACAGCCGGAGACGGTGGTCGCCGAGGGCGCGCTGTGCCATCCGCCACCGTCGCCGGTCCCGGTCGCCACGCGCACCCCGTCCGGCCCGGCTCTGGAGGGGGTGGGGTCGACGGTCCCGGCCGGGTCCGGCACCACGGCGGCAGGGCCGGTGCCGTCACTCGGGCCCGCGTCCGCGCCGGGACCGGTGTTCGCGGGGACCGTCCGGCCGGAGCCGGGACGGTTCTGGCACGGCACCAGCGGTCTGCGGTGGACCGGCGCGTTGGCCGTGCTCGTGGTCGTCGCGCTGGTGGTGCTGGTGGCGGTGGCCGGCGCCGGTTGAGCCGGGCCGGCCCCCCCCCCCGGCTCAGGCGGGCGCCACCCTACGGGGGGGGGGGGGGGGGGGGGGGGGGGGGGGGGGGGGGGGCGCGGGGGGCCGCCCCCCCCCCCCCCCCCCCCCGACGGCTCAGGCGGGCGACTCCTTACGGTCGCCGGCCCACTGAATGTGGAAGCTGCCCTCGGCGTCGACCCGGCGGTAGGTGTGGGCGCCGAAGTTGTCGCGCAGACCCTGGATCAGCGCGGCGGGCAGCCGGTCGCGGCGCAGCCCGTCGAAGTAGGCGAGCGAGGACGCGAACGCGGGGGCGGGCACCCCGGCCTGCGTCGCGTACCCGACGATCCGCCGCCAGCTGGCGACACTCTGCGCGACGCCCTCGGCGAAGTACGGCGCCACCAGCAGTGTCGGCAGGTCGGGGTCGCTGTCGTACGCCTCCCGGATCCGGTTGAGGAACCGGGCCCGGATGATGCAGCCGCCCCGCCAGATGGTCGCCAGGGCGGCCGGGTCGACACCCCAGCCGTACTCCTCGCTGCCGGCCTTGATCTGGTCGAAGCCCTGCGCGTAGGCGACGATCTTGGAGGCGTAGAGGGCCCGCCGGACGTCCTCGACGAAGGCGTCCCGGTCGACGTCACCGGCCGGGGTGACCCCGGTCGTGTCGGCGAAGGCGCGGTGCGCCGCGGCCCGCTGCTCGGGGTGCCCGGACAGCGAGCGGGCGAACGTCGCCTCGGCGATGCCGGTGATCGGAACGCCGAGGTCGAGGGCGCTCTGCACCGTCCACCGGCCGGTGCCCTTCTGCTCGGCCTGGTCCTCGACGACGTCGACGAAGGCCTTGCCGGTCCGGTCGTCGACGTGCCGCAGCACGTCGGCGGTGATCTCGATGAGGAACGACTCCAGGTCGCCGGAGTTCCACTCGGCGAAGATGTCGCCGATCTCGGCCGGGGTCGCCCCGAGCCGCTCCCGCAGCAGGTCGTACGCCTCGGCGATGAGCTGCATGTCGGCGTACTCGATGCCGTTGTGCACCATCTTGACGAAGTGACCGGCCCCGCCCGGCCCGATGTGCACGCAACAGGGCACACCGTCGACCTGGGCGGCGATCGACTCGAAGATCGGCCCGAGTTTGCGGTACGCCTCCTCCGAGCCGCCGGGCATGATGCTCGGCCCGAGCAGGGCACCCTCCTCGCCGCCGGAGACTCCGGTGCCGACGAAGTGCAGGCCGCGTTCCCGCAGCGCGGTCTCCCGCCGCTGGGTGTCGGCGAAGTGGGCGTTGCCGCAGTCGATGACGATGTCACCAGCTTCGAGCAGCGGCACCAGTTCGTCGATGACCGCGTCGGTGGGGCCGCCCGCCTTGACCATGACGATGACCGCGCGGGGCCGTTCCAGCGACGCGACGAAGTCGGCCAGCGACTCGCTCGGCACGAACGTGCCCTCGTCGCCGTGCTCGGCGACCAGGCTGTGGGTGCGTTCCGGCGATCGGTTGTGTACGGCGACCCGGTGCCCGTGCCGGGCGAGGTTGCGGGCCAGGTTGCGGCCCATGACCGCGAGACCGGTCACACCGATCTGCGCGGTCGCCTCCGGGCGGCCACCCGTCGTCTGCTCTGTCATCTGCGTGTCGCGGCGTCGCGACCCGACCGTCACGGCCGGATGGACCGCCGCTTCCCCCTTCCGGGAATCGTCGTGCCGGGGCCCTCGGGGCCGTTCTTCAGTATCCGCGTCGATCTCGGACGAATCGGGCGAACCGTGCCGTAAGAAGGATCACCGCCGCGCTCGGGGTCCGGTGCGGCCACCGTCCGAGACGCCGCCGGCCCACCGGTGGGTCGGGTCATATCCAATCACCAACGGCTCCGCCCAGGCCCGCTCACCGGTCCTCGGGTTGGTGCCAGAAGCGGGCCAGGTTGCTCGTCGCCGGATCCTCCGAGGCCGCCAACGCCGACCACGGGTCACCGTCGGCCGGCAGTCGCTCCGCGGCGTAGGCGGCGAGCTCGTCCGGATCCGGTGCCGGCCCGGACACCGCCACCGGATCCGTCGACGGCACGTCCTCCGGCCGGCCGAGCAGATCCGGATCGGTCCACGGGAAGCCGTCCACCGGCTCCGGCGGCGGACCCAGCCCGTCGACCAGCGTCGGGTCGACCACCGGCCAGGACGCCGGGTCGTCGTACGGGCCGAGGTCGGGATCGGCACCGACCGGCGGATCGGTCAGCTCGTGGCCGTCCACCGGGTCGGCCGCGCCGAACCCCGTCTCGGCGTACGGGTCGGCGGAGCCGAAGCCGACCTCACCCCCCGGGTGGCCGCCACCACCCCCGGCGTACGGGTCGACGCCACCATCGCCGTCCGGCTGCTCGTGGGCGCCCGGGTCGTCGTACGGGTCGGCCGCACCGAACCCCTCCGCCGGCTCGTCGGGATCGAATCCGTCCACCCGGTGGAAACCGTCGTCGTGGTCGAAGCCGCCGAGCGGGCCGTCGGCGGTGTGCTCGTCCGGGCCGTCGAAGTCCGGCTGGTCCGACGGCCAGCCGCCCCAGTGGTCCGTCATCCGCCCGTCCCCCTCGTCTCGGTGGTCGGCGTCGGGGCGAGCACCCGGGCCCGCTGCAGTACCTCGTCGACCTGCTTGATCCGGGCCCGTACCGCGTCCCGCTCCGCCTGTGTCGCGGCCCGCCGCCGGGCCCGGCCGGCCTGGTCCTCGGCCGCCGCCGCGTCGATCTCGGTGATCCGGGCGTCGAGCTGGCGCAGCCGCCGCTCGATCGCGTCGTCTAGGGCGAGCGTCAGCGCGTACTGCAGGTCGGTGAACCGGTGCGTGATCTCGTCCGACAGCGCCGCCCGGGCGTCCGCGACCACCTCGCGCAGCCACATCCGGGCCTGCTGGCGGTCACTCTGCACCCGCCGCCGGTAGAGAATGAACCCACCGGCGGCCAGCCCCAGCCCGAGCCCGGCGAACGGGATCAGCAGACTGCCGCCGACCAGCGCGCCGGCGCCGAGCGCGGAGGCGCCGGCCATCGCGCCCCGGCCGGCCATGAACGCCATCCCGCCGGCCGACAACGCGATCATCATGTTGTCGGACCCGCCCTCCCGGCGCGGTTTGCTGGCCAGCGCGTGGCGCAGTGTCGCGTTCAACCGGCCCAGGACGAACCGCAGCTCGTCGGGCTGGAACACCTCGGCCAGCACCCGTTCGCCGACCTGCCGGAACCGGACCTCAAGGTCGGCCGACAGCCGTACCGACAGGGCGTGCAACGCCTCGTCGACCTGCCCCGGCAGCCCTTTCAGGTCGTCGCCGCGAGCCGAGTCGATCCGGTTCAGGAACTCCTCCTGCAACCCGCCGACGTAACCGCGCAACAGCCCGGTCGCCTCGACCCGGGCCCGTTGCGTCTCGGTGCTCAACGCCAGCGACCACTGCCGCGACTCGGTACGCTTGCGTGCCGCCACCGCCGCCCGCTCCTGCTTCACCCGGGCCGCCTCGGCCGGGTCCGGGTCGGTGGCCCGCAGCCGGTCACCCAGCTGCAGGTCGACCGAGACCAGTTCGCTGCGCACCGTACGCAGCACGTTGGCCTGCCGCAGCAGGTGCCCACGACCGGCCAGGTCGACCAGGGCGTGCTGCAGGGACGTGATCCGCGCCTGGCGGACCAGTTCACCGGCCGCCTCCGGCGGCACCGTCCGGGCGAGTTCGGCCAGCCGGGCCGAGACCGGGAACCACGGCGCGGACCCGAACCGGGGCGCGTGCGCCTGCAACTGCGCGCGGTTGTCGGCCAGGATGGTCCGCCACCCGGGATAGGCGTCGACCTTGGTCAGCCCGAACACCACCAGGTTGACCCGCTTGCTCGCCTCGATCAGGAAGTCCAGTTCCGGCTGGGCGAACGGGGCGGCGGCGTCGACGACAAACAGCAGCGCGGTGGCCCGGGCCGCCGCCTCGAGTGCGATCTGCGCGTGCGCCGGGTCCAGCCCGCCGGTGCCCGGGGTGTCGACCAGGCTCAGGTACTGCAGCAGCGGCGCCGGATGGGTGACCTCGATGTGCCGGGGCGGCCGCTGGTCGTCGGGCAGCCGCCCCAGCGGGGTGGCCCAGTCCCGCAACTGCGACAGACCCAACGGCACCGGTTCGGCGCGGCCGGGCAGCCACGCCCGGGCGCCGGCCTGCGGGCCGGGCACGAACTCCAGATAGCAGGCGGTGGTGACCGCGACGTCGACAGGCGACAGCCCCGGCACACCGACCAGGGCGTTGACCAGGGAACTCTTGCCCCGTTTGGTTTCGCCCACCACCACGATCGACGGCCGGGTGACGACCCGGCGACGCAGCTGGTCGACCTCGGCCGCCGCGTCCGGCGCCACCTTCCGCAGGTACGCCAACCCGACGTCCACCGCACCGCCCAGCGCGGCACCCAACGCCGCCCCGCCACCGTCGCCGCTGGTACGGGTTCGGGGGGTCGGGGCCACCTGGTCGCCGGTCGCCGTACCGCCGGTGCTCACCGCGGACTCCCCTCGGCGCGTACCCGCTGGGACAGCAGGAAGAATCCCCGGTGCGCCACCTGCGCCACCCGGGACTGTGCCGGACTGGCGCCGGCCACCGCGTAGACCCGCCACCGGGTGGCGGCGTCCAACGCGGCCCGGGTCAGCTGCTCCGGGGTGGCGGCCGGCAGGCTCAGGATCCACCGCGGATCGGTGGAGAGCGCCAGCCTGGTCAGCTCCTGCTCCATCGGTTCCGGCAGTTCCACCGATCCGGTGCTGACCAGTTGGGCCACCTCCAGTAGTCGCAGCCGGTGGTAGTCCGGCTGCTGCAGCACCTGCTCGATCGCGTCCCGCAGCAGTTCCCGGTCCTCCGGGCGGGGCGCGTGACTGGCCAGCTTCTCCAGACTCGACAACCCCCAACCGGCCTTGATCGCGTCGGTACGCCACCGGAACGCCTGATCCAGGGTGTTCCGCAACCGGGCGAACCCGGACGCCTGAAACAGCAGCCGGACCAGGTCCCCGCTGGCCAGCCGGGGCTGGGCGGCGAACTGCGCGATCGCGAACCCGATGCCGTACAGATCCAGCAGCCGCAGCAGCCGTTCCCGCTGCTGCCGGGGCACCGGACAGTCCCGGGAGGTGAACAGGTCCACCGAGGCGAGCAGCACCAGCCGTTCGGCCTGCGGCAGCCGGGCGATGGTCCGCAACGCCTCGCAGTCGGCGGCGGTCAGCCGGCCCGCCTCGGTGGTCTCGGCGAGCAGTCCCACGATCGGCACCACCTCCGACACCACCCGGCGCAGCACCGCGCTCTGGTCGGCGGCGAGCGGACCGGCCACCGGCCACGGGTCCGCCGCCCCGCCGACCAGCTTGTCCACCTTGTTGAACAGCCCCACCGAGTTGATCGGGTTGCTGGCCAGCCGGGCCGACACCGAACGGAACGCCTCCAGGGCCGCCACGTCGTCGTCGCGGACCGACTGGGTGAAGACGTAGATGATCGCCTCGGCGCCGGCGATCGCGCCCGCGGAGTCGGCGTCGATGTTGTCGTCGAACGGCGCGGTCGCCGACTCGAACAGGAAACGGCGGGCGCCGGCACTGACCGAGACGTTCGTCGACGCCAGCCCCGGGGTGTCCAGCACGGTGAGATCGCGCAGGTGGTCGCTGGTCAACGTCACGTCGACGTGTCCGATCTCGGCACGCGGCACCCCGAGCCGCTGCGGGATCATGCCGGCGTCGTCGAGCGGCAGGCTGATCCGCCCGCCGTCGCGGCGTACCACGTCCACCCGGTCCACGGTGCCGTACCGGAACTGGGTGACGATCCGGGTGCACTCACCGACCTCGGTCGGCGCGACCCGCCGCCCGATCAACGCGTTCACCAGCGTCGACTTGCCGGCCTTGAGCCGGCCGGCGATCGCCACCCGCAGCGGCTCGTCGAGTCGGCGACGTACCGCCAGCACCTGCTGGGCGGTGCCGGCGTCGAGCCGCGGACCGGCCTCGTCGCAGAGCCGGCCGACCCGGACGCTGAGCGGACCTGGGCCCATGACTCGTCAGCCGGCGGTGCGGTCGGCGAGAATGGGGGATACCCGGTGGTGGTGCACGCTCATCTCGTCTGCTGTCCTTCCGACACGGCGGCAGGGGCGGGCTACACCTGCCGGACCCCACACTATGAATATCCTGCCGGCGCAGGATCCCATGTTCGTGCCACCGTCTCACGCCGACGGTGGCCGTCGACCCCGGCGGGGAGGACGAGTGCGGCACGCCCCGGTCGGTGACCTGCCCGACCAGTACCGGCCCCGGGACGTGCCCGACGTCGGCCCGCACCAGGTACCCCCGGACGTCGTCGACGTCGGTTCGGCGCTGCTCACGACACCCGGCCTGGTCGTGCTGCACAGCGGGCCCGGTGGCGGCCGCAGCAGTGCCCTGGCCCGGCTCGGCGCGGCGTTCCGGGGGCCGGTCTTCGCCGGTGGCGGCCTGGCCAGCCTGCCCGCCGAGCCCGCGTTCGCGCTGGCCCGGGCGGTCCGGGTCCGGCTGCCCGGACACGACCCGGCACTGCTGGCCGAGGCGGTCCGCTCCCGCGTCCGCGCCGGTCTGCTGCTCCTGGACGACCTGCAGTGGGCCGATCCGGCCACCCTCGCCGCCCTGGTGCCGCTGGCCGCGCACTGCCGGGTCGCGGTCGCACTGCGTACCCCGCACCGGCTGCCGTCGGCGGCGGTCGACGCGCTGCGGGCGGTGGCCAGCGGCTGGCTGGCCGTGCCGCCACTGGACCCGGCCGCCGCGACGGCCCTGGCGGGTCGGGTCGCCCCGGCACTGCCGGCGTCGGCGGTGGCCGAGGTGGTCCGGCGCGCCGGTGGGGTGCCGCTGGCGGTTACCACCCTGGCCCGCCAGGCGGCCCGCCCCGGCCACGACGTCCGGGGCGAGGCCGCGTCGCCGGCCCCGGACGCCGACCAGGTCGGGTACGCGGTCACCACGGCGCTGGCCGACCTGACCCGACCCGCCCGCACCGCGATGGCCGCGCTGGGTCTGCTCGGCCGCCCCGCCGACCGTCGGTTGCTCGGCGCCGGCGTCGACGAACTCGCCGCCGCCGGTCTGGTGACCGTCGACCCCGGCGCGGTCGTCGCCGCCGTCTCGCCGTACGTCGCCGAGATCGCCGCCGGGCTGCTCGACGACTCCGGCCGGCGGGCGCTGCACCGGCGGCTGGCCGACCTCGTCCCGACTCCGGAGGCGGTCCGGCACCTCGCGGCGGCCGGTGACACCGTCGACGCGTACCGGCGGGCGGTGACCTCGGCGGCGGCCGCCGACACCACCGGCGCCCGCGCCGACCTGCTGCTGACCGCCTGCGGGCTGCCCGGCGTCGAACCGGAACCGGCGGTTCGGCTGGCCGCCGCCCGGGCCGCGCTGGCCTGCGGCCGGCCCCGGGCGGCGGTACGGGTACTGACCGCCTCGGCGCCGCTCGGCGTCGAACCGGACCTGCTGCGCGCCGAGGCGCTGGTCCAGCTCGGCGAGTTGGCCGCGGCCGGGGCGGCGGTGGCCCGGGTCCCGGACTCGGCCGGTCCGGAGCAGCTCGCCGCCCGGGACCGGATCCTGCTTCTGGTCCAGCTCGGCACCGATCCCGGCGCCGCCACCCGCACCGCGGCCGGCGTTGTCACCCGGTACGGCCCGGAACCCGGTCATCCAGGGTTGCGGGCCGCGCTCGCCGCCGTCCGGGCCGCCGGACGCGAACCCGGCTGGGAGACCGGGCTCGCCTCGGCCGCCGCCACGGCCGGGACGGCCGGTGACCCGCTCGCCGCCCGCTGGAGCGCGTGGCTGCTGGTCGAGACCCTGCTCGCCGACGGCCGCCTGGTGGAGGCCGGCCAGGCCGCCGAGGCGGCCGAGCGGGCCTGCGCCGCCGACCTGGCGTACAGCTGGCAGACCCGGTTCCTCGCGGCCCGGCTGTGGGGCGCGACGCTGCACGGCGGACTGCCGACCCTGCCGCCGGACGAGGCGGCGCGCCGGGCCGCCGACCTGACCGACCGGACCCTGCCCGCCGCGGCACGCGGCTACGCGACGGCGGCGGCGAGCCTGGCCGAGGCCGACGGCGGTCTGCTCGGTCCGGCCCGGGCCCGGCTGACCCGGACCACCGGACGGGCCGGATCCGTCGGTGTGCTGCTCGACTGGGTGGGTCGGGAGGCGGCCTGGCTCGACGGCCAACCCGAACACGCGGTCGGCGGACCGTCCGACGGGCCGACGCTGGTCGACGGCCTGCGCCGGATCACCGCCCGCTGGGCGGCGTACGACGCGGGCCACCCGGCCGGCGAGGCCGCCGACACGACATGGGGCGCGGTCGCCGACACGGCGCCGGGCGGGCTCCCCGGTCCGCCTTACCCGCCCCTGCCGGTACGGCGGACCCTGGCCGCCTGGCACACCCCCGGTGGTGACCCGGCCGGTTTCACCCGCGCCGCCGCCGACTGGCGGGACCTGGCGGCGCGTGAGGAGGTCCGCTGCCTGCTCGCCGCCGGCCTGCACGAACCGGACCCGTCCCGGGGGGTCGCGGCGCTGCTCGCCGCCGAGGAACGCGCCGAACGGGCCGGACTGGTGGTGCTGCTCGGCCGGATCCGACGGGCACTGCGCCGACACGCGGTACGCCGCGACCGGCGCGGCGGCCGGACCGACGGCGCTCTCACCGACCGGGAACGGGAGGTGCTGCGACTGGTCGCGGCCGGGGAACCGACCCGACGGATCGCCGGCCGGCTGGGCATCTCCGGCGAGACGGTGGAGACCCACGTCCGCTCCGGGATGCGCAAACTCGGCGCGCGGACCCGTACCGAGGCCGCCGCCCTCGCGCTGGAGATGCTGTGACCGGTCTGGAGGTACCGTCATGAGTGATCCGCCGCGCTACGTCCTGCCGTCGGCGACGGACGCGACCACGGTGCTGCGCCGGTTGGCCCGGGACGGATGGCAGACCCGGGAAGGGTTCGCGGTCACCGAGTCCGGTTGGGACCTGACCGCGGCCCGGCTCGTCCTGTTCGGGCGGGTGCAGGATCCGGAGACGGTACGGCTGGCGGTGCTCGCCGCGGCCCGGGGTGCCGGGCTGGTCGCGATCGTCGACCCGACCGGTGACCTCGGCCGGGCCCTGGTCGACGACCTGACCCGGCTCGGCCCGGTCCGCCAGGACCCGGACCGGGGGACGGAACCGGCGCCCGATGCCGAATCCGCGCTGGCCCGGCTCGTCCCCGAACAACGGGCGCTGCTGGAACGGCTGGCCGACGGCGAGACCATCGCCGCCGCGGCGGCCGCCGAGTTCCTCTCACTGCGTACCGCGAACCGTCGGATCGCCCAGGCCCGCCAGGCGCTCGGGGTACGCACCACCCGGGAGGCGGTCCTCGCCTACCTGCGGCAGCGGCGCCGCCCCGGCTGACCGGACGCCGGGTTTATTCGGTGGTCCGGACGCGACGCCGGTGCGTACCGTCGTTGATCACCGCCTCGTCGACCGTCCGGATCGGATCATGCGTACCGCCTATCCCCGTACCCCCCACCTGCCGTGGTCGCCCGGGACCACCCCGGACGACGTACGGGCCGACGGGTTGTCGGAGCTGGTGGGCCGGGAGGTCGTGGTCACCGAGAAACTCGACGGCGAGAACACCACGATGTACCGCGACGGTCTGCACGCCCGGTCACTCGACTCCGGCCACCACCCGTCGCGTACCTGGGTCAAGGCCCTGCACGCCCGGATCGCGCACGCCGTACCCGACGGTTGGCGGGTCTGCGGCGAGAACGTCCACGCCCGGCACTCGATCGGGTACCAGGATCTGGAGAGCTGGTTCTTCGCCTTCTCGGTGTGGGCCGGCGACCGCTGCCTCGACTGGGACACGACGGTACGGTTCACCCGCCGGCTCGGTGTGCCGGCGGCGCCGGTGCTGTGGCGGGGCCGCTTCGACGAACGCGTCCTGCGTCGGCTGCGACTGGACCTGACCCGGCAGGAGGGGTACGTCGTCCGTACCGTCGACGGGTTCACGATGGACGAGTTCCCGCGCCGGGTCGCCAAGTGGGTACGCCGCGACCATGTGCGTACCGACGCGCACTGGATGCTCGCCCCGGTGGTGGAGAACGGGCTGGGTCCGCGTGCCGCGCTCTGGCAGGTCCGGTCCGGCGGCACGCCGGACGTGTCGGCGTTGCTCGCCGCCGTCGGGCTGACCGGCACCGACCTGGTCCGCCCCGGCCGCGCCCGGACCGGCGACGCCTCGGCCGTCGACGGCACCGGGCCGGACACCGACGCGGCGGGCTCGGCCGCCGACGGCGCCGACGCGGTGGCCCGGGCGCGGCGGGCCGTCGCCGACGTCTGCGTCCGGCTCGATCTGTTGGGCCGCACCGGCGACGCCCGGCTCGCCGGTGTCCTCGCCGGGCTCTGCCACGCCACCGACCGGGCCTGGCTGGCGTCCCGGCTGGTGGCGCCGCTCGGCATGCCGCTGGCCCGACGGGTCGCGGACCTGGTCGGCCTGCACGGCCGGTTGCACCGGCCGTTTCCCGACGCGGGGCGGCGGGCCGGACTGGTCCGGCTGGCTGACGCGGCCGACCTCGGGGTCCTGCACGCGGTGGCGACCGCCGTCCTGGCCGGACGCCACGACGACGTCGCGGTGGCCGCCGCCGAACAGGTCGGCTGGTCCGAACTGCACGCCGACGACGCGGGGCTGCTCGGTGAGGCGCCGCTGGAACCGTTGCGTGCCGGGCTGCGGCAGGCGCTGTCCGCGCTCGACCCGGACGCCGCCGACCGGTGCTGGGCCGAGGCCCGCGACGCCTACGCCGACGGTCGGATCGGCGTCATCGAGGAGGCGACCGCGGCGACCTGGCGGTGGCGCGACGGCCGGTTTCCCCGACTTGTCGTCACGGTCGGCCCGTCCGGCAGCGGCAAGAGCGTCTTCGCCGCAACCCTGCCGGGCCTCGCCGGTGTCGTCTCCCTCGACGACCTGCGGCAGGCCCGGGGCGACCGCGCCGACCAGCGGCACAACCCGGCCGTGCTGCGCGACGCGCTGGGCCGGCTCGACACCCTGCTGGCCGGTGGCGGCACCGTCGTCTGGGATGCCACCGCGCTGAACCGCCACCAGCGGTCGCTGGTCGCGGCGGTGGCCCGACGCCGGGACGCGTTGACCACGTACGCGGTGCTGCTGGTCCCGCCGGAGGTGCTGGCCGCCCGCAACGCCGAGCGTGCCCATCCGGTGCCGGCGTCGGTTGTCGCCGCCCAACTGCGCCGGTTCGAGCCGCCGTTTCCCGGTGAGGCGCACCGTACCTGGTACGTCGGTCCGGGCGGAACGGTCGACGACGTGGCCGGCACGCTGTGCCCGACCGAGGAGTGACCGTGCGGACCAGTGCGCAGATCTACCACCGGGTCCGCTGGGATCCACGCTTCGACCCGTCGCGGTTCGTTCTCGGGGTCAACGTGCACGGTGCCGACCCGGCCCGGGTGCCACTGCCGGCGTTCGTTCCCGGCGGCGACATCCCGTGGCACCGGGTCCTGTTCATCGAGGCGGACGGCGAGGTGGTCTGGGACCGGGCCGCCGGGCTGGACCGGGTCGACGTGTCGCCGGCCGGCCGGGTCCAGGATCCGCGACGGCTCGCCGCCCCGTTCTTCACCGCCGCCACCCCGCACGCGTGGGATCCGCTCGTCGCCGCCTGGCGACCCGCGCCGCAGCCCGAGGCGGAGCATTCCCCGGCGGGCCGTACGTCAGCCCGGCTGCGGGTACTGACCTGGAACACCCTGTGGGACCGCTACGACAGCGACCGGATCGACACCGCCCGGCGCCGACCGCTGCTGCTGGCGGCGCTGCACCGGGCCGACGCGGACGTCATCGGCCTGCAGGAGGTCGAACCGGCCCTGCTCGACCTCCTGCTCGAGGCCGACTGGGTCCGTTCCGGCTACACCCTGGGCGGCGACCCGACCGGCGCCGACATCACCGACACCGGGCTGCTGCTGCTCACCCGGCTGCCGGTCCGGGAGGCGGGCCGGCATCCGCTCGGCCCGCACAAGGCGGTCGCCGCCCTGGTGGTGGACGGCCCCGCCGGACCACTGGTGGTCGCCGGCACCCACCTGACCAGCGACCACACCGACAACGGCGCGCAGCGTCGGGAGGTCGAACTGGCCCAACTGCACCAGCTGCTCGGTGCCGTCGACGGTCCGGTGCTGCTGCTCGGCGACTTCAACGACGGCGGCGGTACGCCGACCGAGCGGTTGCCGGTCACCGATGCCTGGTCCGAGGTGTACGGCCGGGACGACGACACCCCGACCTTCGACCCGCGGGCCAACCCGCTGGCGGCGGTCTCGTCCCGTTCCGGTCGGCCGGGGCGGCTGGACCGGGTGCTGCTGCGTGGCGCCGCCCTGCGACCTGTCGACGCGGTCCTGCTCGGTGACGTGCCGGCCACCCCGGACGGTCTGTTCGTCTCCGACCACTACGGTGTCGCGGTCGATGTGGCCGTCGACCACGACGCGGGCGTCTCCGGCGCGGACGGTCCCGGCGATTCCGTCGTCGATCTGGCGCCGACCGCCCGCACGGCGCTGGCCTGGATCCCGCCGCAGGAGTGCTGGCCGGCGATCCAGGAGATCCGTCGCGACCACGACCCGCAGGTCGACCGCTGGCCGCCGCACGTCAACCTGCTGTTCGGCTTTGTCGCGGAGTCCGCGTTCGAGACCGTCGCCGCCGCGCTGTGCCGGGTCGCCGCCGCGACGGAACCGTTTCCCGTCCGGCTGGCCGGGGTGCGTACCTTCGCGCACCGCGACGGCACCACCGTCTGGCTCGACCCGGCCGCCGACGGGACGGCGCCCTGGCTGCGGCTGCGCCACGCGTTGGAGCGGGCGTTCCCCGGCTGCCGGGGACGCCTCGGGGAGTACGTGCCGCACCTGACGCTGGGTCGGGTCACCGATCCACGGCGGCTGGTGGCCGACTTCGCGACCCGGTTGGCCGCCAATCCGGCGTACGTCGGCGACCTGGTCCTGCTCTCCCGCCGGGGCGCCGGCCCGATGCGGCCCCGGGCGACGATCGCCCTCGGGTCCGGCCGACTGCGTTGGTGCGACGACGTCGACCCGTCGGACTCCGCTCGCCCACTCGGCGCGACGGTTCTGGTGGGGTCCGGCGCGGCCGTGGCGGACGGTGTCCGGAGCCCGTCCCCGATCGTCGGGGAGCGACACCGGATCGTCCTGGCCCGCCAGGTGGCGACCCGACTACGGGCCGCCCTGCCGGACACCGTCGTCCACGTCGTCGGTTCCCGACGGCTCGGTTGCGCGCTGCCCGGCGCCGACCTGGACCTGCTGGTGGCCTCGGCGGGCGCGGTCGACCTCGCGACGGTCCGGGCCCGGATCGGGGCCACGTTGCCGGCGGCGACCGGTCTGCGGCCGGTGGTCGGCGCCCGGGTCCCCGGGCTCCGGTTCACCGTCGGCGACCTCGACGTCGACGTGGCGGTGGTGTCCACCGGGGACGTCCCGCCGGCCGAGGCGGTGACCCGGCGCGCCGAGCTGGGCGAGTCCGCGGCGGTGGCGCTGAGCGCGGTCAGCGACGCCGAGGCGCTGCGGGCCGCGGTCGCGGCGAACCGTCCCAGCTTCATCAGGCTGGCCCGGCAGATCAAGGCGTGGGCGCACGCGCGGGGCCTGGACAGTGCGCCGTTCGGCGGACTGCCGGGCCTGGCCTGGACGGTGCTGGCGGCGCGCACGCTGCGCGACGCCGGCGACGTCGATCCCCGGACCCTGCTGGGGCGCTTCTTCGCCGACTGGGCGGCCTGGGACTGGCGGCACCCGGTCGCGCTGTACCCGACCGCCGCCGGCGTCACCGGTGCGGGACCGCTCGTGGACGTGCACCCGACCGGACCGGCGGTGCGGATCCTGACCCCGAGCGCCCCGGTGCGGTACTGCAGCGACCAGGTCGGTGTCGGTGGGCGGGACCTGCTGACCAGGGAGCTCTACGCCGGATGGGAGATCGTCGAGAGCACCGGACCGGACGGTCTGTGGCCCGCCCTGCTGGCCCCGCCGCCGATGCACCGCCGGCACGCCGCCTGGGCGGTGCTGACCGTACGCGCGGTACGGACCGAGGCCTACGAGGTGACGCTGGGCCGGGTACGCGGACGGCTCCGGGCACTGCTCAGCGTGCTGGACCGGGCCGGGGTCCCGGAGGTGCACGCCTGGCCCCGGCCGTTCGAGACCGGGCCGGGGCTGACCCGGTTCGCGATCGGACTCGGCCCGGTGCCGCCGGACGTGGGTCGACTCGCGGCACTCGGCCGGCCGTGGCTGACCGACCTGCCCGGCGTGGCCCTCGACCGGCTGCCCGGCGGTGACCTGCCGACCCTGCGCTGACCGCGTCACCGGCCCCGGTGATCTGGCCGGGTACTCGTCGGCCACCCTGTTCCGGCGGAAGACGAGGGGCCACCGCGCACGGTCAGCCGCGGCCGCGCACGAGCGGCAGGAACACCTCGTCCACGATCTCGACCAGCACCTCGTCGGGCACGGAGGGGATGCCGCGTATCGCGTACTCGGCGCGCAGCAGCATCATCGGCGTGGTGGCGACCCGGGGGTGGGCGGCCGTGGCCGGTGCCTCGCCCCGGGCCGTGGCGCGCTCCAGCATCGCCAGCCAGGCGCGGTCCATGGTGTCCGCACCGGACCGCTCCCGCATGAGGGCGAGCAACTCCGGGTCGTCGGCCGCGGCGGCGAGCAGGCCGCGCAGGATCGCCCCGTGCGGCGACGACCACGTCTCGTTCGCCCGCCGCAGCATCTCCAGCGCGTCACCCCGCAGGGTGCCCGTGTCCGGGTTCGGCATCACGGCGTCGGACAGGTGGCGGTACGCCGCGATGCCGAGTGCCGCCCGGTGCGGCCATCGGCGGTAGATGGCGTTCTTGTTGGTTCCGGCCCGGGCGGCGACCCGGTCCATGGTCATCCCCGCGTAGCCGGACTCGCGCAGTTCCTCCGCCGCCGCGCGCAGAATCGCCTGCTCCAGTTCCGCACCGCGACGCCTCGTGCCCATGTGTTGCAGAGTACTGGACGTACCCTATAGGGTACGCAAAGTACCTTAAGAGCGAGGAGAGCCGTCCGATGCGTGTCTTCGGCATGAACTACGACACCGGTTTCGTGAGTGCCGGATCCACGACGCACGAGCCGTTCGACCCCGAGGCCGTGCGCCGCGACCTGCGCGTCATCCGCGACGAGCTGCACTGCGACGCGGTGCGCATCACCGGTGGGATCCAGGACCGCCTCGAGCTGACCGCGGGTTTCGCCGCCGAGGCCGGGCTCGAGGTGTGGTACAGCCCGTTCACCAACGGCCTCGACCGCGACGGGCTCATGGCGTTCGTCCTCGACGGCGCGGAGCGGGCCGAGCGGCTGCGGCGCGGCGGGGCGTCGGTCGTGTACCTCACCGGTTCCGAGATCGCCCTGTTCACCGACGGCTTCCTGCCCGGCCGCGACCTGGCCGAGCGCATGGCACTGTTCACCGACCCGATGCGGATGCGGGAGGCGGTCCCGGCCGCGCGCACCGCGGTGCGCGACTTCTTCGCCGAGGCGGTGCCCCTGGTGCGGGAGCGGTTCGGCGGGCCGGTCGGCTACGCCTCCATCCCGCTGGAGGCCGTGGACTGGGCGCCGTTCGACATCATCGCCAGCGACGCCGGGTACCGCGACGCGACCAACGCGCAGGCGTTCCCGCAGACCCTGGCGGCCGCGGTGGGGCAGGGCAAGCCGTACGCCGCGACCGAGTTCGGCTGCTGCACCTTCCGGGGCGCCGCCGACGTCGCGGGCGCGACCGAGCCGGTGACGTACGACGAACACGGCCGCGCCGCGAAGCTCACCGCGGGGCTGGAACGCGACGAGGAGGGCCAGGCCCGCTACGTCGTGGACCTGCTGCGCGACTACGAGGCCGGCGGGGTGGAGGCGGCGTTCGTGTACACGTTCGCGAACCGGCACCTGCCGACCACCGAGGACCCGGAGCGCGACTTCGACCTGGCCGCGCGCGGGATCGTACGGGTGCTGCCCGACGGCTCGTGGACGCCGAAGGCCGCCTTCCACGCCCTCGCCGCGTACGGCCGCTCCCGCGCACAGGGCCGGTCCGCGACGCGGTAGGGGTGGTTCCCACTCCGGGTCAGTCGCCGCCGGCTCCGGCGGTGGGGCGACGCCGGTGCTGGCGACGGGTCTCGACGGGTCGGGTCGGGTCGACGTACCGGGGCAGTTCCGGTTCGTCGGGGCGCAGCGGGACGAGGGCGGCGGTGACGGCGTCGATGATGAGCTCGGTGGCCCGGGCGGCCGCGCCCGGGAGGTGCGGGTCGACGCCGGTCAGGTCGACCGGTGGGCCGAAGTGCACCCGGACCACCGGTCGACGCGACAGCGCCCGACCGAGCGCCCGGAGCAGGCCACGGGGCGCGCTGTACGGCAGGATCTCGTGCGCGCCCCACTGCGCCACCGGTACGACGGTGACACCGCTGGCCAGGGCGAGCCGGGCGGTGCCGGTCTTGCCCCGCTCCGGCCACATGCCGGGGTCGAGTCCCATCCGTCCCTCGGGATAGACCAGGACGACCGAGCCCCGGGCGACCGCCGCCGCCGCGTGTTCCAGGGCCAGACCGACGGTGGGGCTGCGCCGGTCGACCCGGATGTGTCCGCTGGCCCGCATCGCGGCTCCGACGACCGGGGCCCGGAACACCCCGCCGGTGGCCATGATCCGGGGGGCGATCCGACGTACCCGGCAGGCGGCGGTCAGCGCGATCGGGTCGAACGGGCTGATGTGGTTGGCGGCCAGGATCAGCGGGCCGTCCCGCAGTTGGTCCGGTACGTCCCCGGTGACCCGCAGCCGGGCGACGAGCGCGACCACGCCCCGGGCGAGGATCTGCAGGAACAGCCAGAAGCGGGGGGCGCGCCACGGTTCGGGGGCGCTGGTGTCGGTGTCCATCAGCGGTCGATGGTCGCACGTATCGGTCGGGCCGGGGGACCGGGGCGATGTCGGGTGTCGGCGGATGGGAGCTCGGGGCGGGCGGGAGTGATCGACCTCCCAGAGCCATCGTCTACGACGGCGGGTAGTATTTACTACGTCCGGTAGTAAATACCTGGGGGTTGCCGTGGACGCGCTAGACGTCGCCCGGTGGCAGTTCGGTGTCACCACCGTCTACCACTTCCTCTTCGTACCACTGACCATCGGCATGTCCCTGCTGGTCGCGATCCTGCAGACCCGCTGGCACCGCACCGGCGATCCCCGCTACCTGCGGCTGACCAAGTTCTACGGCAAGATCTTCCTGATCAACTTCGCGATGGGCGTGGTCACCGGCATCGTGCAGGAGTTCCAGTTCGGGATGAACTGGAGCGACTACTCCCGCTTCGTCGGCGACGTCTTCGGCGCCCCGCTCGCCATCGAGGCCCTGCTCGCCTTCTTCCTGGAATCCACCTTCATCGGCCTGTGGATCTTCGGCTGGGACCGGCTCCCGAAACGGATCCACCTCGCCACCATCTGGATCGCCGCCCTCGGCTCCACCCTGTCCGCCTACTTCATCCTGGCCGCGAACTCCTGGATGCAGAACCCGGTCGGCTACCGGATCAACCCCGACACCGGCCGGGCCGAACTCACCGACATCTGGGCGGTCCTCACCAACAAGGTCACCCTGGCGACCTTCCCGCACACCCTCGCCGGCTGTTTCCTCGTCGCCGGCTCTCTCATCGTCGCGATCGCGCTCTGGCACCTGCGCCGCCTCGCCGTCACGCCGCCCACCGACGCCACGACCGGCGACAACACGACCACCACGGCCGACGGTCCCGCCGACACCGCCCGTGCCGCGGCCGTCGCGACCAAGGGGGAGAACGACGACCGCTCCGCCTTCCGGTACGCCCTCCGCTTCGGCGCCTGGGTCACCCTGGTCGCCGCCGCCCTGGTCGTGATCAGCGGCGACTTCCAGGGCAAGATCATGACCCAGGTGCAGCCGATGAAAATGGCCGCCGCCGAGGCCCTCTACCACACCGAACAGCCCGCCTCGTTCTCCGTGCTCACCGTCGGCAGCCTCGACGGCAGCCGGGAACTGTTCGCCATCAAGATCCCGTACCTGCTGTCGTTCCTCGGCACCGGCGACCCGCACGGCCAGGTGATGGGCATCAACGACCTCCAGGCCCAGTACGTCAACGAGTACGGCCCCGGCAGCTACACCCCGGTCATCCCGATCACCTACTGGAGCTTCCGCTTCATGATCGCCTTCGGGCTCGCCGCCGCCGCGATCGCCGCACTCGTGCTCTGGACCCACCGCCGTGGCCGTACCCCGACCTCCCGCTGGCTGCTCCGGGCCGGGCTGATCATGCCGATCCTGCCGCTCGCCGCCAACTGCTTCGGCTGGATCTTCACCGAGATGGGCCGGCAGCCGTGGGTCGTCTTCGGCGAGATGCTCACCCGCGACGGCGTCTCCCGCAGCGTCTCGCTGACCGAGGTCCTCACCTCGTTCACCGCCTTCACCCTCGTCTACGCCACCCTCGCGATCGTCGAGGTCCGACTCCTGCTCAGGTACGCCCGCGCCGGTCTACCCGACGTCGACCCGGCAACCCCCGCACCCGAGCCCGACACCACCGACGACGAGGACCGCCCCCTCGCCTTCGCCTACTGACCCGCACCCACCGCAGCCGCCACCGACCCACCGGAGACCACCGTGGAGCTGACCACCCTCTGGTTCCTGCTCGTCGCCGTCCTGTTCACCGGCTACTTCATCCTCGAAGGCTTCGACTTCGGTGTCGGCGTCCTGCTTCCCGTCCTCGGTCGCGACGACCGGGAACGCCGGGTCCTGATCAACACCATCGGCCCGGTCTGGGACGGCAACGAGGTCTGGTTGATCACCGCCGCCGGCGCTCTCTTCGCCGCCTTCCCCGGCTGGTACGCCACCCTCTTCTCCGGCTTCTACCTGCCGATGCTGCTCATCCTGCTCGCCCTGATCTTCCGGGGCGTCGCCTTCGAATACCGGCACAAGCGCCCCGACGCGGCCTGGAAGACCCGCTGGGACACCGCGATCTTCGTCGGCTCCCTGATCCCCGCCGTGCTGTGGGGGATCATCTTCGCCAACATCCTGCGCGGCGTACCACTGAACGCCCACCACGACTACACCGGCGGGCTCGGCGACCTGTTCAGCCCGTACGCCCTGCTCGGTGGCCTGACCACCGGGGCGCTGTTCACCACCCACGGCGCGGTCTTCCTCGCCCTGAAGACCACCGGCGACGTCCGGGCCCGGGCCGGCCGGCTCGCCGCCCGCCTCACCCCTGCCACCGCCGGTGTCACCGCCGCCTTCCTGGCCACCACCCTCGCCGTCCGGCACACCCCGGCGGCCGTCGCGCTCGCGGTCGCCGCCGCACCCGCGCTCGCCGCCGCGGTCGCCGCGACCCGGGTACGCCGGGAGGGCTGGGCCTTCGCCGGCACCGCCGCCGCGATCGGGCTGACCGTGGCGACCCTGTTCGCCGCCCTCTTCCCGAACGTGCTGCCGTCGACGGGCGACCCGGCCGGCACGCTCACCGTCACCAACGCCGCCTCCGCCGGCTACACCCTGAAGATCATGAGCTGGATCGCGGTCTTCTTCACCCCGGTCGTGCTTCTCTACCAGGGCTGGACCTACTGGGTGTTCCGCAAGCGGATCGGGGTGGCCAACATCCCGCCGCACTGACCGGGCGGCGAACCCGAACCGGGCGCCCGCCGCACGACCCGACGCCGTCGGTGCGTGCGGCGGGTACGCCCGCCTCCGGTCAGCCCAGATCCACCGACGGATACAACGGATGCCGGCCCAGCAGATCCGCCACCCGGCCCGCCACCCGCTCGACCACACCCGCGTCGACCACGTACCGCGCCTTCGACACCCCACCGTCCGGTCCGGCACCCGGCCGGGTCGCCGACAACACCACATGCAGCAGATCCGCGACCTCGTCCATCTCCGCCACCCCGAGACCCCGGGTCGTCAGCGCCGGAGTGCCGAGCCGGATCCCGGACGTGTACCAGGCCCCGTTCGGGTCCCGCGGCACCGCGTTGCGGTTCGTCACGATTCCCGCGTCCAGCAGCGCCGCCTCCGCCTGCCGACCCGTCAGGCCGTACCCCGACACGTCGACCAGCAGCAGGTGGTTGTCCGTGCCACCGGTCACCAGCGTCGCACCGCGCCGCAGTAGACCCTCGGCCAACGTCGCCGCGTTCTCCACCACCCGTCGCGCGTACCCCTGGAAGTCCGGCCGCCGCGCCTCCGCCAGCGCCACCGCCTTCGCCGCCATCACGTGCGGCAGCGGGCCACCCAGCACCATCGGGCAACCCCGGTCCACCTGCTCGGCCAACCCCGGACCGCAGAGCACCATCCCACCGCGCGGCCCCCGCAGCGACTTGTGCGTCGTCGTGGTCACGATGTGCGCGTACGGCACCGGGTCGAAGTCGCCGGTGAACACCTTCCCGGCCACCAGACCCGCGAAGTGCGCCATGTCCACCATGAACGTCGCACCGACCTCGTCGGCGATCTCCCGCATGATCCGGAAATTCACCCGACGCGGGTACGCCGAGTAGCCCGCCACCAGGATCAGCGGCCGGAACTCCCGGGCCACCCGCCGCACCTCGTCGTAGTCGAGCAGCCCGGTCACCGGATCGGTGCCGTAACTACGCTGGTCGAACATCTTCCCGGAGATGTTCGGCCGGAACCCGTGCGTCAGATGCCCACCCGCGTCCAGCGACATCCCCAGCATCCGCTGGTTGCCGAACGCCCGCCGCAGCGCCGCCCAGTCCGCCTCGGACAGGTCGTTCACCTGCCGCACCCCGGCGTCGCGCAGCGCCGGCACCTCCACCCGGTCGGCCAGCACCGCCCAGAACGCCACCAGGTTCGCGTCGATCCCCGAATGCGGCTGCACGTACGCGTGCGCCGACCCGAACAACTCCCGGGCATGCTCCGCCGCGATCGACTCCACCGTGTCGACGTTGCGGCAGCCGGCGTAGAACCGCCGCCCGACCGCACCCTCGGCGTACTTGTCACTGAACCAGTTGCCCATAGCCAGCAGCACCGCCGGCGACGCGTAGTTCTCACTCGCGATCAACTTCAGCGACTCACGCTGGTCCGCGAGTTCCGTACCGATCGCCTCGGCGATCCGCGGCTCCACCTGACGTACCACGTCCAGGGCCGAACGGAACGCCACCGACTCCGTGGTGAGCGGAGCGGAGTCCACGCTGAATTCGGAAACAGAGCTGGCCATGAAACCTCCCGGGCCGAAAGAGGAATTGGCCCAGGCGCACGGCACACGTCAGACGACGGGACCATTCCCGACGGCGACGGGGCCGCTTCCCGATGGTTGACCCCATCCCAGCACGCCAGTCACGGCCCGAGGCCGAGCCTACCAATCCGACCCGGCCCCAACCATCCACGACACCGGCACGTCACCCGACAACCACACCCCGGGCGGACGGCGCCTGCGACCTCACCCCGCGTCGCGTAACTCCGCCAACCGCGCCTCGATCTCCGCCAACTCGGCCCGCAACTTCTCCGCCTGCTGCTCGGCCTCCCGCCGCTCCACCGACAGGATCTGCTCCACCGCCTCCTGCACCCCCGGAACGTCGATCAACGCCACCATCCGCAGCGCCTCCGCCGGCTTGATCACGTACGGCTTCGCCAACGCCTTCGTCCCCTGCGACGCCGCCAGCGTCCACTCGCCGTCCGCGTACGCCAACGTCACCGTCAACCCCGCCGGACCCTTCGCCGGCCGGGCCGCCTTCGCCGCCCGTTTCGCCGGCTTCGCCTCGGCCTCCGCCGCAACCGCCGGAGCACTCTCCACTGTCGTCACTCTCGCCTCCTCGCGCGGCGCCGGAACCGGCTCCCGCACAATCTTGAACTCCGGTTCCGGAACCGGCTCCACCACCGTCTCCGGCTCCGGCCTCACCCGTCGCGTCGCACCCTTCGGTGCCACCGCCAGATCAGCGGGGGAGAAGGGCAACTCGTCCCGGCCGAACCGGACCACCACCCACTCCTCGGACACCTGCGGATCGGTCAACTCGACCACCTGACCGAGCTGACCCGCGATCTGGCCCGCCGACTCGGTGAACATCACCTTCGGCTTACGACCGTTCGCCAACGCGTCCCTGATCTGCTGCAACTCCTCGGTGGACAAGCCCTGCTCGGCGGTACCCGCGGCAGTCATCAGATCCCTCTTCCGTACACCTGTTTGATTCCTGCCTTACTACCAGTCCGACCCGACAACGTCGAGACGGACACACCGACGAAGATCACACATTCGCCACCGCCCAACCGGCCCACCGGCTGACAGGATCGTGGGCGACCGAAGGGGGAGAGGCATGAACCCGCTCACCGTGGTGACCGGCGGCAGCCGGGGAATCGGCGCCGCCACCGTACGCCAACTCGCCGCCGCCGGACACGACGTCGTCTTCTGCTACCAACGCGACTCCGCCGCCGCCGACGCCGTGCTGCGCGACGTGCACGCCGCCGGCCGACAGGGCCGCGCGGTACGCGCCGACACCACCGACCCCGAGCAGGTCGCACGGCTGTTCGACACCGCCGCCGAACTGGGGGAGCCGACCGGCCTGGTCAACAACGCCGGCACCACCAGCCCGATCGGCCCGTTCACCGACCTCACCCTGGCCGACCTGCGCCGCGTCGTCGACGTCAACCTCATCGGCTACGTACTCTGCGCCCAGCAGGCCGCCCGACGATTCGCCTCCGGCGGCGCCATCGTCAACGTCTCCTCGGCCGCCGCCACCCTCGGCAGCCCCGGCGAGTACGTCCACTACGCCGCCGTCAAGGCCGCCACCGACACCCTCACCGTCGGCCTCGCCAAGGAACTCGGCCCGCGGAACATCCGGGTCAACGCCGTCTCGCCCGGCATCATCGACACTGAGATCCACACCGTCTCCGGCCTACCCGACCGGGCCGCCCAGGTCGGCGCACAGACACCACTGGGCCGCCCCGGACAGCCCGACGAGGTCGCCGCCGCGATCGTCTGGCTGCTCAGCGACGCCGCCTCCTACACCAGCGGCGCCGTACTCCGGGTCGCCGGCGGCCGGTGACGGCGTCCGCGAGGGACGCAGCCAGGTGTCCGTTGTCTGTAGTGTGCGGAAATGACGAGAAGTGAGCGGCTCGCGGAGCAGCTGGACCGGCACTGGCGCAAGAACCTGCGGCCACGGCTGGACGGTCTCACCGATGAGGAGTACTTCTGGGAGCCGGTGCGCGACTGCTGGAG
Organism: Plantactinospora sonchi; assembly: GCF_036422035.1. Classification (NCBI taxonomy): domain Bacteria; kingdom Bacillati; phylum Actinomycetota; class Actinomycetes; order Micromonosporales; family Micromonosporaceae; genus Plantactinospora; species Plantactinospora sonchi. The sequence continues at coordinate 426,908 of NZ_JAZGQK010000012.1, forward strand.
CATCCGCCCACGTGGCACGTCTGCCGCACCGACGTCGGCAGGTTCGGGAGAGTGGACGGTGGACTCCGCGTCCCCTGACCCGGCGCCGGCGCCGGTGACCACGATTGCCTGGCGGCTGGCACACATCATCGTCTCGTGCCTGGGCTATCGGGTCGGATGGCACTTCGGCGGCCAGGACGTCGACTTCCAGACATTCACCTACGCGGGGACCGCTGACGAGGCGCTCAAACAGCTCGATGAGATGTACGGGAGATGGAACGCGGGAGTCCGCGAACTCTCGGACGCTGAACTGGAGAATCCACCCACGGTGGGTCCCGAGCGGTTCCCCATGGAGGGCATCGTCCTGCACGTCAACAGGGAGCTGATCCATCACGGCGCCGAGATTTCCCTGCTGCGCGACCTCTACCGCTGGCAGGACGGAACCGTACCGCGCTGACCATTGCCTCGACCGCTGGTCGAGCAGTACGGCCAGCGCCGAACTGGCGGCCCTCGAAACATCGAAGCCCTCGGCTGATACGACGGACGCGCGGGCTTCACACCGGGAAGATCGCGGGTCGAGGACCCGCCGAGACCGCCAGCGGAGTAGCCGACGACGCTGGGCGATGTCGGTCCCAGCTGGCACCATCGGGTGGGTGACCAGCAGTTCCGCCGAAGCCCAGCACCTGCGCGACCTGGCCCGGCTGCGCCGCGTCCGGGACCGGATCGACCGCGAGTACGCCCAGCCGCTCAACGTCGAGGCGCTCGCCCGCGGCGCGAACATGTCCGCCGGGCACCTCAGCCGCCAGTTCCGGGCCGCGTACGGCGAGTCCCCGTACGCCTATCTGATGACCCGACGGATCGAACGCGCGATGGCCCTGCTGCGCCGTGACGACCTCAGCGTCACCGAAGTCTGTTTCGCGGTCGGCTGCTCGTCGTTGGGCACCTTCAGCACCCGCTTCACCGAACTGGTCGGGATGTCCCCGAGCGCCTACCGTGCCCGGGTCCGGGCCGCCCGGGTGACCGCCGAGATGCCGTCCTGCCTGGCGAAGCAGGTGACCAGACCGATCAGGAATCAAGAAGCGGGAGTCCGCTGGCCGCAACTAGCGTGACCTGCATGGACATCACCATTCACTACGCCTTCCTGCCGCACACCGACCCGGACGCCACCCTGGCCTTCTACCGCGACACCCTCGGCTTCGAGGTCCGCAACGACGTCGGATTCGAGGGCATGCGGTGGATCACCGTCGGCCCGCCGAACCAGCCCGGCACGTCGATCGTCCTGCATCCGCCGGCCGCCGACCCCGGCATCACCGACGACGAGCGCCGCACCATCCTCGAACTGATGGCCAAGGGCAGCTACGGCGCCCTCACCCTGGCCAGCAAGGATCTCGACGCGGTCTTCGACCGGCTGCAGGCCGGCGGCGCCGAGGTCGTCCAGGAGCCGACCGAGCAGCCGTACGGCGTCCGCGACTGCGCCTTCCGTGACCCGGCCGGCAACCTGCTCCGGATCAACGAACTCCGCTGACTCTCACGTCGGTCGACCCGTCGGCAGTCGACGGGCGGCCCGCGTGGCATGGGGCCGGTGCGGACGGCAGACCTACGGGCCGCTGTTCGTATCCGGCCTCGTGGTGCTTCCAGTCGGACCGGTGTTTCCGGCCGGGCCGACCGCCGGGTGGCCGGCGGCGAAGCGGCGGGCCAGGGCGCCGACGACGAGACGGCGCTCCGGTACCCAGCCGAGGAACCGGGCGTGCAGGGCAGCCGGATCCGGCCCCGGGTTCGGGTGCAGTCTGTACAGGTCCTCGGTCGCTTCGTAGAGACAGATCCCCAGGTAGACGAAGAGCGCCAGCGGGTCGAGCCGGAACTGCGCCGGCAGCAACGTCCTGGCCGTACGGCACGGCCAGTCGTCGTGGCAGTCGCGGCACGTCCACCGGGGCCGCTGCGGTACGTGTTCCCGGTCCGGGTCGTCGAGTCGCCTCAGGTTCCGCGTCACCACCACGCCCATCTCAGCGCTCGACACCGACTCGGGCCTGTTGGGCGGGGGTGAGCCGGCCGGCCCGTCCGACCCGGTGCCCGAATCCGGTCGGGCCGTCCCACGCCGGTCGTTGGTTGCGGGGTCTGGTCGTGCTCTGCCATGTCGTGCGTTGGTTGGGTGATCCGGTCGGGGCGGGGTCGAACGGCATGGGTACGACGGGTATCGCGTCGGGACAGGTCCAGCGGAATCCGCACCAGCAGTAGAGCCAGAGCCGTCGCCAGCTTCGGTGGTGTCTTCTCATGTCGCCGCCTCAGACAGGTTCGCCGAATGTGGGGGAGACGGGGACCACCCACGCCCGTACAGGCGTCACCGGTGGGTGGTCCCCGCCGACGGAGTAACGGCCCACGGGGAAACGCGAGGGGAACGTTTTTCCCGGCGGGTTGAGCCGCACCAACTCCGTCGATATCCACCCTGGACTGTCGCCTGTGGGTAACGGAAGATGAGCGGAGAGCACTAACGCTGGATACTCTGCCCGGAGGCGAATCACCCCGGGGACACGGAGCCTTATACGGAGGCGATAAAGGTGAGTAACCTTCCGGTCAGACTCAAGGAGCTACGCGCGGACCGGGGGATCACCCAGGATCAGATAGCCGAGGCGGTGCAGGTCAGCAAGTCGTTGATAGCGGCCTTCGAAACCGCCCGGCTCATTCCGAAAGACGACACCGCTGCGGCCATCGACGCTTTCCTCGGCACCGGGGACGAGATCCAGGAGCTGTCCGCCGAGGCCAGAAAGAACCGCAGGCCCGCTCCGAGCTGGTTCCGGCCCTGGCAGGACGTGGAGGAGACGGCGGTGATTCTCCGCTATTTCCAGGCGACCCTGATTCCCGGTCTGTTGCAGACCGAGGCCTACGCCCGGGCGGTCTTCGCCAGCACCGGCATGCTCAGCGACGACGAGGTGGCGGGCCGGGTCGCCAACCGGATGGAGCGGCAGGCCGCCATCCTCGACCGGGAGGACCGCCCTTCCTGCGCGTTCATCATCGACGCCGCCGCGCTCCGGTGCGGCCCGCCCGAGATCGCCAAGGACCAACTGCTGCACCTGGCCGACACCAGCGCCCGGTCGAACATTTTTGTCCACGTCGTGCCCGACTCCGCCGGGCTGCACGCCGGCCGCAGCGGATCCTTCACCCTGGCAACCCAGGACGGCGGCGGCACCGTCGGCCTGCTGGACGACTTCTACGAGGACCGGGTGGTCACGGATCCGGCTCGGGTGACCGGCCTGGAGCGGACGTGGCAGGCTATAACTGCGGTCGCCCTCCCGTGTGACCAGTCGCGGAATCTGATCCTGAGGTTGGTGAATGACCATGACGACCCAGCGGCCGAGCTGGCGCAAGGCCAGCCGTAGCGGCCAGAACGGCGGAAACTGCGTCGAGGTGGCCGACAACCTTCCGGGCCGGGTGCTGGTCCGGGACAGCAAGGACCAGAGTGGGCCGGTGCTGACCTTCGCCCCGTCCGCCTGGCAGGGCTTCGTCACCCTGGCCAAGCAGCACGGCTGACCCGCCACCCCGTACGACACGAAGCCCCGACCCTGGGCAGCAGACCCGGGACGGGGCTTCGTCGTGAGAAACGGCAGCTACCCGGCGAGGCTGAGATTTCCCGTCCGCGGAGTTTCGGCGGCATCCGGGCCGCCCGTCGGCATCCGTGCCTGGCGGACTACCCTCGCCGGTATGTCCGACTCCCGGCTGCTGCGCATCGGTACCCGCAACTCCCCGATGGCGCTGGCTCAGGTCGAGCGGGTCCGGGCGATGCTCGCCGACCGGCATCCCGACGTCACCGTGGAGGTGACGTCGATGTCCACCAGTGGGGACCGCTGGCAAGGCGACCTGGCCGCGCTGGGCGGCAAGGGGGCGTTCACCAAGGAGGTCGACGCCGCCCTGCTCGCCGGGGACGTCGACCTGGTCGTGCACTGCGTCAAGGACGTACCCGGGGACCGGCCGGCCCCAGCCGGGACGGTGATGGCCGCCTACCTGGCCCGCGACGACGTCCGGGACTGCCTCGTACACCCGGTCGGCCTGCGGATCGAACAACTGCCCGCCGGTACCCGGATCGGCACCTCCGCGGTGCGACGGGTGGCGCAGCTGGCTCTGCACTGGCCGCACCTGGCGCCGGTGGCCATCCGCGGCAACGCGAACAGCCGGCTGGCCAAACTCGACACCGGCGACCAGTACGACGCGCTGCTGCTCGCGGTCTCCGGGCTGCGGCGGATCGGGCAGGCCGCCCGGATCACCCATCCGATCGACGTCGACACGATGGTCCCCGCTGTCGGCTCCGGCACCCTGGTCCTGCAATGCCGGGAAGACGACACCAGCACCCGTGACCTGGCCGCCAGCCTCAACGATCCGCGAGCCCAGCAGGAGACCATGGCCGAACGGACCATGCTGCACATCCTGCAAGGCAACTGCCGTTCCCCGATCGCCGCGCTCGCACGCACCGAGCCTGACGGACGTCTCGGCCTGCGGGCCCGGGTGATCAGCCTTGACGGCAAGACCGTGCTCGACGTGCACGAGTGGGCGGCGGATCCGATCACCCTGGGGACCTCCGTTGCCGCGGCCCTGCTCCGGCAGGGCGCCCGTGACCTGCTCGAGCACCCATGACAACGCAGGTCATCGTCCTCAACGGCGGCTCCAGCTCGGGCAAGTCGGGCATCGTCCGCTGCCTCAAACACCTGCTGCCGAAGCCGTGGATCAACCTCGGCGTCGACGACCTCGTCGACCGGCTGCCACCGGCGATGGTGACGTTCGGGCCGGACGGTGAGGTCATCCTCGGCGAGGGCTTCGACGCCGTGCAGCATGCCTGGACGGCTGGCGTCGCCGCGATGGCGAGGGCCGGGGCGTACGTCATCGTCGACGACGTCTTCCTCGGCGGCGCCGTCTCCCAGGAACGTCTTCGCCGGTACCTGGACGGTCTCACCGTGTTGTGGGTCGGGGTGCGCTGCGCCCCGGACATCGCGGCGGGCCGGGAGATCGCCAGAGGTGACCGGGTGGTCGGGATGGCGGCGTCGCAGGCCGACATCGTGCACCAGGGGGTCGTCTACGACGTCGAGGTGGACACCGGACACACCGAATCACTGGACTGCGCGCGGGTGATCGCCGCACACGTGAACTGATCCGGCACCCGCAACCGGGTCAGCGCTCCGGGTCGAGGCGGCTGCGTCCGCCCTCGTGGTCGAGGATGCAGAGGACCTCGGCCGGGCCGCCGTACGCGCCGAACGCGTGCGGGACCATGTTGGAGAATTCGGCCGCCTCGTTCGTGCCGACCAGGATCGTACGCTCGCCGAGCCGCAGCTCGATCGTGCCGGAGAGCACGGTGAACCAGTCGCGCCCCGGATGCACCCGCAGGTCCTCTGGCACCGTGCGGGTGACCCGCAGCTTGGCGACGGTCTGGTTGCTGTCCCGGGACAGCAACCAGGTGGTGATGCCGCGCTGCTCGTCGCAGTGCGGACGGATCACCACGTCGTCGTCGGCGTCGGACTCGACCAGCTGGTCGAGCGTGGTTCCCAGCACCCGGGCGATCGTCACCATCTGGTCCAGGGCGATCCGCCGGTGCCCGGTCTCGATCCGGCTGAGCGTGGAGGGGCTGATCAGGCAGCGGCGCGCCAGTTCGTCCAGCGACCAGCCACGGGCGATCCGCAGGCCACGGATCCGCTGCCGGACCACCGCCTCCACATCATCGTCTTGCTTCATACGCAAGATGCTATGCCATACAGGCAACGCACGGCTACCGTTGCGGCCATGACACACGACCACATGATCGAACTGCTGGACCTGGACGCCGAAGTCCTGCACGACTACTTCCACGACCTGATCAGCTGGGTCGGCCGCGAAGCCCCCGACCACCCCCACATCGTCGACCTCGGGGCCGGCAGCGGCACCGCTTCCCTCGCCCTCGCCCGCGAACTGCCCGACTCCAGAATCACCGCCGTCGACATGTCCCCGGACATGCTGACCCACCTCCGCGACCGGGCCGACGCCGCCGGACTCGGCAACCGGATCCGTACCCTCGAAGCCGACCTCGACCAGCCCTGGCCCGACCTCGGACCCACCCACGTGATCTGGGCCGCCGCCTCGATGCACCACCTGGCCGACCCCGCGAAAGCGCTCGCCTCGGCGTACGCCGCACTACGGCCCGGGGGGCTACTGGTGATCGCCGAACTCGACTCGTTCCCACGCTTCCTCGCCGACACCCCGGACGAGGACGTCGAATCGCGCGGCCACACCGAATCGGCGAAACGCCGACACGAGGCCGGCATGCACATGCACGAGAACTGGGGTGACCGGATGCGCCAGACCGGATTCACCTCGGTGACCGAACGACACTTCGACATCAACCTCCGACCACCGCTGCCCGCCGCCGCCACGCGGTACGCCGAGGTCTCCCTCAGCCGGATGCGGCACAGCCTGGAGGAGCGACTGTCCCCGGCCGACCTCGCCGCCCTGGACAACATCGTCGCCGGCCTGGCCGGCCGCGACGACCTCAGCGTCCGCACCGAACGGACCGTCTGGCTGGCCCGCCGCTGACCCCACCCGACCCCCTCGGCGGAACACCACCCACCGGTACGGTGTGCCGGTGCGAATCTCGGCGCGGACCCGTACCGGAGTCACCGTGGAGCGGCTGCTCTGCCACCCCCGCCTACCGCTGGTGGCCGGCTGGGACGCCGACCGTCCGGTGATCCGGATCTGGGAGCACGCGGACGGGCAGGTACGTGAACTCGGCACCGTCGGCACGGACCCGGCCGGCTACGGCGACGCCATCGGCTACGACCGGTTCGCCCGGACACCCTCCGCCGCCTGGCACCCCCACGAGCCGCTGCTGGTGGTGGCGGACGGCAACAACGCAGCAAGGTGGACCCCCTCCGGCACCTCCACGATCGACGGAGTCCCGCCAATCAGGTACCACCGGAACGTGGCGTTCAGTCCGGACGGCCGGACGCTCTGGCTGTCGCCCGCCGAGGGGGAGGACGGCTGGGAAAGCTCCATCACGCTCGACCTCACCTCTGGAACAACCGCCACCGGCCCACGCTGGGACACCGGGATCGCGGCGCACCCGGGCGGCGGCCTCGTGGCCACCCTCCAAAGCGATCAAGGTGCCACGCTGGTGCTGTTCTCACGAGACACCGCACCCGTACTGCGGCCGCTGCGCCGAGCGCTGATCCTCGACTGCGACGGCTACGAGACCCCGACCTTCAGCCCCGACGGGCGACACCTGGCCGTACGGGGCAATGCCTACGACCACTCGCTGGAGGTGTTCGAGTTCCCCTCGCTGCGCCGCGTCCTCGGCCTGACGCTCGGACAGCCGAGCCCGGGATACCCGTACCCGCAGGAATGGCTCGACGAAGTCGCCGCCTGGTCCCGCCACAACGTCGCGTTCGGACCGTCGCCCGACGTCCTCTGGATCGGGACACCGAACGGTGTCGTCATCGAGTTGGGCGTGGACGGGACGCGGATATCCGAGCACGAGGTGCTGCCCGGATCGGCGGTGACCGCGCTCGCGGCCACCGCCACCGGTGAACTCCTTGTCGCGGGCCGCGACGGCGTGCTTCTGCTGCTGACGGTGGGCAAGTCCGAACCGGTCGAGGCGTCCAGGGCGGCGGTGACCGAGTTCCTTGCCGGCACCTCCGAAGCCACGGTCATCGACATGGATCTGCTCGACCTCACCGACGGGACGCGGACCTGGCAGCCGGGCGACCTGGAGACGGTCACCGAGGACTCCGAGAATGACCCGTCCTGGCTACGGATCCAGGCCGCCATGAACAGGCTCACCTGAGTCTGGAACCACCCGGGCAGGGGCGGCGACGAGGCGGGGTGCCACAACCGCCCGAAGCCGACCGTGCGGCTTTCGGAACGCGGGGGAGCGGCGGCCTCCCGCCGGCGAAAACAGGTGGACCCGGCGACAGGCACTCACCTACCGTGACCCCATCCCAACGTGAGGACCGCCCCGCATGACGCCGCCTGCTCTCTGAACCTGACATCTTCCCTGCGCATCGGTCGCCGACGTCCGCCGTCGGCTCTTTTCCCATGTCTTCCGTCAGGTCCTGAGAGAGAGCATGTCTTCACGTCCTCATATCGTGCCGCCCTGGACGCCGCGGCGCGTCCGCCTGCCGCTACTCACCCTGAACTGCGCGGCCTGCCGTTCCAGCCGCGCCACCAGCGGCGACGGCAGGTTCGGCGTCAACGTCAACGGCAGGCTTCTCGACGTCCGGTTCCTGGTCGGCCGCGTTCCGTGCGACCACACCAGCAAGTTCACCGCACACGACCGCGTCCCGGCCCGCTCCCTCGCCCCTGCCAGCCGCAACGTGATCGTCAGTCAGGAACTCCATCGGCGCCGACGAACAACGTACGGCCTCAAACGCGCCTTGCGCAGGCTCGCGTTCAGCGCCAATCCCCGTACCGTTCTTCCTCGACCCCCGTGGCGTCGGCGTTAGGCGGTACACCGAGGTCATGAGTCGGGTGCGCCACACCCCGTCCCCTCTCGGCCGCCATCGCACAACCTGCCCTCGTGCCCCCCCCCCGGGGGGGGGGCGCGCACGAGGGCGAGGCACCCGGTCGTCGGACCGGTGAGTCGGTCCGTCAGTTCCTCTTGCGGAAGGGGCATTCGCTGCGTGTCTGCCGCTGGGGAACCGGCTTGTCAGGTGATCGTCGTACGCCACCCGGTTCAGTATCCGAAGATCATTTTATAGGCCACCTCGGGCAGGAACTGCCCGGCGGTGGACCCGGCCCCGACCCCGCAGTTGCCGTCGGACTCTCCCGGCGTCTTGAGCCACAGCAGCATCTCGGCACCGCCTCCGAGCTGGGTCGGGGTACCGATTCTGCGGCCGGCCGGGTTGCACCACTGACCGTTCGAGCCGTTGCGGTTGCGGCTGGTGTCGATCACGTAGGGCTTGGTGTATCCGAAGTCGCTACGCAGCGCGGAGGCAACCGTGTTGCCGTAGTTGGTGTTCTCGCCGGTGGTGAAGTAGTTGGATACGTTGAGCGCGAAGCCGTGGGCGTTGGCGACACCGGCCCTGTTGAGGCGCTGTGCCATCGTCCGGGCGTCGACCCAGCCGGGATTGCCGGCGTCGAGGTAGGCCCATGTGTTGGGCGCTTTGGATCGGAACTGGTTGGCGGCGCGGGAGAGCATGCCGACGCGGTCGTTGATCTGCGCCTGGCTCATGCAGTTGAAGTCGCCCAGTGAGTCTGGTTCGAGGACCACCACGGCGGGCCGGTTGCCGATAGCGCTGGCGAAGGCTGCGATCCATGCGTCGTAGGCGCCGACGCTTCCGGCACCCCCACCGGAGTGTCCACCGCAGGCGTCTCTGCCGGGAAGGTTGTAGGCCACGAGCAGGGGGAGTTTGTCGACGGCGTCCGCGGCTGCGACGTAGTTGCCGACCGCAGCGGTGATGTCGCCACTCCAGTTGCCGAACCAGGAGGCCATCGGTTTTTGGGCGATCTCGGTTCTGATCGCATTGGCGCGTCCGTCGCCAGGGTTGGCGGCGACCCATGACGCGGGGCTGGATTGGGGATTGACGTAGAAGCCGCTGGTCTGGCTGATCGGATCGGCGTAGGCCGCCGACGAACCGAACAGGATCGTCGGCACCGCCACCGCCAGCGCGGCGGTGAGCGTGAGCAGCGGACGGGCGGGTCTTTTCATCGCGATTCTCCTAGGGCGTTGGGAAGCGGATCGACATGAACTGGTGCTGAGGGCCTGGACCTGCGGTTCCTCCAACCTCGGGACCGCCGACGACGGTGACGTGGTGGTCAGGACACGTTCACCTCCTCCGCTGCCTACCGCGTCGCCACCAGGCGCCCGGCGAGGGGAAGCGCTCTGGATGGCCGGATCCCGAAGCTGGCGGATCGGCCTCCACCTGTCTGATCACCGCGTTGGGGTCGGTGCTCTGTGACGTCCCGCGTTGAGCCGCTCGTGACTCCTGCGGGCCTGAATCTTGATCCATCCAGGAAGCGCTTCCAGCGTGGATTCATCCATGACTGTCGATCCAGTGTTGGACATTTGACCAGCAGAAGTCAAGGTTGCCCCCCAGGTCCGAGGTGCGACGCTCAGACTCTCGCGCGGGCAACACTGGAAGCGCTTCCAGGTCGGGCCCCCGATTCACGCCAGCAGCGTCAGACTCGACGTGATCGTGTCGACCCTGATCGTCGAAGGCCGATACCATCGACCGGCGACGTCAGCACCGCCGGTAGCCGGGCTGGCGCCGACCGAGCCACGCCAGCTGCCCCCGTCGCCGACCTGTCCCGACGTCAGGAAGGAAGGACGCGGCATCAAGATGGAAACAGGCACAACGCGACGCCAGCCCACACTCGACGAGGTGGCCGCGCGCGCCGGTGTGTCACGCTCTGCCGCGTCTCGGGTCCTCAACAAGGCGCCACACGTCAGTCGCGCCACGCGCGACGCCGTCGAAAAGGCCATCAAGGAGCTGGGGTACCTGCCCAACCGCACTGCCCGTGCCCTGGCCACCCAGCAGACCGGAATCGTCGCCCTCGCCATCTCCCACGACGATCCTGAACTGTTCGCCGATCCGTTCTTCGGTCAGGTCATCGTCGGTGTCTCCTCGGCGCTCGAGAACACCGACCTACACCTGTTGTTGTGTCTGGCCAGCCCAGGTCGGGGCCGGTCCCGACTCACGAACCTGCTGAACACGCGGGGCGTCGACGGCATCATGTTGATGGCGTTACGCGGGGACGACCCACTGACCCACATCGTGCACCGCGCCGGCCTGCCGGCCGTGTACGGCGGTCGGCCACTGCATTTCAAGCCGCAGTGGTATGTCGACTCCGACAACCTCGGTGGGGCGCGGCTCGCTACCGAGCATCTCATCAGCCTCGGCCGAACCCGTATCGTCACCGTCACCGGCGAGCTGAGCACCGAGGTCGGCGCAGCCCGCTACCGCGGCTACCGTGAAGCGATGATCATGGCCGGTCTGACTCCGTACGCCATGGCGAAAGGTGACTTCACCGAGGCCAGCGGCACCGCAGCGATGAGAACGCTGCTCGACGACCACCCAGATCTGGATGCTGTTTTCGCGGCCAGCGACAACATGGCGGCCGGAGCCCTGCGCGTGCTGAGCGAGTCCGGTCGGTCCGTACCGGCGGACGTGGCGGTCGTGGGCTTCGACGATCTGGCAATAGCCGAACGAACCGATCCGCCGTTGACCACGGTTCACCAACCGGTCCAGTCCCTCGGGAAGGAGATGACCCGGGTACTCATCGAATTGATCGCGGGCCGGGAAACCGCCTCCCTCATCCTTCCTACGAGACTGGTACGGCGCGACTCCGCATGATCGGGTCACTGCATGCCTGAACTGCGCAGAGTCGTTGCACGGCAACAAAAGCAAGCATCACCTTCGGCGCGAGCGTGCGTCCGACAAGCTGAACGACGTGACGGCGGCAGTTGAGTGTGCCGGCCGTCCTGTGGTGAGAGCCGACCGCTGTCACAGCCGCTGAGCAGGGCAGGGGACAGCCTCAGGCCGTGACCGTCCGCCACGACGGCCAACCCCGCGGCCCGGTGTGCACCCACGCGGCGGGCACGATCCGATCCCGGCCGGGCTGAGCACGTCCCGGCCGAACCGTTCGCCGACGGCGCCACCGTCGCGTGACGCCCCAACAACACCGCTGGTGGTTCAGGCCGTGACACCACGTCGGTCTCCGCCGAGCAGTCAATCCGTCGGTGCCGGAGCGCGCCGAAATCACGAGCCGATAATCAACATTATGTAAACCTGACACATCTCGCGGGCGAACGTACGGGCGACCGCAGCCGCACCCCCCAGAGGCGGACGTCAGGACGCGCGGCCGACCTGGCTCACCGGAACACGCGTACGGCGACCACCACGAGACACGCCAGCGTCCCCACCGCCAACAGCAGCGTGAAGGCCGGATAGAGATGGACGGTCTGCAACCACGAGATGTCGCGGCCCCGGTACAGGAAGCGGACCACCCGGTCGAGCGTCAGCGCCAGCGTCCTGATCGACGCGATCCAGACCGTCGCCGCCGGCGAAGCGCTGCTCGCTCCGAGCGTCACCCGACGGCTCATCGCCGCCTCCCTCCACCGGACCGCGCCCCGACGTTCGCTGGACGGCGTGACTCCGCGCGAACGCGACGTCCTCACACTGATCACCCGCGGACTGTCCAACGCCGAGATCGAGGCGGTGCTGCACGTCAGCCGCGGCACGCTCAAGACCCACATCGGGAACCTGCTCACGAAGCTGGCCGCCCGCGACCGTGCCCAGCTGGTGATCGCTGGATACGAAGCCGGTCTGGCCGAACCGTCCGGATGAGGCAGCGGAGCCGCTCGGCGGGTCCGTCCCGCAGCGCCGCACAGACGCAACGCCGCCAGGCTGACGCCCGCGTACCGCCGGCCCGATCCCGCGAAGAGTCCGACCGGCCGCAACCTTGTCAGCCGTGCCGGTGTCATCTGCGGTGACAACCTGCTGACGAAAGCGAGGCGCGATGGGGGCACCGCCCACAGACTTCGAGGAGTTCGTGAGCACCCGCTCACAAACCCTGCTACGAATCGCCTACCTGCTCTGCGGTGGCGACCGGGGCGCCGCCGAGGACCTCCTGCAGGACGTCCTCGAACGCATGTACCCGCGATGGCGGCGGATCAAAGGCCAACCCGAGGCGTATGCCAGGGCCGCCCTGGCCAACGGCGCCGCGAACCGGTGGCGGCGCAAGGCCCGCCGGGTGCGCGAGGCCCCGCTGGACGCCGCCGCCTACGAAGGCATCGCCAGCCCGGAAAGCGCGGTCGCCGACCGTGACCTTGTCGTCCGGGCACTCGCGGCACTGCCGGCCAAGACCCGTGCCGTACTCGTCCTGCGCTTCTTCGACGACCTCACCGAGGCGCAGACGGCCGAGGTACTCGGCTGCAGCGTGGGAACGGTCAAGAGCCAGACGTCGCGCGGGATCGGGAAGCTCCGAGAGCTACTCGGTCAGGAAGACGAACACAAAAGCCCGCGCATGGTCCTGCGCGCCGCTCAGGGAGGATGACATGTCCATGGACACCGACAGGCTCGGCCTGGCGATGCGCGAGGCCACCGATGACCTCGACCTCGAACCGGGCTTCACCGACCGGGTGGTACGCGGCGGGCGTCGTCGCACCACACACCGGCGGATCCGACTCGTGGCCGCAGCGACCGCGATGGTGGCGCTGGCCGGTGTCGGTGCCGTCACGACCCTGCCTGACCGGGCCGCCAACCAGGTCGCCGGGCAGTCCTCCGACCAGCGGCTGGCTCGGCCGACCGGGGGTGACCTCGCCGAGGACCAGCAGTTCCTCGACCAGGCCACGAAGGCGTGGAAGGAGGGAGTCCACAACTCGCACAACGCCGAACGCGGGATCTTCGACGACCTGCGCGGCGAGCCGCACGTCTACTGGGCGGGTACCACACCGGCCGGCCCCGCCGCGGTGGTGCTGCAGCGGGCGTTCCTGCACCCGAGTGCAGGGCTGGCCGAGGACGAGGGGAATCAGTGGCAGACGTTGGTCGGTCTGGTGGCGGTCGACCCTGACGACGGGAAGCTGAAGCTGGTCGGTGACCAGTACCAGGCGAACGGCGACCCGGCGCCGGGACACTTCCAATTCGGTCCGGGGAACCGCACCGTGCTTGTCGTCGACCGTGATTCGCCGCTGTACTTCTCGGCGAAACCCCTGTTCCAACCCGACGGCAAGGTCGTCCGGGACTGGCAGCCGATGACCGTGACGGACGGAGTCGCGGTGACCCAGGTACCGGAAGACACGGCGAGCAGCGGTGTCCGGGTGCTCGCCCGTGCCACTCGGCCCGCGCCGGGCGACATGAGCCCCGACGGGCTGCTCCAGCTCGATCCCGCCAGCGACTACCCCGCCGGCGGCTCGCTGCCCACCTTCGACAACCGCCGCCTGCCATGGCCGGTCACCGCCGCCGGAGCCACCCCTTCGCCGGGCGCTGGCGGTGACCGGGTCATCCGGGTCGGGGCCAACCCCACCGTGCCCGGCGACGTCATCAACTCCCTGGGCCCGTTGCTGACCGGTCGAGGATTTGTCGACCTCGGCATCCGGTTCGCCGCACCTGGTTCGTGGAGTGTGGCCGCCGGGCTGCCGGACGGCAGGACCGCGCTCGTCGGCGAGTACCAGCAGGAGAACAACGCCAGCAAGCTCTACGCGGTGCTGGTCGACCGCGCGGGGCAGGTTCAGGACGTACGGTACGGCGGCCCGATCGACCCCGCCGCGCCGCTGCCGGTGGCGATCCGCATGCCCGACGGGCAGGGCTGGGTCGTTGCCGCCCACGGGACACACCTCCGGTACCGGAGCGCGCCCGACGGGCGTTCAGTCGGTGGTGCCGCACGTGTGCGAACAGTTCCTCGCGCCGGAAACCCTCGGTGATGGCGTCGAAGTTTCTCGTTGCCGGCCCCTCGGCCCGTACCCGCTGGCGCGCTCCCCTCCTCGGTTCCGTCTGGTGGGGTCCGATGGTGGTACGCCGTGACACGACGGCAGAACGAAGAAAATGATCTTGGTCTGGCGTGGATCGATAAATCATGCATAATATTCGTTATGCATGACAAAAAGGACTTCTTGCTACTCCCCCTCATCGAGGAGTTCCTGGTCTCCCGGGCCACCCGCAAGCCCTCCCCGCACACCCTGGCCGCGTACCGGCGGGACCTGCTGGCTGTCGCACGGTTGGTCGCCGAGGATCCGACCACTCCCCTCCCCCTGGCCGCCCTGCCGCTCGACGCGCTGACCCCCCGCTCGCTGCGTTCCGCCTTCGCCCGTTTCGCGGCCGACCGGGCCGCCGCCTCCGTGTACCGGGCCTGGTCCACCTGGAACGGCTTCTTCGGCTTCCTGGTCGCCGACGGCGTCGTGCCGGGCAACCCGATGCCCGCCGTCGACAAGCCGGTCGTCCCTCCCCCACCGCCGAAGCCGCTGCGGGGCGAACGGACCCCGGAGGAGCTGCTCGACGCGGTGGTCCGGTCCGACCGGCGGCAGCGTGATCCGTGGCCGGAGCGGGATGTGGCGGTGTTGGCGCTGGCGCTCTGCGCGGGACTGCGCCTGGCCGAGATGTTGGCGTTGCGGGTCGGTTCGTTGGCCGGTCGTGCCGGTGAGCGCCGGGTGGACGTGGCCGGCAAGGGTGGCCGGGCCCGGACGATCCCGATCGAGCCGGAGCTCGACGGGGTGATCGTGGCGTATCTGGAGAGTCGGCGTCGTCGCTTCGGTGCCCGTACGGTGCGGCCGGATTCGGCGCTGCTGGTCGACCGGTACGGCGATCCGTTGCGGCGCGGCGGTCTGCAGTATCTGGTGCGGTCGTGTTACCGGCGGGCGGGCATCCTGGATCGGGTGCCGCGGGGTGCGCAGTTGCACGCGTTGCGGCACACCTTCGCGACCCGGTTGGCCGAGGACGGGGCGAGCGCCTCGGAGATCATGCGGTTGCTGGGGCACGCGAGTCTGGCGACGAGTCAGAACTACATCGAGGTGACCGCGGCGCAGCAGCGGGCGGCGGTGCGGGCGAACCGTACCAACCGGGCGTTGGGTCGGTTGTTGGCGACGGGTGGTGGTTGACCGTCGGGTGTGGCCGTCAGTTGGTTCGGGTGACCGTGACGACGAGGGTGCGGCGGTCGGCGGTGACGACGCCGACCAGGTCGCCGTTGATCGCGACCCGTCGGGGTCGCTCGGCGCCGACCTCGACGGGTCCGGTACGGGTGGTGCTGTTCATGGCTTCGATGTGGATCCGCCAGGTGACGGGGTTTCCGGGTGCGACGGTGCTGAGCACCATCCAGTCGTCGGCGGTGGCCAGGACGGTGGAGTGTTCGGGGAGTTCGCGGCGGGGTTGGCCGTCGGTGGTGGCGCGCAGTTGTGGGTCGTTGACCGGGTCGAAGGTGGCGCGGCCGGTGACGATGGTGCCGCCGTGGACGTACCAGTTGGTGTCTGAGTTCTCGGTTTCGTGTTGCCAGACGCGGTCGCCGGTCTCGGTGTTGAGGGCGAGGACGGTGTAGCGGGCGTCGCTGTTGCCGATGGTGGTGCAGATGAGTTGTGGGCCGCAGGGTTTGAGGTGTTCGAGGCGTTCGTTCGCGCCGAGTCGGACGGTCCAGGCGGGGCGGAGGGTGGTCGCGTCGTAGGCGGTGAGGATGTGGCGCTGGGTGGTGTGTCGGCCGATGATCTTTCCGGCGTACGCGGTCCAGAGCTCGTCGTCGAGGGGTAGGGCGCCGCTGCGTCGTGGTTTTCCGGTGTCGGCGTCGAGGACGTGGCCCCGGCCGTTGGTGGTGTCGAGTTCGACGATGGTGGGGGCGGCGACGGTCGCGTCGGTGAGGGTGCCGTCGGTGGCGGGCAGGGTGCCACTGTCGGTGGGGTCGGTGGTGGGCCACTGGCGCATGGGTTCGGCCCGGTGTTCGTCGGTGACGAGCAGGTCGGGTTCCCCGCGTCGGTTCCACTTCTCTTTGCCGGTGCGCAGGTCGACGCGGAGGATGGCCAGGCTGTCGGAGTCGCCGCGGATCTCGACGATGGCGTCGGTGCCGTAGTAGGCGATGTCGGTGCGGTCGTCGGGCCATTCGTGTTGCCAGCGCAGGGTGCCGTCGGTGGCGGAGATGACGGCGCGGATGTTGTCGCCGTCGTGGGTGACGGTGTCGTGGGCGTCGATGACGATCAGGTCGGCGAGGGCGGTGAGGCGGAGGGTTTCGGGTTCGATTTTGAGGGTGGTTTTCCAGCGGGGGGTGGTGCTGCCGGCGGGTAGGGAGATGATCTCGGTGCTGCCGGCGCCGGTGGCGGCGGAGATGACGTGGCGGTCGTCGGTGACGACGACGTCGGTGTCGCCGGTGCGGGGGTTCGGTGCGGTGGCGACCTGGGTGGTGGTGGCGCCGATGGCTTTGTCGTCGTTGGTGCCGAGGGTGCCCAGGGTGCCGAGGTTGTCGAGGGCGCGGGTCAGCCAGCGGGTGCCGATGGTGGCGGTGCCGACGCAGGCGGCGACGGTGAGCAGGGCGGTGGCGGTGAGCAGGGCGCGGCGTAGTGGGCGACGGCGGTGTGGGGTGGGTTGGGGGTGGCCGCTCGGTGGCGGTGGGGTGGGTCGGGTGTGGGTGGGTGGGGTCGTCGGGTGTGGACGGTGGACCGGTGGCGGGGCGGGTGTGGTCGGCGTGTGCGGGGTGGTCGTACCGGTTTGGCGTGGCGGGGTGGGCTGGGGCTGCGGGGCGGCGGTGTGCTGGATGGCGCCGTAGGCGACTGGGAGTTCGGGTTGTTCCGGGACGGTGGGGGCGACGCCGAGGCGGGCGTGCAGACGGTTGGCGACCAGGGGCGTACGGCTTGCTCCGCCGACGAGCAGGAGTGCGGTGAGCTGTGCCGGTGTGACGTCGGCGCGTTGGAGTACGCGGCGGGTCTCGTCGACGGCGCGGGCGATGAGGGGGCCGGCGACGGCGTCGAGTTCGTGGCGGGTGAGGTGCAGGGGGTTGTCGAGGCCGGGGATGTGGACCGGGGCGGTGGTGGTCCGGGAGAGCATTTCCTTGGCGGCGCGGACCTCGGTCCAGAGGGTCTGCCGGTCGCGGCGTTGGGTGGGGGTGTCGGGGTGGGTGAGGCGGTGCCAGAGTGCGGGGTCGTCGCGTCGGACGAGGTGGCCGAGGTGGGTGACGAGGGCGGCGTCGATGTCGAGTCCGCCGAGGTCGTCGAGTCCGCCGGTGGCGAGTACCTGGGGGCCGTGGGGGTGGTGGCGGATGACGGTGATGTCGAGGGTGCCGCCGCCGAGGTCGAAGACGGCGAGGGTGCCGTCGGGTGGTGTCTGGTGGCCGAGGAGTTGGTCGAGGTGGGTGGCGGCGGCGACGGGTTCGTCGAGGAGGTGGACGGGGCCGAGGCCGGCGTGGGTGGCGGCGGCGTGCAGCAGGGCGCGGCGGGGTTGTCCCCAGTCCGCGGGGCAGGTGAGGACGGTGGCGGCGGTGGGGTCGATGCCGGCGGTGCGGGCTTCGTCGGCGACGCGGCGCAGGGTGGCGGCGAGGAGGTGTTCGACGGCTATCTCGTGGGTGCCGAGCAGGACTGTGCCGTCGTCGATGCGGCGTTTGGGGTGTGGTTCGTAGCGTTGCGGGTCGGTGGCGCCGAGGCGTTGGGCGTCGGTGCCGGTGTGGAGGGTGCCGGTCGGGTCGGCGTGGACGGCGGAGCTGAGCAGGGGTGAGCCGTCGAAGAGGAGGGTGCGGGGTGGTTGGTCGGTGCGGCGGATGACGGCGACGGTGTGGGTGGTGCCGAGATCGATCGCGAGCCGGGTGGGCTGGTCCATGGTCACCTCCGCCGGGACGGCGTCGGGGGTGGCGCCGTGCCGCGTGCGGGATGGTAGCCAGTGGTGGGGTGGTGCGGGGTGTGGGGGTGTCAGGCGAGGTCGACGACGAGGGGTCGGTGGTCGGAGATGGTGGCGGCGGGGGTGTTGATGGCGGTGACGGCGGGCAGGGGGTGGCTGTCGCGGGGGTCGGCGAGGATGTGGTCGAGTTGCACCCGGGGTTGTTTCGCGGGGTAGGTGGGGCGGTGGGCGAGGGATCGCCAGCCGGAGACGAGGGTGGCGAGGCCGGCGGGGAGGTTGAGGTCGCCGAGGAGGATGCGGGGTGGGGGCAGGGTGCGGAGGGCGCGGACGACCTGGCGGAGTTGTCGGATGTTCCAGCCGGGTACGAAGGAGAGGTGGGTGGCGGCGGCGGTGATGGGGCCGTAGGGGGTGTCGAGTTCGGCGGCGAGGACGACTCGGGGTTCGTCGCGGAGCAGGACGATGCCGCCGCCGGGTCCGGGGACGATGACGGGTGAGCGTACGGGGAGGGCGGTGAGTCGGATGACCTGCCAGGCCCGGACGGGGTAGCGGCTGATGAGGCCGATGCCGTAGAGGGGTTCGCCGTGTCCGTCGTCGTCGTGGGTGAGGGGGCGGAACTGTTCGCCGGGGGTGCCGACGACGGCGGCGGCGAATCGGTGGGCGGGGGCGTTCATGGCTTGGGCGGCGATGGTGGTGAGGTCGAGGTGGTTGCTGCGGGACTGGTCGCGGTCGACTTCCTGCAGGGCGAGTACGTCGGCGTTGAGGGCGGCGACGGTGGCGGCGAGTCGGGTTTCGTCGACGAGGCCGTCGTGTGGGGATCTGCCGTGGAGCAGGTTGAAGGTTGCCAGGCGCACCTCTGCACCTTACGGCGCGGCGTGCGACAGTTTCGCGGTGATCTTCAAAGCGTTGTTGTGTTCGGCGGTGTTGTTCGTGGGGCTGGGGTTGGTGGGGCTGTGGGTGCGGTCGTGGCGGGGGCGGTGAGGGTGGATGGTGGTCACCGGTCGGGGGTGGCGAAGCGGCCGGCGCGGATTTCGCGGAGGGCTTGTCGGCGGGTGTCGCCGCGGAGGGTGTCGACGTAGAGCTGCCCGTTGAGGTGGCCGGTTTCGTGTTGGAGGGCGCGGGCGAGGAAGCCGGTGCCGGTGATGGTGATGGGTTCGCCGTGTTGGTCGTAGCCGTGGGCGGTGGCGTGCAGGGCGCGGGGGGTCGGGAAGTAGAGGCCGGGGATGGAGAGGCAGCCTTCGTCGTCGAGTTGGGTCTCGGTGGAGAGTTCGAGGGTGGGGTTGATGAGGTGGCCGCGGTGGCCGTCGGCGTCGTAGACGAAGACCTGGGCGCTGATGCCGATCTGGGGTGCGGCGACTCCGGCGCGGCCGGGGGCGCCGAGGAGGGTGTCCATCAGGTCGGTGACCAGGGCGCGTAGTTCGGCGTCGTAGGTGGTGACGGGTTCGCAGGGGGTGCGGAGTACGGGGTCTCCGATGATCCGGATGGGCCGCATTGTCATGGGCGGAACCTTATCGGTTCGTTACTGGTGTGGTGTGGGGGTCGGCCAGCACGCTTACCCTGTACAATGTACGGAGTTTTGGCCCGCCGCGTTCGCCGGCCGGCGTCGCGTCGCCGTGCGGGGGCCGGGACGCGGACTGTGATGGGGGGCGCGTGGACCTGGTGGGCTGGGCGGCGGCGTACGAACCGGCGGATCCGCCGCGTACCGGGACGGTGGTCTTCTGGCGGTCGGAGGGCGATGCCGTCCCCGACGGGCCGGGGCGTCCCGGCGAGGTGACGATCGCGGTCCCGGACGGTACGGCGGTACGGCGGGAGACGGTGCCGGCCTGGCGGATCCCGGTCGGCGAGGTGTTGCCGGTCCTGCTCGCCGTGGGCGGGAGCGGCCCGGACCGGCCGGTGGACCCGACGGTGGCGTACTGGGCGTCGGCGGCGGTGCTGGCGTTGCGGCTGGTCGCCCGGCGTCGGATGCTGCCGTCGGTGTCGTCCGGCGGCTTCGACACCTGGCTGGTCGGACCGCTCGACGCCGGTGAGGTCGCCCGGGTCCGGGAGTTGGCGGCGGCGATGCCGGCCCGGGCCCGGGCGGTGCCGGTGTCGAGCGGGGTGTCGGTGCTGCTGCCGCACGCGTACCCGCTGCTGCGGCAGTTCCTCGACGGGGTCGTCGACGGTGTGCCCCGCTCCCCCGCCGCCCGGTACGCCGCCGGGGTGGAGCCGTACGCGGTGCCGGCACCGCGGTCGGTGCCCGGGTTGCGGGGCTGGGCCGAGGAGATCCAGGCCGGGTTCGACTCCGGCGTGGGGGTGTCGTTGCGGGTGGAACCGGCCGGCGACGACGTCGGCCGGGACGGGTTGCGGGTGGTGCTGCAGGTGCACGGGGGTGCCGACACCGCGCTGGTCGTCGACGCGGCCGCGCTGTGGGCGGGGCGGCACGCCGCCGGGTTCGGTCCCCGGGCCCGGATCGACACCATGCTGGCGGTACGGCGGGCCGCGCAGGTGTGGCCGCCGTTGCGGCAGTTGCTGGACTCGGCGGTCCCGGACCGGTTCCCGCTCGCCGACGAGGAGGTCGTCGAGCTGTTCGGCGACGCGGCGACGCGCCTCGAGGCGGCCGGGGTACGGGTGCACTGGCCGGCGGACCTGGTCCGTGGGTTGACCACCCGGGTGGTGCTCGGCGGTGGTTCGGCACCGTCGGACGGGCCCGCGTTCCTCGGCGGCGAGGAACTGCTGCGGGTCGACTGGCAGCTGGCGCTCGGCGGGCGGACCCTCACCGACGCGGAACTGGCGGTGCTCGCCGAGGCGCACCGGCCGGTGGTCCGGTTGCGGGACAGCTGGGTGCTGGTTGATCCGGAGCTGGTGGCCCGGGCCCGCAAGTCGGAGCTGCCGGCGGTGTCGGCGACCGAGGCGCTCGGCGTGGTGCTGGCCGGTGCGGCGGAGGTGGACGGCCGGCCGGTCGAGGTCGCCGCCGTCGGCTGGTTGGAGCGGCTGCGACGGCGGATCGCCGACCCCGACCGGGAACCGGCGACGGTAGGGTCGGACGCGGCGGGCGTCGACGCGATCACCGCGCCGCCCGGGCTGACCGCGACGTTGCGCGACTACCAGCTGCGGGGACTGCGGTGGCTGGCCCGGATGACGTCGCTGGGACTCGGCGGCTGCCTCGCCGACGACATGGGTCTCGGCAAGACCGTCACCCTGATCGCGTTGCATCTGCACCGTCGGACGACGTCGGAGGACGCCGGGCCGACGCTGGTGGTGTGTCCGGCGTCGCTGCTGGGCAACTGGGAGCGTGAGATCCGGCGGTTCGCCCCGGGTGTTCCGGTGCGCCGCTTCTATGGTGCGGCCCGCGACCTGGCCGGCGTGCCGGTCGACGGTTTTGTGCTGACGACGTACCCGACGATGCGGTTGGACGCCGACCGGCTGACGGCGGTGCGGTGGGGTCTGGTCGTCGCCGACGAGGCGCAGCACGTCAAGAACTGGGCGTCGGGTACGGCGCGGGCACTGCGCCGGATCCCGGCGGTGGCCCGGGTCGCGCTCACCGGCACCCCGGTGGAGAACAACCTCACCGAGCTGTGGGCGATCCTGGACTGGACGACGCCGGGGCTGCTCGGTCCGCTGCACCGGTTCCGGGCCCGGTGGGCGGTGCCGGTGGAGGTGGACCGGGATCCGGTCGCGGCGCGGCGGCTGGCCCAGCTGGTCGGCCCGTTCCTGCTGCGGCGGCGCAAGTCGGATCCGGGCGTCGCGCCGGAACTGCCGCCAAAGACCGAGACCGACCATCCGGTGGCGTTGACCGGCGAGCAGGCCGGCCTGTACGCGGCCGTCGTCGACGAGACGTTGGCCAGGATCCGGGCCAGTACCGGGATGGCCCGCCGTGGTCTGGTCCTCGCGCTGCTGACCGCGTTGAAGCAGATCTGCAACCATCCGGCCCAGTACCTGCGGCAGACCCGGCCGCTGGCCGGCCGGTCCGGGAAACTGGAGCTGCTCGACGAACTGGTCGACACGATCGTCGCCGAACAGGGGGCGGTGCTGGTCTTCACCCAGTACGTCGCGATGGCCCGGCTGGTCGAACGGCATCTGGCACAGCGTGGGGTGCCGACGCAGCTGCTGCACGGCGGTCTTCCGGTGCACCGGCGTGACGAGCAGGTCCGCCGGTTCCAGGCCGGTGAGGTGCCGGTGTTCCTGCTGTCCCTCAAGGCCGCCGGGACCGGGCTGAACCTGACCCGGGCCGATCATGTGGTGCACTACGACCGCTGGTGGAATCCGGCGGTGGAGGAGCAGGCGACCGACCGGGCGTACCGGATCGGGCAGACCCGGCCGGTGCAGGTGCACCGGCTGGTGACCGAGGGCACGGTGGAGGAGCGGATCGGGGCGCTGCTCGCGGCGAAGCGGGATCTCGCCGACGCGGTCCTCTCCGGTGGGGAGGCGGCGTTGACCGAACTGTCCGACGCGGAGTTGGCGGCCCTGGTCGAGTTGCGGGGGCGGCAGTGAACGGCCACGACGACCGGGTACGCGGGTTCGCGGCGTTCCCGCCCGGCCGGCGGGTCCGGGCGGGGCGCTCCTGGTGGGGTGACGCGTGGATCCGTGCCCTGGAGGACACGTCGCTGGACCAGACGCTGTTGCGCCGCGGCCGCCGGTACGCCGGCGCCGGACACGTCGGTCCGATCACCGTCAGCCCGGGGCGGGTCGCCGCCGACGTGCACGACGGTGACGAGGAGATCCTGTACCGGACGAGGGTCTTCGTGGAGCCGCTCACCGACGCGCAGTGGGACCGGTTCTGCGACCAGGTGGCGGTGAAGGCCGGGCATCTGGCCGCGCTGCTGGACCGGGAGATGCCTCGGGAACTGGTGGTGGCCGCTGACGACGTCGGGGTGCCGCTGCTGCCGGGCGTCGGGGAACTGCAGCCGGAGTGTGACTGCCCGGAGTGGGGGCACCCGTGCCGGCACGGTGCCGCGCTCTGCTACCAGGTGGCGTGGCTGCTCGACGCCGACCCGTTCCTGCTGCTGCTGATCCGGGGGCGCGGCGAGCGGGAACTGCTGGCCGGGCTGCGGCAGCGCACGGCCCGGGTCGCGGCGGTCGAGGCCGACACCGCGTCCGCACCGGCCGGGGTGCCGGCCGAGCAGGTCTTCAACCGCCCGGATCCGCCACCGCCGTCGGTGCGGATCGACCTGCCGGAGCCGGTCGGGGCGCCGCCGACGCTGCCGGACGGGCCGGGGATCGCGGCGTGGTCGCTGCGTGTCCTGGTCGACAACGCGGCGGCCCGGGCCACCATGCTGCTCGACCTCGTCGACCGGTCCGACCCGAACACCGACGTCGGCGGCCCGGTCGTGCCGGTCGACGAATGGTCCGACGCGGTCCGGCTCGCCGCGTCCGG
The DNA here is from genome assembly GCF_036422035.1 of Plantactinospora sonchi. NCBI lineage: Bacteria > Bacillati > Actinomycetota > Actinomycetes > Micromonosporales > Micromonosporaceae > Plantactinospora > Plantactinospora sonchi. The sequence continues at coordinate 450,482 of NZ_JAZGQK010000012.1, forward strand.
GGCGGACGGTCCGACGCTGGCCCGACTGCGGCGGGCGGTCGACCGGCCGGGTCGGGACTTCGACCGGGCGGTACGGGCCTGGGAGTGCGGTGGCCGGACCGGTCTCGCGGTGCTCACCGGGTCGTGGCGTCCGGCGCCGCCGGTACTGGCCCGGGCCCGGGTGCGGCTGCGGGCCGGCTGGGTCGGCGACGAGGTGCCCCAGCCTCGGGTGTGGCGCAACCGGTGGACGTTTCCGGACCGTCAGGCGCAACTGCGGTACGGCCCCGACGGCCGCTGGTACCCGTACCGGGAGCGGGCCGACGGGTGGTGGCCGGCCGGGCCGCCGCGGGTCGATCCGGTCGAGGTGCTCGCCGACCTGTTCGGCGAGTAGACCCGGTGGCGGGGTGAACCCGCGCGGGTCAGTCGGCGATCAGGTGGTCGGGGACGGCGGCGCGCAGCGCGTCGGTGATCGCGGCGACGGCGGGGTGGATGGCGGCGCCGCGCCGGTGGGCGATCCGGGTCCGGCGGTGGATCGGCAGCCGGGTGAGGTGGACGTCGGCGGGCGGGTCGACGATCCCCAGCTGTGGTACCAGTGCGACGCCTTGTCCGGCGGCGACCAGGGCCAGGACGGTGGTGAAGTCGTCGATCCGGTGTCGGATCCGGGGTTGGAATCCGGCGGCCTGGCAGGCCCGCACGGTCATGGTGTGGCAGAGGGTGCCGGGGGTCGCGGTGATCCACGGCGAGTGCCGCCGGCGTCGCAGGACCCGCAGGTCGTCCGTGGTGGTGGTGTCGCCGGAATCGGCTGACGCGAGGTAGGTGACCTCGCCGCACAGCGGGGCGGTGGCGATTCCCGGTGCGGCCGGGGCGGGGACGAAGTCGTACTCGTGGACCAGGGCGACGTCGAGGTCGCCGGCGCGCAGGGCGTCGGCGACCGCCGCCGGGTCGATCTCCGAGACCATCGGCTCCAGGGCGGGATGCCGGGTCGCGAGTATCGCCAGCGCCGCCGGCACGATGGCCCGGGTCGCGGTCGGGAAGGCGCCGATCCGCAGCGGGCCGGCCGGGCCGTGGCGGGCCGCGGCCAGTTCGGCGGTCGCCTGTTCGAGGCGTTCGAGTACCGCTTCGGCGTGCCGGACCAGGTGTTCGCCGGCCGGGGTGAGGGTGACGCTGCGTCCGGTGCGTTCCAGGAGCGGCACCCCGGCCTCGCGTTCCAGGACGCCGAGTTGCTGGGAGACCGCCGAAGGGGTGAAGGCGAGGGCGTCAGCGACGGCGACGATGGTGCCGCGGTGGGCGAGTTCGCGCAGCAGGCGCAGCCGCCGGACGTCGAGCATCAGCTGAGCTTACGCTGACGTGCAGGAACGTGAGCTGGAGCTTCTTGTTCGCCGGGGGCAGGCTCGACGTATGGCATCGCTGTCCGGAATCCACGTCCCGCTGGTCACCCCGTTCACCGCCGACGGAGCGGTCGCCGTCGACGCGCTCGGGGAACTCGCGCACGCCGTACTCGCCGACGGGGCCGCCGGCGTCGTCGCGCTCGGTACCACCGCCGAGGCCGCCGCCCTCGACGACGAGGAGAGACGGCTGGTCGTCGACGTCTGCGCCCGGGTGTGTCGGGACCACGACGCGGTCCTGACCGTCGGCGTCGGCGGCGGCGACACCCGGGCCGTCGAGGCCGCACTCGCGGAACTCGCCCGCTGCCCGGCGGTCGGGTACGCGCTGGTGCCGGTCCCGTCGTTCACCCGACCGTCGGTGGCCGGCGTCGTGGCGCACTTCGCCCGGTTGGCCCGTACCAGCCCGGTCCCGCTCGTCGTCTACCACGTCCCGTACCGGACGGGACGCCCGTTGGACGCCGCCGACCTGCGTGCGCTGGCCGCGATACCCGGCGTTGCCGGAATGAAGTACGCCGCCGGTGGCGTCGACGAGCCGATCGTCGACCTGCTCGCCGACCCGCCGTCCGGGTTCGCGGTGCTCGCCGGGGACGACGTGTTCCTGTCTGCGCTGCTGGCGCTCGGCGCGGCCGGCGGCATTCTCGCCTCGGCGCACCTGGCGACCAGCCGGTTCGGGGCGCTGGCCGACGCCTGGCGGGCCGGTGACCCGGGTACCGCCCGTGGTCTCGGATCCGGGCTGGCCCGGCTGTCGGCGGCCCTGTTCGCCGAACCGAACCCGGCCGTGCTCAAGGGGGTGTTGTACGCCCAGGGCCGGATCCCGACCGCGGACGTACGGCTGCCGTTGCTGCCGGCCGGCCCCGGTTCGGTGGCGGCGGCGGTGGCCCGGCTGACCGAGCGGTGACCCCGGTTCCCGGCTGGCCGAGCCGTAACCCCGTTGCCGGTGGGTCGTCAGCCGGCCAGGGCGGCGCGGACCGGGCCGGCCTTGGCGGCCGCCTCGGCGACCTCCGCCATCGGGTCACTGTCCCAGGTGATGCCGCCGCCGGCCCAGACGTGGACGCGCTCGGCGTCCACCGCCACGGTCCGGATCGTCAACCCCAGGTCCAGTCCGTCCGCGTCGAGCCAGCCGAGCCCGCCCATGGCGGCACCCCGACCGACGGGTTCCAGGGCGGCGATCTGGGCCAGCGCGGCGATCTTGGGAGCTCCGGTGACCGACCCGCCGGGGCAGACCGCCCGTAGCAGGTCGGCCAGGCCGCAGCCGTCGGCGAGCAGCGCGGAGACCGTCGACTCCGCCTGCCACAGCCCGGACCAGCGGCGGATCGTGTAGAGATCGTCGACGCGTACCGTGCCGGTGCGGGCGACGCGGGCCAGGTCGTTGCGCTCCAGGTCGACGATCATGACGTGTTCGGCCCGTTCCTTCGCCGAGGTGAGCATCTCCCGCCGCCCGTCGGCGGTCGCCGGCCGGGTGCCCTTGATCGGCCGGGTGGTCACCCGGCCGGCGGCGACCTCGACCAGGGTCTCCGGGGAGGCGCAGCCGATCGCCCAGCCCGGTCCGGTGAACACGCCGCCGTAGCGGGCGCCGGGCAGCCGGGCCAGTCGCGCCAGCGCCGGCCCGGGTTCGCCGACGTACCGGGCGGCGGCGTGGCCGACGACGTTGACCTGGTAGATGTCGCCGCGGCCGATCGCGGCGCGGGCCTGTTCGACGGCGGCCGCGTGCGCCTCGTCGGTCCAACTGCGGTGCCACGGTCCGAGCCGCCAACCGGCCGGTCCCGCCGGGGCGCCGGCAGGCGGGGCGGGTACCGACGGGTCGGTGTGCCGGTACACCACGGCAGCCAGATCCGGTACGGCCGGTGCCGGGCTCGGGGGACCGACCGCGCCCTGGACCATGGTGGCGCCGGCGGCGGCGGAGACGAACACGCCGGCCCCGCACACCGTGCCCGGCCGGTGGGCGTCGGTGCGTTGGGCCGCCGGCCGGGCCAGGTCACGCACCGGCAGGCCGTGTCCGGCCAGGAAGTCCTCCAGCAGCCGGGCCGGGTCGCCGCCGTCGGTGTGCCACCACTGCAGGCGGGCGTGTTCGGTCAGTCGGGGACGGCATCCGACCGGCATGCCCGGGATGCCCGGGGACAGCCCGGTTGGGAGCGATCCCACGCCAACCGTATCGATCTGCCTCATCCGAAAAGTGGATTCTCCCGCGTCAGTCCGAAAGCTGCTCGTCATCGTGCCTGCGGCATTGGTACCGTCCGTGACTGGCCATGTGAACCATGCCACACTTCCCTCACCGTCCGGAGAACCCGATGTGTCAGCACCAACCCACCTGTCCCTCCGCCGAGGCTCCCGACCGGGAGGCCGCCCGGGTCATCGCCTGCTTCCGTGAGCAGGGCTGGAGCCTGCTCTGCAATGGTGTGATCGTCTTCGACGACACCGGGGAGCTGCTGCCCGACGGTCGTACGATTGCGCCGCACCGCGGCCCGGCCCGGCACGCCCTGGTCGGCTGAGTAACCGAAACCAACCGGGCGCGCCGACCGGTTGGTCACCGACGGTAACGGTTCGCTGTCACCGTCAGTCCGCGAACGCCTCTGGCGGCGGGCAGGCGCAGACCAGGTTCCGGTCGCCGTACGCCCCGTCGATGCGGCGTACCGGCGGCCAGTACTTCGCCCGCCGGTCGACCCCGGCCGGGTAGGCCGCCACCGACCGCGGGTACGGGTGCGCCCAGTCGTCGCCGCCGACCATGGCGGCGGTGTGCGGGGCGTTGGCGAGCGGGTTGTCCCCCTTCGGCCACTCCCCCGACCCGACCCGGTCGATCTCGGCCCGGATCGCGATCATCGCGTCACAGAACCGGTCGAGTTCGGTGAGGTCCTCGCTCTCGGTCGGCTCCACCATCAGGGTGCCGGCGACCGGGAACGACATCGTCGGGGCGTGGAATCCGTAGTCGATCAGCCGCTTGGCGACGTCGTCGACGCTGACCCCGGTCGCCTTGGTCAGCGGACGCAGGTCGAGGATGCACTCGTGGGCGACCAGCCCCTTGTTGCCGGCGTAGAGCACCGGGTAGTGCCCGCGTAGCCGCGCCGCCACGTAGTTCGCGGCCAGCACCGCCGTCCCGGTCGCCTGACGCAGCCCGTCCGGCCCCATCATCCGCAGGTACGCCCACGGGATCGGCAGGATGCCGGCCGAGCCGTAGTGGGCGGCCGAGACCGCCGGCCGGTCGTCGCCGCCGAGCGGGTCGCCGGGCAGGTACGGCGCCAGGTGCGCCCGGACCGCGACCGGGCCGACGCCGGGCCCGCCGCCGCCGTGCGGGATGCAGAACGTCTTGTGCAGGTTCAGGTGCGAGACGTCGGCACCGAACCGGCCCGGCTTGGCGAAGCCGACCAGGGCGTTGAGGTTGGCGCCGTCGACGTACACCTGGCCACCGGCGTCGTGGACCTTGGCGCAGAGCGCGGCGATGCCGCCCTCGTACACGCCGTGGGTGGACGGGTAGGTCACCATGATCGCGGCGAGGTTGTCCCGGTGCGCCTCGATCTTGCGGTCCAGGTCGGCGAGGTCGACGTCACCGTCGACGTCGCAGCCGACGACGACGACCCGCATCCCGGCCATCACCGCGCTGGCCGCGTTGGTGCCGTGCGCCGACGACGGGATGAGGCAGACGTCCCGGTGCGTGTCGCCACGGTCGCGGTGGTAGGCGCGGATGGCGAGCAGCCCGGCGAGTTCACCCTGGGAGCCGGCGTTGGGTTGCACGCTGACCGCGTCGTAGCCGGTCACCTCGGCGAGCCAGCCCTCCAGGGAGGCGACGAGGTCGCGGTAGCCGGCGGTCTGGTTGGCCGGCGCGAACGGGTGCAGGTTGGCGAACTCGGGCCAGCTGACCGGCTCCATCTCGGTGGTGGCGTTCAGCTTCATGGTGCACGAGCCGAGCGGGATCATGCCCCGGTCCAGGGCGTAGTCGAAGTCGGCGAGGCGGCGCAGGTAACGCAGCATCGCGGTTTCCGAGTGGTGGCTGCGGAAGACCGGGTGGGTGAGGAAGTCGCCGGTGCGGCGCAGGGCCGGCGGCAGTGTCCCGGCGCTCGCCGGCTCGCCGGTGACGTCGCCGAAGACCTGCCACACCGTCGAGACGTGCTCGGCGGTGGTGGTCTCGTCGCAGGAGATCCCGACGTGGTCGGCGTCGACCAGCCGCAGGTTGATCCCCTGCCGCTCGGCGGCGGCGACGACCTCGGCGGCCCGGCCCGGGACCCGGGCCAGCACGGTGTCGAAGAAGACGTCGTGGACGACCTCGACGCCGTCGACGGTACGCAGGCCGGCGGCGAGCGCGGCGGCCCGCTGGTGGACCCGGGTGGCGATCGACCGCAGCCCGTCCGGACCGTGGTAGACGGCGTACATGCCGGCCATCACGGCGAGCAGCACCTGGGCGGTGCAGATGTTGCTGGTCGCCTTCTCCCGGCGGATGTGCTGTTCACGGGTCTGCAGCGCCAGCCGGTAGGCGGGTTCGCCGGCGGCGTCGCGGGACACCCCGACGAGCCGGCCGGGCAGCATCCGCTCCAGGCCGGCGCGGACCGCGAGGTAGCCGGCGTGCGGGCCGCCGAAGCCCATCGGTACGCCGAACCGCTGGGTGGTGCCGGCGGCGATGTCGGCGCCGATCTCACCGGGCGGGCGCAGCAGGGTGAGGGCGAGCAGGTCGGCGGCGACGGTGACCAGTGCGCCGGCGGCGTGTGCGGCCTCCACCAGTGCGGCGTGGTCCCGGACCGCGCCGGAGGCGCCCGGGTACTGCAGGTGCAGGCCGAAGAACCGGTCCGGCAGCGGCTCGGTGTCGAGGTCGAGGACCCGGACCTCGATGCCGAGCGGTTCGGCGCGGGTGGCCAGCACCGCGATCGTCTGCGGCAGGGTGTCGGCGTCGACGACGTACACGTCGCCGGTGGCCTTGGACGCGCGCCGGGCCAGGGTCATCGCCTCGGCCGCGGCGGTGCCCTCGTCGAGCATGCTGGCGTTCGCGGTGGTCAGGCCGGTCAGGTCGGTGACCATGGTCTGGAAGTTGAGCAGCGCCTCGAGCCGACCCTGGCTGATCTCCGGCTGGTACGGGGTGTAGGCGGTGTACCAGGCCGGGTCCTCGAGCACGTTGCGGCGGATCACCGCCGGGGTGTGGGTGCCGTGGTAGCCGAGCCCGATCATGGAGACGGCGACGGTGTTGCGGGCGGCGACCGCGCGCAGTTCGGCGATCACCTCGTCCTCGGTGGCGGCGGGCGGCAGGTCGAGGGTGCCGGTCCAGCGGATCACCTCGGGGATCGCGGCGTCCATCAGGTCGTCGACGGTGTCGTATCCGACGGTCTCCAGCATGCGCCGCTGGGCGGCGGCGTCGGGGCCGATGTGGCGGTCGGCGAAGCGTGGTGTGGTCATGGGCGGCACTCCCGGGCGAGGTCGACGCGGCAACCTCCCCCTCTGTCACGTCCACGCGGCGTCGCGGGGCGCTCCACAGTCGCCTGCCCACGAGCTCCTTTTGCCTGAGAGGTTCCGGGGAGGATTTGCCCCTTCGGCGCCGTCCGGGCGGGTGCCCGGCGGTCTCTCGCTCGCGAGGTTGTCGGCGCTGGCAACGGTACCAGTGGTCGGGTTTCGGTCGGGTTTCACCTGCCCCGGGGAGATCATCGCCGGTGGTGGCGGGAGCCGCGCCAGCGGGATCCGGCACACCTCCGGTACGGGTCGGCGGAACCGGTTAAGTGGCCCGGAACGAGGCAGTTCCGGGCCGGACCATAGGTGTTTTGTCCCACGCTTGACCGGCTCATCCGGTCACCTGGCGATCGTCTGGCGTCTATTGACTCTGAACCGGTTCGGTGTTGTCATCGATCTCACGTTCCCCGGACACCAGGTGGAAACCCGTCCGAAACCACCCGATCGGGAGGCACCGATGAGCCGCGCGCGCCGACTGCTCGCCGCACTGGCCACCGCGTCCCTGCTCGCCGCTGCCGGCTGCGGCGACGGTCGCGGCGGCTCCACCGCCGCCGGAGAAAAGATCATCAACGTGTTCTCCGGGGCGAACGCCGGATTCGTGCCGAACTTCAACCCGTTCTCCCAGAACAGTGTCGCCGGCACGATGAGCGTGCTGTACGAGGCGCTGATCTACTTCAACGGCGCCCGGGCCGACGACGTGCAGCCGCAGCTCGCCACCGGCTACGAGTTCGCCGACAACGGACGCACCCTGAACCTCACCATCCGGGAGGGGGTGAAGTGGAGCGACGGCACCCCGTTCAGCGCCGAGGACGTGGCCTTCACCTTCACCCTGATCCGGGACAACGAGAAGCTCAACGTCAACGGCCTGCCGCTCGTCGAGGCGGTGGCCACCGACCCGACACACGTGACGCTGAGGTTCAGCCAGGGGGTCTACACCCGGCTCAACCTGATCGCCGGCCGGACCTACATCGTGCCGAAACACATCTGGTCGACCATCGCCGACCCGTCCGCGTTCACCAACGAGAAGCCGGTCGTCACCGGGGCGTTCACGGTCGCCTCGTTCAGCCAGCAGAACTACGTCCTCGAGCGCAACCCGCACTACTGGGAGGCCGGCAAGCCGAAGATCAAGGGAATGCGCTTCCACCAGTTCGCCAGCGCGGACAGCGCGATCGCGGCGCTCGCCGCCGGCCAGCTCGACTGGGCCGGCTCGTTCATCGCCGACATCGACAAGCAGTACGTCAGCAAGGACCCCGAACACAACAGGTACCTCAACGAGTCGCAGCTCTACCTGACCAACCTGATCCCCAACCTGGACAAGGCGCCGTTCGACAGCGTCGCGGTCCGCCAGGCGATCAGCCTGGCCCTGGACCGCGACCAGATCATCCGGCTGGCCTTCTCCGGCTACGGTCGCGAGGCCAGCCCGGCCCAGCTGCCCCGACCGCTGTGGGACGACTACATCAAGCCGGAGTACAAGAACCGCAAGCTGGAGTTCGACCCGGCCCGCGCCGAGCAGACGCTGCAGCAGGACGGCTGGGTCAAGGGTGGTGACGGCATCTACGCCAAGGCCGGCCGGCGGCTGTCGTTCACCGTCAAGGTCGTCCAGGGCTACAACGACTACATCTCCGCGCTGCAGATCATGACCCAGTCGCTGAAGTCGGTCGGGATCGAGATGAAGACCCAGGAGGTGTCGTTCACCGCCTTCTCCACCGACCAGCAGACCGGCGACTTCGACATGATCATCACGAACCTGTACAGCGAGGGCACCGCGTACTCCTGGTACAGCCGGGCGTTCGCCAGCAAGACCACCGCCCCGCTGGGCAGGCAGGCCGGCTCCAACTACGGCCGGTACCGCAACCCGACGGTGGACGCCGCCCTGCTGGCGATGGAGAACACCCCGCCGGACCAGCGGGACGCGATCAAGGAACAACTGTTCAAGATCCAGGACGTGATCGTCGCCGAACTGCCGTACATCCCGCTGCAGCAGTCCAGTTCGCTGATCGAGTACCGCACCGAGAACATCACCAACTTCCCCACCGAGGACAACCACTACGCCCTGACCACCCCGTACAACGGGCCGGACATGGGCATCGTGGCCAAGAACCTGGTCCCGGTCGGCTGACCCGCTAATGCGCTACCTGCGGCGCAAGGCGCTGTTCTACCTGGTCGCCGTCTGGGCGGCGGTCACCGTCAACTTCCTGATCCCCCGACTGATCAAGGGCAACCCGGTCGACGCCGTCCTGGCCAAGACACAGAACATGACCCCGATGTCGCCAGAGGCCCGCCGCGCCCTCGAACTGCAGTTCGGGGTCTCCGACGACCCGCTGTGGCAGCAGTACCTCGGCTACCTCGGCAACCTGCTGCGCGGCGAGTTCGGACTCTCGGTCGCCTACTACCCCACCCCGGTGTCGAAGGTGCTCAGCCAGAGCCTGCCGTGGACGGTGGTGATGGTCGGGCTCGCCACCGTCCTCAGCGTGCTGCTCGGCATCACCCTCGGCACACTCGCCGGCTGGCGCCGCGGCACCTGGCTGGACGCGCTGGTACCGGCCACCACCTTCCTCGCCGCCATCCCGTACTTCTGGCTCGCCCTGGTACTGCTCTACGTCTTCGGCGGTGTGCTCGGTTGGTTCCCGCTCAACAGCGGATACAGCTACGAGACCACCATCGGGTTCAACGGGCCGTTCATCCGCAGCGCGATCCACCACGGTCTCCTGCCGGCCGCCTCGATCGTGGTCGCCTCCGTCGCCGGCTGGCTGCTCGGGATGCGCAACATGATGGTCTCCACGATGGCCGAGGACTACGTGCTGACCGCCGAGGCGAAGGGTCTGCGACCCCGCCGCATCATGATCCAGTACGCGGCCCGCAACGCCGTCCTGCCCAGCGTCGCCGGCTTCGCCATCACCCTCGGCTTCGTGGTGAGCGGCTCCATCGCCACCGAGATCGTCTTCTCCTACCCCGGCGTCGGGATGAGCCTGGTCGCCGCCGTCGCCAACGCCGACTACCCGCTGCTGCAAGGCATCTTCCTGATCATCTCGCTGGCCGTGCTCGGCGCCAACTTCGTCGTCGACCTGCTCTACGCGCTCATCGACCCCCGTACCCGGCAGGCCGGCTGATGGCGACGATCGAAACCCAGCACGACGTGACCGGCGACGTCGTACCCGCAGTGGTGGTCCCGACCCGGTACCCCCGCTGGCGCGGCCTGCTCCGGTCCCGCAAGCTGATCGCCGGCCTGGCCATCGTCGGCTTCTTCGGCCTGGTCGCGATCGTCGGACCGCTGCTGGTCGCCGACCCCGACCTGGTCAGCGACGACCGGCTGCTGCCACCGTCCGGCGCACACCCGCTCGGCACCACCAACACCGGCCAGGACGTCTTCCGGCAACTGGTCGTCGCCACCCGCGGCTCGATGGTCGTCGGCGTCGTCGTCGGACTGCTCGCCACCGTCGTCTCGGTGCTCGTCGGCGTCGTCGGCGGCTACGCCGGCGGCCGGACCGACGAAGGATTCTCCCTGGTCAGCAACGTCTTCCTGGTGCTGCCCGGGCTGCCGCTGGTGGTCCTGATCACCGACTACGTGCAGACCCGGGGCGCGCTGGCGATCGCCCTGATCGTCTCGATCACCAGCTGGGCCGGAGCCGCCCGGGTGCTACGCGCCCAGACCCTGTCCCTACGCGCCCGCGACTACGTCGACGCGGCCCGGGTCAGCGGCGAACCCGACTGGCGGATCGTCACCTTCGAGATCCTGCCGAACCTGCTGCCGCTGATCGCCGCCCAGTTCGTCTTCGCGGTCATCGGCGGCATCCTCACCGAAGCCGCGCTGGCCTTCCTCGGCCTCGGCGGAGCCGGCTCCTGGGGGACGATGCTCTACTTCGCGCAGAACTCGCAGGCACTGTCGCTCGGCGCCTGGTGGTGGTTCGTCCCACCCGGGCTCTGCATCGCGCTGGTCGGCGCCGGCCTCGCGCTGATCAACTTCAGTCTCGACGAACTCATCAACCCACGACTGCGGGCCACCCCGGCCCGACGCACCCGGCCCGGCGGCCGCCGATGAACATGGCCGACCCGGCGCCGGCCGCCGGCCGCGACGTCGTACTGTCGGTCCGCGACCTGAGCGTCGTCTACGACGGCCCGCAGCCGGTCCGCGCCGTCCGGGACGTCAGCTTCGACCTGGCCCGGGGCGAGGTGCTCGGCATCGCCGGCGAGAGCGGCTGCGGCAAGTCCACCCTCGCGTACGCGATCACCCGGCTGCTCAAGCCACCCGGCCGGGTCACCGCCGGCGAGGTCGTCTTCCGCCCCGGCGACGGCCCCGCCGTCGACCTGGCGACCCTGCACGGCGAGGCGCTGCGCCGGTTCCGCTGGAACCGGGTCGCGATGGTCTTCCAGGGCGCGATGAACGCGCTCAACCCGGTGCTGTCGGTACGCCGCCAACTCGCCGACGTCTTCACCGCGCACCGACCCGAACTCGGCCGCCGTGACCGCGAACAACGCTGCCGGGAACTGCTCGACCTGGTCGGCATCGGCCCGGAACGCCTCTCGGCGTACCCGCACGAACTCTCCGGCGGAATGCGGCAGCGGGTCCTGATCGCGATGGCGATGGCGCTCCGCCCCGACGTCATCGTGATGGACGAACCGACCACCGCCCTCGACGTGGTGGTGCAACGCGACATCCTCACCGAGATCGACCGGCTCCGGGCCCGGTTCGGGTTCGCGGTCGTCTTCATCACCCACGACCTGTCCCTGCTGCTGGAGATCAGCGACCGGCTCGCCGTCATGTACGGCGGCCGGATCGTCGAGCAGGGACGCGCCGCCGACCTGTACGCCTCAGCCCACCACCCGTACACGGTCGGACTGCTGCGGTCGTTTCCCCGGCTGCGCGGCGAGCGGACGGTGCTGCACGGCATCCCCGGCAGCCCGCCGGACCTGTCCCGTCCCCCGGCCGGCTGCGCGTTCACCGCCCGCTGTCCGTACGTCTTCGACGCCTGCCACCGCCTGGATCCGCCGCTGCTGCCGGCGACCACCGGTACGGCGTCGACCCGGGCCGCCTGTCTGCACTACGACCCGGTACGACGCCCGGACGGCCCGCCCCCGGCACTGCGGGCCGGCGACTTCGACGTCCCCGGCGAGCCTCACACCCCCGGCGGGTCCGCCACAGCCGCCGACGACGTCCCGCCCGGAACAGCGGACGGCGACACCAACGACCGGGCCGGGAACGTCGACGGCGGTACGACAACCGGGGAGACGCGGTGACCACACTGACCGTCAGCCACCTGAGCAAACACTTCCCGCTGCGGGACGGGCGCCGCCGCCGGACGCTGCGGGCGGTCGACGACGTCTCCTTCGAACTGCGCTCCGGACAGACGATGGCGCTGGTCGGCGAGAGCGGCAGCGGCAAGTCGACGATCGCCCGGATGCTGGTGCGGCTCACCCGCCCGACCGCCGGGGAGATCCTCCTCGACGGTACGCCGGTGCGCTCCGGCCGCCGGGCGGTCCGCCGGTACCGGCGGGACGTGCAGATGGTGTTCCAGGACCCGTTCGGGTCACTGAACCCCGCCCACACCGTCGACTACCACCTGCGTCGGCCGTTGCGGCTGCACGGGATCGCCCGGGACACGACCGGGCTGCGTACCGCCGTGCACGACCTGCTCACCCGGGTCAACCTGACCCCGGCCGACCAGGTCGCCCGCCGGTTGCCGCACGAACTGTCCGGCGGCCAGCGGCAGCGGGTGGCGATCGCCCGCGCGCTCGCGCCCCGGCCCCGGATCCTGCTCGCCGACGAGCCGGTGTCGATGCTCGACGTCTCCATCCGGCTGGAGATCCTCAACCTCGTCGACCGGTTGAAACGGGAGGGGGACCTGGCCGTCCTGTACGTCACGCACGACCTGGCGACCGCCCGCTACTTCGCCTCGTCGACCACGGTGCTGTACCGCGGCCAGGTGGTCGAGTCGGGTCCGAGCGACGAGGTGATCCTGCGCCCCGCCCACCCGTACACCCAGCTGCTGGCCGCCGCCGCCCCGGACCCGGGCCGGCCCAGGACCGCGCCCCCGGACGGACCGCGGCGCGGCGGCCAGGGACCGGCGACCGGCGACACCGGCTGCCTGTTCCGGGACCGGTGCCCGGCCGCGATGGAGATCTGCCGGCAGGAGGTACCGGAGTTCACCGTCGGCGCCGGCCACCTGGCCCGCTGCTGGCTACGCCAGCCCGGCACGCCCGGGGCCGCCGGCCCGCCTACGGCCTGACCGTCGCACCGGTCGGTGGGCGCGGGCGCCTGCTCCGCTGCCGCCGTCGGCATGACCGGCCGACGGCGGCAGCGTCGCGGCACCGGGAAAGCCCGGGTGGCGTCCAGCGGCCGGCTACTCCCCGGCCGACTCGGCGGCGAGCACGCTGACCCGGCCGTCGGCCAACCGGTAGAACATGCCGACCACGTCACACCGGCCGGCGGCCACCGCGTCACCCAGCTCGGTACCGGGCCGGGTCAGATTCTCGACGGTCCGCCGGACGTGGATCATCCCCACCTCGTCGTAGTCGGTGATCTGCCGCGCGTTCGCCTGCCAGATGCTCGGCGTGACCCGCTCGGCGATCGCCCCGAGCTCCCGGCCGGGCAGCCGGGTACCGGTCATCGCGGCGTGGGTGGCCTGGATCGCCCCGCACGAGTCGTGGCCGAGCACCACGACCAGCGGCGCGCCGAGCACCGTGACGCCGTACTCGAGGCTGGCGGTGACCTCGACGCCGACGATGTGCCCCGCCGTGCGTACCACGAACAGGTCACCCAACCCCCGATCGAAGATGATCTCGGCGGCGAGCCGGGAGTCGGAGCAGCCGAAGACGACCGCGAACGGCCGCTGGGCGGTGGCGACCGCGGCCCGGTGTTCGGCGTCCTGGTGCGGGTGCACACGGGTGCCGTTGACGAACCGCTCGTTGCCGGCGAGCAGTTCGGTGAGAGCCTCGGCCGGATTGGCGGGCCGGGGGTCCAGATATGCCATGACGTTCCTTCCGACGGCGCCAGACGGTGCGGTGGCGAACAGGGTCGACACCATCGGCGACCTGTGGCGTACCGATCAGATACCACGGTTCGTCGGAAAATTCAGGGATGACAGGGCGGCCCGTGAGCCACGGAACAGTCGCCGTCACGAAATGTCAGCGCCACCCGTACCCGCGGTCACCGACGACGGCTGCGTGTGGGATCACCGTACGGCCTCGGTGGGCCGGCAGACTGCCGGTGGATGTCGGCGCACCACGACCGTGGTCCCGGGCCACCGGCCGGACCCCGCGGCATAGTCTGTGGATCGTGACCTACGTTGCCGCGGATGACCGCTACGACACGATGACCTACCGCCGGACCGGCCGCAGCGGCCTCCGCCTGCCCGCGATCTCGCTCGGCCTCTGGCACAACTTCGGAGACGAACGGGCCTGGCAGACGCAGCGGGACATCTGCCGGCGCGCCTTCGACCTCGGCGTCACCCACTTCGACCTGGCCAACAACTACGGGCCGCCACCCGGCTCGGCGGAGTCGAACTTCGGCCGGATCCTCGCCACCGACCTCGCCCCCTACCGCGACGAGCTGGTCATCTCGACAAAGGCCGGCTACTACATGTGGCCCGGCCCGTACGGCGAATGGGGCTCACGCAAGTACCTCATCACGTCGCTCGACCAGTCGCTGCGCCGGATGGGACTCGACCACGTCGACATCTTCTACCACCACCGCCCCGACCCGGACACCCCGATCGAGGAGAGCATGACCGCCCTCGACGCCGTCGTCCGGGCCGGCAAGGCCCTCTACGTCGGCCTGTCGAACTACAACTCGGCGCAGACCGCGCAGGCCGCCGCGATCCTCGCCGACCTCGGCACCCCGCTGCTGATCCACCAGCCGTCGTACTCGATGCTGAACCGCTGGACCGAAGCCGACGGACTGCTCGACACCCTGGAGCAGGTCGGCGCCGGCTGCATCGCCTACAGTCCACTGGCCCAGGGGCTGCTCACCGACCGCTACCTCGACGGCATCCCGGCCGACTCCCGCGTCCGCACCAGCGTCTTCCTCAACGAGAGCGACCTCGACGAGCCGACGATGGCGACGGTACGCGCCCTGCACGGTGTCGCCACCCGCCGTGGCCAGTCACTGGCCCAACTGGCGCTGGCCTGGGCACTGCGGGACCCCCGGATGACCAGCCTGATCATCGGCGCGAGCAGCGTCACCCAGCTGGAGACCAACATCGCCGCCCTGGACAACCTCACCCTCACCGACGCCGAACTGACCGAGATCGAAGGTCACCTCGGCGCCGCCTGACCGTTCCCGGCCGGGGGCGGGGGGCCCGCCCCCCCCCCCCCCCCCAGCCCCCCCCCCCGCGCCCCCCCCGCCCCCCCCCCGCCCGGGGGGGGCGCCCCCCCCCCCCCCCCACCGCCACCGGTCCCGGCCGCCGTGCCCCCGCTCCCGCCGCCGTCGGCGTAAAGAGGTCGACGGCCGGTTCGGCGGAAGCTAACCTGACCGCCTCACGTCTCGTGGAGGTGTCTGCATGCCCCGGTCCACCACGCCAGCGGAATTCAGCCAGCCGGCCATCCCGACACCTGACGTGAGGAAACCGAGCAGTGGACCTGCCACGTAGTTTTGTCATCCGCGAACACAACCACCGCATCCACAACCCGCTCACCGAGGCCAAGCTCGCCACCCTCGGGCGGGCCATACGGCTACGCCCCGGCACGACGATCCTCGACCTGGCCTGCGGCAGCGGAGAGATGCTCTGCACGTGGGCACGCGACCACGGCGTCGTCGGCACCGGAGTCGACATCAGCACCGTCTTCGTCGCCGCCGCCCAGGACCGGGCCGCCGCGCTCGACGTCACCGACCAGGTGACGTTCGTACACGGCGACGCCGCCGGACACGTCGCACCGACCGCGGTCGACGTCGCCGCCTGCCTCGGCGCCACCTGGATCGGCGACGGCGTCGCCGGCACCGTCGACCTGCTCGGGCGCAGCCTACGCCCGAACGGGACCCTGCTGGTCGGCGAACCGTTCTGGCGGGCCGAACCGCCCGACCACGCGACCGTCGAAGGCTGCCACGCCCGGACCCGGGACGACTACCACGACCTTCCGGGCCTGGTCGGCCTCTTCACCGCGCTCGGCTACGACCTGGTCGAGATGGTCCTCGCCGACGAGGACAGCTGGGACCGGTACGTCGCCGCACAGTGGATCACGATCCGGGCCTGGCTGGACGCCAACCCGGACGACCCACTCACCGCCGACTTCCGTGCCGAACTCGACACCGCCCCACAGCGCTACGTCCGCTACCTGCGACCACACCTCGGCTGGGGTGCCTTCGCACTGAGACGACGGTGACGAACCGGGGGCGGCCCGAACCGGTGTCGAGCCGCCCCCCGGTGAAGGATCAGCGTCCGGTGTCCGGACGTGGCGACAACGCGGGCCGCCCGCCGGCCGATGCCGCGGCGACCCCCGGACCCGCCTCCCGGGCGATCCGGTCCATCGTCCGGGCCAGATGCTCACTACCGTCGTCGAGATGCCGGGCCGCCGCCTGCATGTGCGAAATCATCATCTCGCCGAAGATCCGCAACGCCTCGCGGGTCGCGACCGTGTCGTCGAACGTCGACCCCGCCGACGCCCGGTACTCCTGCACCGCCCGCTCCGCCTCGTTCCGGGCATCCTCGGCGGCCGCCCGCATGTAGTTCTCGTACTGCGTCCGGGCGTACTCGGCGACCCGCCGGGCGTAGTCGTGCGCCTGGGCGATGATCTGCTCCGCCTCCCGCTGCGCCGCCGACAGCAGATTGACCTCCTTCGGCCCCGGCAACTGCGGCGCGCCGCTGGCACTCGGCAGCACCCCGTGCCGGTGCAGCTCCACCCGGTCCTGCAGCCGCTGGTTCTCCGCCCGCAGATCCGCCAGCTGGCTCGCCAACAGGTCGAGCTCGTCGGCCACCTGATGACGGAACCGGTCCACGTCCCGGTCGTCGAACCCCCGCCGGGTGAACGACGACGACGAGAACTCCCACCGCCGGACCCGGTCCGCGGTCAACCGGACCCGCTGGCCGGTACCGGACACCGCGGTGGCCCGGTCGTACTCGCTGATCGGGCTGACGCTCACTGCGCACCTCCATCTGCCGGCCTCTGCTCCTGTCCGGCACCGACCCGCCGCCCCGGCGAATACCACTGCCCACCCGGCGCCTCGTAGTGCACCTGCCCCGCGTGGTAGCCCGCCTGGGCCAACCCGCTGACCGCACTCGACACCATCAGATCGGAGCCGCAGAGGAAGACATGCCGGCCACGCCAGTCGCCCTCCGCCAATACCCGGTCCACCACCTGCGTGAACTCGCCCGGCCGGGCCGGATCCGCGTTCACCACGTACGTCACCCGCAGCCACGGACACGACGCGGACAGCTTCTCCAGCGCGTCGACGTCGTAGAACTCGGTCCGGGACCGGGCACCGACGAACAGGTCGACCCGCCGGCCGCCACCCTCCGCCGCCACCTGCTCCACCAGCGCCTTCAACGGCGCCAGACCGGTGCCGTTGCCGATCAGCAGCAGGTCACCCGCCCCGGCCCGACGCAACGTCAACCGCTCCCCCACCGGAGCCGCCAGATGCACCTGATCGCCGACACTCGTGCCGTACACCAGCCGGGAACTCACCATCCCGCCCGGAGCCGCCCGCACATGCAACTCGATCGTGCCGTCCGTACGCGGCGCGTTCGCCGGCGAGTAGTACCGCCACGCCCGGGCCGCCGGAATCGACACCCCGATCGACTGACCCGCCTCGAACGGCAACAGATACTGCGGACGCAGCGTCAACACCGCCACGTCGAACGTCCGGGGCTCGTGCGCCACCACCTCACCCACCCACCACGGTGGGCTGACGTTCTCCGCCGC
Organism: Plantactinospora sonchi; assembly: GCF_036422035.1. NCBI lineage: Bacteria > Bacillati > Actinomycetota > Actinomycetes > Micromonosporales > Micromonosporaceae > Plantactinospora > Plantactinospora sonchi. Next base: position 468,118 of record NZ_JAZGQK010000012.1, read on the forward strand.
CGAGGCACCGTCCACCATCACCTTCGCGACCAGCCCGTACGCCGCCGCCCAGTCCTGGGCCAGATCCTCGGTCCAGTGGTCGGCGAGAAAATGCCGCAGCGTCGCCAACAGCGCCTCACCGACGGCCGGGTAGTGCTCCGGCCGCACCGCGAACTTGCGGTGGTCCGCGCCGAGCGCCTGCAGGAACCCGACGAGCTGGTCCACCTGGTCCACGTGGGAGACGATGTGACCCAACGCGGTCACCAGCCGGTCCCGCTGACCCGCCATGTTCGTCGGGAACATCTGCCGGGTCTCGGGATGGGCGAGAAACAGGGTCGAATAGAAGTAGAGCGGCACCTGGTCCCCATGCGAGGCGACCAGGTGCCAGCTCTGCTTGAGACGAGCGACGTCCACGATCAGACGCCCGCCGCGGTCCCGGTCGACACCACCTGGTCACGTACCGACACCAGGACCGTCCGCACATCGTCGAGAATGTCCCCCGGCACCCCCAGCTCGGTCAGCGTCGCCAGCAGATGCTCGCCCACCAACGCGTAGTGCTTGTCCGGGATCTGCAACGGCTGATGCGCCTCGGCCAGCCCACGGCCGGCGTACTCGTTCGGCCCACCGAGCACCACCGTCAGCATCAACGCCAGATGCCGCCGCTGCCCGGCCATGTCCACGCTGGTGAAGTAGCCGGCCAGCTCCGGATCCGCCAGCACCCGGTCGTAGAACAGCCGCACGGCCTCCTTGACCGACTCCGCCCCGCCGATCCGTTCGTAGTGTGACGGCTGCGGGGCCCTACCGTCGCGGGTGGTGCTGGCGTCGGTCGCGGATGACGACACGACGCTGTCCTGTGGTTCCGTCACGGTCTTCCTTCCGGCGCGAGGGGGGTCGCGCGGCGTTGAGGCGTTGGCACACAACTCTGTCCACCCGGCGAAACTGATCGCCGCCGAGCGGCACTGGGAGGGGACACTACCGTGTCCACCCGTAGTGTGTCATCAAACCCGAATCGGTGTCTTCCGTACAGTTGTCAATCAACAACTGTCGATATTTGCTGGCCGAGACCAAGCGTCCACCCACGACCCGGAAACCCTCAACCCCGCAACGCGTCCCGGACACCCCACTCCGGCCGCCCCAGAAACACCGGATCACGACCACTCGCCACGTCGTAGACGGCCTTCACCGCCGCGAACCGCTCCCGGAACCCACCCCACGCCCAGGCCCGCTCGAACCGGCGCACGCTCTCGTCCCCGACCCCCACCGCGTCAACCCCCACCCGCCGGCACACCGTCACCGCCCGGTCAATGTGGAAACCCTGCGTCACGACGATCGCCCGCTCGACCCCGAAGACCCGCCGCGCCCGCAGACACGAGTCGTACGTGTCGAAACCCGCGTGGTCCTCGACCACCTTGCCGGCCGGCACCCCCCGCTCGACCAGCCACCGCCGCATCGCACCCGGCTCGTCGTAGTCCCACCGCCGATGGTCCCCGGAAACCAGGACCACCTGAACCTTCCCCGCCTCCACCAACTGCCTGGCCACCCCCAACCGGGCCGCCAGAAACGCCGACGGCGTGCCATCCGGCTGCACCTGCGCCCCGAGCACCAACGCCACCGGCGCCGCCGGAACCCCCGCCACGTCAAAGACGTACCCCTGCGCCGACCGGCGCACCCACATCCCACTACCGACCACCACCGCCGCCGACAACACCACACCCACCAACACGAACACCACGACCCGACGCCACCAACGACGACGCCGACCCGCCCGCACCAACGACGATCCCTCAGGCATACGCACAATTATGCGACCACGATCACAACCCGGACCGCACCGCAGTTACGGGACAAGCACCCCGCGACGGTCAACCAGCCCGCCGCCGCGCCCGCCGCGCCGCCAACTCGTCCCCGGCCCCGACCTCGTCATCCGCCGACCCCGGCAACTCACCCGCCGGCTCCGCCGGCAGATGCGACAACGAACCCTGGATCTCCTTGAACGCACCACCGATCGCGATACCGAACACGCCCTGCCCACCCTGCAGAAGGTCGACAACCTCCTCCGGCGACCGGCACTCGTACACCGTCGTCCCGTCCGAGATCAGCGTGATACCCGCCAGATCAGCCACCCCACGCGACCGCAACGTCTCGATCGCCCGACGGATGTTCTGCAACGACACACCCGCGTCCAACAACCGCTTCACAACCTTCAACACCACCAGGTCACGAAACGAGTAGAGCCGCTGCGTCCCCGAACCCGACGCGTCCCGCACACTCGGCACCACCAACCCGGTACGCGCCCAGTAGTCCAACTGCCGGTAACTGATACCCACGGCATGACACGCCGTCACACCCCGATAACCGACCGCGCCATCCTCCACCGACGAACCGGCGAACGACCCGCCCTCCGCCGCCAGGGAATACCCCTCGACCTGACGCTGATGATCTGACGTACCCGGATCAGGGTCCTGCGACTCATGCATCGGACAACCTCCCCGCCCGTGCGGTGACACGTCGTTTCCGGGACGTGCACCCCTCGACAGGCCAACCCTATAGCCCGGCTGGAGGGCTACCCCGCAGAAGAAGCCGCGACACGCCGCACCACGACCGTCACCCGACGCGCACCCACGACCAACATCGGGAACGCCCCGACCACGGCACAAAAAACCAGGCGACAGAACAGCCCGGCACAACACCGGATCAGCCGGCGAAATCCTCCGGACGCACCTGCTCCAGGAACTCCCGGAACCGCTCCACCTCGTCCTCCTGCTCGTCCGGAATCACGATGCCCGCCTCCGACAGCACCTGCTCCGCACACCGGATCGGCGCACCCACCCGCAACGCCAACGCGATCGAGTCACTCGGCCGCGCAGACACCCGCACCCCGTCACCGATCAACAGATCCGCGTAGAAGACGTTCTCCTTCAACTCGACAATCTCCACCGCCCGCAACGGCGCCTGCAACGCGGCGAGAATGTCCCGAAGCAGATCATGCGTCAACGGCCGAGCCGGCTTGACCCCCTGCTGCTCATACGCGATCGCCGTGGCCTCCACCGCACCGATCCAGATCGGCAGGTAACGGTCGCCCTCGACCTCTCTGAGCAACACGATCGGCTGGTTCGTGGGCAGCTCCACCCGAACCCCGACCACGCTCAGCTCGCGCACCGCCGCCTCCGTGTCGTTGTCTTCTTCCCACCACCGACGCACAGCGACACATGTCCACCGCCGACGCCAGCATGCCCCTGCCCTGCACGGTACACGGGCCGGGATACCGGCGCCCCACGCGCGCCGCCCACCCCCCGCACCCACCAGGGCTTACCCCCGGAAGCCTACGCCACGCCCACCGCCACAGATCTTTCCCGCCAACCGGGCAGCCCGGCACACCACCCACCAGGCCGCCCGTCACCGACCCAACGTCCCCCGCAACCCCACCCGCACCAACGCGGCATGCAACTGCTGCGACAACCCAACCAACTCCCGCGCCACCTCCGCCGCCCGAGCCCGCGCCGCCGGATCACTCTGCCGAGCCAACGGCGCCACCAACTGCGCGAACAACCCCACCTCACGGTCCGCCGCCGTCCGATAACCCCGCAGATGCCGCGGCTCCAGGCCGTAACCCGCCAACCCCGCCACCGCCTGCGCGATCAGCAACGCGTCCGCGTCATACCAACCCGGCGGATGAGAAACCACCAGACCCATCCGCTCCAACTCCGCCAACAACGCCTCGTTGATGCCACTACGCGACAACAACTCGACCCGACCCAACCGACCATCCGACGACTCGGCAACCGGCTCCCGGCCCGGCACCTCACCATCCGGCCCCACCGCCACCAACGACGGACGAGGCCGCTCCAACCCCGGCAACCCCTCCCGGTCAGCCTCCGCCAACTGCTCCCGGATCACCCGCAACGGCAGATACTGATCACGCTGAGCGGTCAACACGAACCGCAACCGCGCCACGTCATCCCAGCTGTACTTCCGGTAACCCGCCGGGGTGCGCTGCGGCTCCACCAGACCCTCAGACTCGAGAAAGCGCAGCTTCGAAATCGTCGTGTCGGGAAACTCCACCCGTAGCTGCGCCAGCACCTCACCGATACTCATCAGTGGCTGGCCCCGAGCGGCCGCCCCCGAGCCGGGAACAGCCGCCGCCGCGCGCTCACTCACCCCCGGAAGGCCCCCTCCTCCGCACGCGGACCGGCGATGAACACCAGCCGGAACTTACCGACCTGCACCTCATCACCATTGCTGAGCGTCGCCGCCTCGACCCGCTCCCGATTCACGTACGTCCCGTTCAAGCTGCCCACATCGCGGACAGTGAACGTACCGCCGTCCCGATGGAACTCAGCATGACGACGCGACACCGTCACGTCATCCAGGAAGATGTCACTGTCCGGATGCCGACCACTCGTCGTCACGTCATGGTCCAACAGGAACCGGGCACCCGCGTTCGGACCCCGGCGTACCACGAGCAGCGCCATACCCGGCGGCAACGAACCCGACATGCGGCTCGGCACCACATCGGTTTCCGGGCCTTCCAGCATCTCGTCGAGCGAGCCAAGGTTGAGCGTCGACGTGACGTCGAGTGGGGGGAACTCGTCGTCTGGGCGCGTCATTCAGGACCACCTCACGGATCTGTTCGGTCGGCGTCGGGTGTGACGGGTCTGGCCGCCGAGCCGTCTCCGGGCCCAGCGGCTGGCTCCCCCGTGCCCGGGAAGGCAATTCCGCAACGCGCAACTATTTGGTTCTCGGTCGACTGGGCGAGCCTAGCCAGCGCCGAAAAACAGAGCAACCGGACGCGCGGACACAACCACACGCCGGCCTCACCGCCATCAGCTCCCGGTCAGCTCCTGGTACGCCGACGCGGAGAGCAGCCCGGCCACCGCGGCCGGATCACTCGGGGCGAGCTGAACCAACCAGCCCGCCCCGTACGGGTCGGTGTTGATCACCTCAGGAGTATCGACCAACTGATCATTACGCGCCACCACCGTGCCACTCACCGGCGCGTACAACTCCGACACGCTCTTGGTCGACTCGACCTCGCCGAAGGACTCCCCAGCCTCGACGGTCGCCCCCTCCTCGGGGAGCTGGACATACACGATGTCACCCAACGCGTCCTGCGCGAAGTGGGTAATCCCCACCCGCACCGGCCCGCTACCGTCGCCCGCCACCCACTCGTGCTCGGCGGTGTACCGCAGGTCCTCAGGAATCACCAGACGCGTCCTTCTCCATCGCACCGATCCACCGGGCCGGACCACCCGACCCGGCCACGCCGGTCAAGAGACCGGTCGCGCATACTGCAGGTCCTTCTGCGGGCTCAGGGCCGTCACCTCGACCACGTCCCGCTCCTCGATCGTCACGTTACCGCCGTCGCCACCAACCGACGCCACCACCCCGCCCGGGATGTTCAACGCGGTCCGCATCGTCGTCGGATCACCCACCACCAGAATCGTGTACGGGCCGGTGAGCCGCCGCCCACCCACCGAGATCCCACCATCGGCGTCAAGAAAGTACGTCGACGCGACAATCCGCACCGCGGCACCGTCACCACCGGTGATCTGCATCGCCTCCGCACCCGCCCCCCGCAGCTCCTGCACCGCGTCAAGCACCCGCGACGCCGCGATCGGCTTCCGCACCGGCACGAACCCCACCGCCAGCCCCGGACCCCGCACCGGCAACGTCCCCGCCAGCACACCCAACTCGTCCGCACGGCGGGTCGCCTCGTCCAACGCCGCCTGCTGCCCCTCGACCCCGGAACTCAGCTGACGCTGACTGTTCTCCAACCCGGTGATGTCCTGCCGGACCCGCTCCTCCTGCGCGTCCAGGTCCGACAGGATCCGCACCAGATCCTCCTGCCGGGCCGACTCCAACGACGCGTCGGTCGAATTCGTCCGCAACTGCACCACAAGAGTGAAACCCAGCACCGCCAACAGCACCGCGATCATCACGCTCGCCGAGCTGAACCGTCGCGACCTGCCGACCACCGCCGTGCCCTGGTCCGCCGCCCCGTCCGCCGAGTCCCCGCCGGTGACCGCCGCCCCGATCGGCACCGTCACCTCGTCGGACCCGATCGGCACGGTCGCCTCGGCGTCCGACCCGACCGCACCGCCCGGCACCGACGAACCACCCACACCGGTCACCGCCGCCGACCCGCCGACAGCACGCCCGTCCACACCCGCCGACCCAGCGGAATCCTCCGACTCCGCCAGACCACCGACACCGTCCCCCTCGGGCTTCTCCGCCATCGTGCCAACCTACGCCCGGAACAGGTGCCGACGAATAGCCGCCACATTGCCGAAGATCCGCACGCCCAGGACCACCACGACCCCCGTCGACAACTGCCCACCCACGCCGAGCTGATCCCCCAGATACACGATGATCCCCGCGACCAGCACGTTCGAGATGAACGACACCACGAACTGCTTGTCGTCGAAGATCCCGTCCAGCTTCGCCCGCACCCCACCGAACACCGCGTCCAACGCGGCCACCACCGCGATCGGCAGATACGGCTGCAACGCCGACGGCACCGACGGATCCAACCAGACGCCGAGACCCACCCCGACGAGCAACGCGAACACAGCGATCATCGGCCGCCTCCGGACGGACTGGGGGACGTCCCACCACCACTCGACGAGGGCCCCGGCGAGGTGGGCTCGACAGCGGGCGTGGCATACCGCAACTGCGGCTCGGTCGCCGCCGGCAATGTCAGGTCATCAACACCGCGGAAGTCGAACGACATCCCGTACTCCTCCGAGACACTCCGCAGCAACCGCGCCGCGGCGCTGTCCTCGAACCGCCGGCCCATCTGCCCGGGACCGATCGCCGACACCTCGTAGGGCCCGATGACCGGCTTGAAATCCACCAGGATCGCCCCACCCGCCGCCCGGATGGTCGACGTGGCGGTGAGCCGCTGCCCGTTGATCGAAATCGCCTCCGCTCCGACGCTCCACAACGCGTTCGCGATGTCCTGAAGATCACGGTCCAGCACCCGGCCCAGATTCGTCCCGCCGGCCCCGGTCACCGCGTCGGCGTTCGACGGCGCGTCCGCGACCCGCACCACCACACCGTCCCCACGGACCCGACCCAGACCGGTCGCCGCCTCCAGCTGCCGCAGCCGGGCCACCGCACTCCCGGACAGCGCCGAGTCCCGCTGCCGGGTCACCTCCGCCCGAAGCCGCTCCGCCTGCGACGTCAACGCCGCGTTCTCCGCCTCCCGCTGCCTGATCTGCGCCGCCAGACCCGCCCGCGCCTCACTACGGCTCGGCTCCGCCGCGACCGTCTGACGGTAGGCCACGGTCAGCAGGAAACCCAGGGCGACAAGTGTCAGCACACTCACCATCCGGACCGAGGAGCGCCGCCACCCGACGACGACGCGTCCGGCGGCCTCGTGACGCCGTCGCTGCTCCGCGGCCGCGGCGTAACCCGGGTCGAGCGGGTTACGGAACAACTCGGTGAGGAAGTCGGGCGTGAAGGCTCGCCCGCCGCGCTCGGTCATCCCGTCCCTGCCCGAACCGACCGGGCCAACCGGATCAGCCGCACCGCCTGCACCACGTACAGCACCCCCGCCAGCCAGTAGAGCGCCAGACCCCACCAGGCCAGCCCCCAGCCGATCGCCCCGGCGGCGGTCGAAGCGCCCGGCACCGCGTGGGCCAGCAGCAGCACCGGGAACGCGAGCAGCAGGACAAACGTCGCCGTCTTGCCGAGGTAGTGCACCGGCGGCGGCCGGTAGCCGTACCGGCGCAGCACCGCGAGGTTGACCGTCATCACCACGTCCCGGGCCAGCAGCGCGACGGTGAACTGCCAGGGCACGACCTCGCGGACGGTCAGCGCGACCAGCGTCGCCAGGATGTAGAGCCGGTCCGCGACCGGATCGAGAAGCTCACCGAGCCGGCTGACCTGTTGCAGTCGACGCGCGACGTAGCCGTCGACCCAGTCGGTCAGCCCACCGACCCCCAGGACGACGACGGCGGCGACGTCGGCGGCATCGGTCCGCACCACCAGGAACAGGTACAGGAAGACCGGGACGCCGAGCAGGCGGGTGAAGCTGATCAGGTTGGGCACGGTGAGGACCCGGCCCATCGCGGCGGTCTGCTCGGAGCCGTCGCCACCGGTTGGCTGGGCACCAGTCGCCCGCGCCGGCCGACGCGCCACCGATCCTCCCTCCGCGCCACGGTCCGATCCGCCCGCCCTCGACAACGGGCGGCGATCCAGGAACGGTACGCGCTCCGGCCGGCGCTCCCCCGCCCGGTGAAGCCGACCCGGGGACGCCGGTGTTTGACAGAAGCGCGGGATCCAGACGTGTGCACCCCGTGCCGCTCAACGCTGAGCCACTATATCCGGCCTCGTGTTTTCCCTCTCGGCGCGCACGCCGGGCGGCGTCGGATCGTGTAGATCAGATCTTGTGAGCTGGGGCACAACGCGTACGGCATCCTAGGATGCTAGTTAGATAGCCTGAAGCATGTCGGCCCGCCGTCGAGGCCCGGTCGGTCACCACGGTGGTGGTGGTTGCCGGGGGTGAGAACGGTCAGCCGCTCAGGTTGGCCCGGCCGAACAGCGGGGCGTACCCGGACGGCAGCTGGGTCAGCACGTCGTTCAGCTCCCCGCCGGAGATCGCCTCGGCGACCGTACAGAGCACCGCGCTGGCGTCCCACTCGGCGGTCCGGGCGGTCGCCCCGGCACCGGTCGCCACCCGCCCCAGGAACTCCCGCGCGCCGAAACCGCCGGGGCCACCCTGTGCCGCCGAGATCAGCGTGGCCGCGAGCGGCCCGGGAAGTTGGGCGGCCAGGTCCTCAGCCTCGTCGGGATGCAGTCGCTGGGCCAGGATGCCGAGGACCAGATGGGTCACCCGCTCCGCCTCCGCGGGGTCGGCGTACTCGCCCCGATCCCGCACCTTGGCCAGGAACTCGTCGTACCGCACTCGCCCACCCCCATCCGGAAACCGACGCGACACCGGCTACCGCAGATCGTTACCCACGGTGACGACGATGATGCGCGCCGGCTCCGGAGGGCCGGCGGGTGGGCGGAGAGGTCAGACCCGGGTGATCCGGATGGCGTCGGCGACCACGTACCCGCTGGCGCCGCTCCACCGGCTCACCCCGGCCACGTTCCTGTCCCCGGCGGTCAGGGTGAAGGTGCCCAGGGACCGCCACGCGCCGCCGCCGGTGCTCTGGTCGACCACCACGGTCTGGTTACCGCTCTTCGCCGCCACGATGTACGGCGTCGCGGTGTTGTACCCGGCGATACCCGGATACCAGGCGTCCACCCGGTACGTCCCCTCCGCCGGAATGTTCGCCCGGTACCAGGCGACGTCGCTGACCGCCTCGGGATTCGCGTACCGGTAGTCGGCGCCGTACCGCTCGGCGGAGTACGAGGAGGTCAGCCAGTTGGCGCTGGCGGTGAACCGCCCGGAGGTGGTGTTGTCGACGATCGTGCTGAACGCCGGAGGCGGGGTGCCGCCCCCACCGGCGAGCGCGTCGGCCACGTCCGCGCGCAGTTGCGGCAGCATGCCGTACAGCACGTTGCCCGGGCATGCGGTGGCGACGTAGTCCCGGTGTCCGTAGATCCGGGAGGCGGCGATGCCGTACTGGTCGCAGATGTACGCGCAGAACTGCACGAGCCGGTCGTAGAGGGCCGCCGGTGGGGTGGCGCTGGTGTAGGTGCCCTCGTTCTCGATGCCGATCGACTTGTCGTTCTGGCCGGGGCAGTGCGCCCCGACGACCATCCCGCTGCCGGCGCGCAGCCGGGTGAGGCTGTTGTGCCGGCCCTCCATCACGTAACCGCCACGGCTGATCGTGAAGTGCTGTCCCGAGTCGGACCAGCCGTTGCCGTCCATGTGGAAGTTCTGGATGCTGCGCGCCATCGCGTACGCGTGGGCCTGGGTGTAGGTGGTGCTGTTCGCACCGGCGGTGTGGTGGATCAGGATCTTGTCCGGGTTCGAGGTGATCACGCTGAGCGAGCCGGGGCTGCGGGCGCCCCAGGTGGCGCAGCTGGCGATGGTCGGGGGCTCTACCGCGAGCAGCGTGCCGGCGTCGGGGGCCGCCAGGGCGGGCGTGCCGCCGGCCAGCGACAGACCGCCGGTGGCGGCGCCGACGCCGAGCAGGACCGCGCCGCGTACGACGTCACGGCGGGACAGGGGGTTGCCGGTCACGGCGCCTCCAGAGGGGGTGATGAAGGATTCCTTGCTACAACCGAGCAATGTTGAAGGAATTCTTACCAGACCATCGACGGATGCCGCTAGACCTGCGCCGGACACCTCGGGGCCGCCGCCACGACCAGCCGCACCGGGGGTGCGACAGTCCGCCGTTCGGGACCGTCTTCCGTTAAATCCGACCTTGTCGATAGGTTGGGTAGGCAGCAGATCCGGGCGCGGCCCGGCCCGCACCGGGAAGGGCCGCCGACGGTTGGCGGACAGGAGAAGAGATGACCCGGTGGACCCCCGACCCCAGCTTCTACGCCTCACCCCGGGACGCCCTCGGCGCGCCACCGGAGAAACTCGCCTACGTCGCGGCCTTCGACCGCGGCGCGACCCGGCCCGACGCGATCGCCGTACTCGACGTGGACCCGGACTCCACCGACTACGGCACCGTGGTCGGCTGGACCGACCTGCCGAACCTCGGCGACGAACTGCACCACTTCGGCTGGAACGCGTGCAGCAGCGCGCTCTGCCCCACCGCCCCGCATCCGCACGTCGAACGCCGGTACCTGATCGTCCCCGGGCTCCGGTCGTCGCGGATCCACGTGCTCGACACCGGCCCGGACCCGCGACAGCCGGCGGTGGTCAAGGTGCTGGAGGCGAAGGAGCTGGCCGACGGGGCCGGCTACTCGCGGCCGCACACCGTGCACTGCGGACCCGACGGCATCTACCTCTCGGCGCTGGGCGGGGCGGCCGGCGCCGACGGACCCGGCGGGATCGCGGTGCTCGACCACGACACCTTCGCGGTACGCGGCGCCTGGGAGGCCGACCGGGGACCGCAGTACCTCGCCTACGACTTCTGGTGGCACCTGAACCACGACGTCCTGGTCACCTCCGAGTGGGGCACCCCGTCGATGATCGAGGACGGAATCGTCGGGGAACTGCTGCTCGGTCGGCAGTACGGACACGCGCTGCACTTCTGGGACCTGCGGCGGCGCCGCCACCTGCAGACCGTGGACCTCGGCGACCAGTACCAGATGCCGTTGGAACTGCGCCCCGCGCACGACCCGGCGAAGACGTACGGGTTCGTCGGAGTGGTGGTCAGCGTCGAGGACCTCTCCGCCTCGATCTGGGTCTGGCACCGCGACGGTGAACGCTGGGCGGCGACAAAGGTGATCGACATCCCGGCGGAACCGGCCGACCCGGCACTCCTGCCCGACCTGCTCAAGCCGTTCGGCGCGGTACCGCCGCTGGTCACCGACATCGACCTTTCCGTCGACGACCGGTTCCTCTACGTCTCCTGCTGGGGCACCGGAGAACTGCTCCAGTACGACGTCAGCGACCCGTTCCGGCCGGTGCGGACCGGCTCGGTGCGACTCGGCGGCATCGTCGGGCGCGCCGCGCACCCGGCCCGGCCCGAACTACCGCTCGCCGGCGGCCCGCAGATGGTCGAGGTGAGCCGGGACGGACGTCGGGTCTATCTCACCAACTCCCTCTACGGAGCCTGGGACGACCAGTTCTATCCGGACGGGGTCGGCGCCTGGATGGCGAAGTTGGACGTCGACCCGGAAGCCGGCGGGCTCACGGTCGACCCGAGGTTCTTCCCGCACGGCGACGACTTCCGGGGTCGGCGGGTGCACCAGACCCGGTTGCAGGGCGGAGACGCCTCATCCGACTCGTACTGCTTCCGGTGACCTGGCCACAGCTGGCGGGGCTGGCCGCGCTCGGCGCGTTCCACGGGATCAACCCGGCGATGGGCTGGCTGTTCGCGGTCGCCCGGGGGTTGCAGGAAGGAAACCGGTCGGCGCTGCTGGCCGCGCTGCCGCCGATCGCGGCCGGGCACGCCACGTCCGTCGCGGTGGTGGCCGCCCTGGTAACCGCGACCCGCTCCGCGGTGGCCAGCACCGTCGTCTCGGTGCTCTCCGGCGTGCTGCTGGTCGGCTTCGGCATGTGGCGGCTGCTCGCCCGGCGCCACTTCCGGTGGGTCGGGATGCGGCTGTCCCGGGGACAGTTGGCCGGCTGGTCGTTCCTCGTCTCCTCCGCGCACGGTGCCGGACTGATGCTGCTGCCGGTTCTGCTGGCCGGACCGGCGCCGACGGCGGCCGGGCACGCCGGGCACCTCGGCTCGGCGCCGGCCGGCGCGCTGTCCGGGATCGCCGCCGCCGGGGTGCACACGGTCGCGATGTTCACCGTCGCCACCGGCTGCGCGCTCCTGGTGTACGAGGTGCTGGGCACCGACGTACTCCGCCGGGTCTGGCTCAACCTCGACCGGCTCTGGGCCGGGGTGCTGCTGGTGGCCGGCCTGGTGACCCTGGCCGGCGCGGTGACCTGAGGGCGTGGTGGAACGCGGGTTCAGCGCGGTGACGGCAGCGGACCGGAGGGTGCGGTCTGCGGCGTTGGCACGGGTGGCTCCGTGGGCTCGTCACCGGACGCCGGGATGTCGTGGTGGATCCGACCGTCGAGCCGGGAGAGTCGGCCCCCGGTGCCACCCCACCGACCGGCGACGATCTCCGCGGCGATGCTGACCGCGGTCTCCTCCGGGGTCCGCGCCCCCAGGTCGAGTCCGAGTGGGGAGGAGAGCCGGCCCAGTTCTTCCTCGGTGAGCCCGACGGCCCGCAGTCGGCTCAGCCGGTCCAGATGGGTCCGACGGGAACCCATCGCCCCGACGTACGCCACCGGCAGCCGCAGGGCCACCTCCAGCACCGGTACGTCGAACTTCGGATCGTGGGTCAGCACGCACACCACCGTGCGGCCGTCGACGCGTCCCGCCTCCGCCTCGGCCCGCAGGTAGCGGTGCGGCCAGTCGACCACCACCTCGTCCGCCTCGGGGAACCGCCGCGCGGTGGCGAAGACCGGCCGGGCGTCGCAGACCGTCACCCGGTAACCGAGGAACGTGCCGATCCGGGCCACCGCGGCGGCGAAGTCGATCGCCCCGAACACGATCATCCGGGGCGGGGCGGCGTACGTCGCCACGAAGAGTTGCAGCTCGTCGCCGCGGCGCTGACCGTCGTACCCGTACCGGAGGGTGCCGGTACGGCCGGCGGCGAGCAGCCCGCGCGCGTCGTCGGCCGCCGCCGCGTCCAACCGGTCGGTGCCCAGTGAGCCGGCGGTGCGGTCGGGCCACACCACCAGCCGTCGGCCGACCCGGTGCTCCGGGTCGGTCCCGCCGGTGCCGACACAGGTGACCACCGCGGTCGGGTCGCCGGCCCGGATCGTCGACGCCACCTCGGCGAACTCCGCGAACCCGGCCGGATCGACCCGTTCGACGTAGACGTCGAGGACGCCGCCGCAGGTCAGGCCGACGGCGAAGGCGTCGTCGTCGGTGACGCCGTAGCGCTCGAGGGCCGGCACGCCGGTCCGGGTGACCTCTCTGGCCAGCTCGTAGACCGCGCTCTCCACGCAGCCGCCCGACACGCTGCCCACCACGGTGCCGTCCGGACCGACCAGCATCGTCGCCCCCGCGGCGCGCGGGGCCGAGCGCCAGGTGGCGACGACCGTCGCCACCCCCACCGACTCCCCCGCCCGCCACCAGCGGTCCAACTCGTCCAACACGTCACGCATGGCCGATCACCGGGTCGCCCCTCCTCCCCGCGGTCGCCGGGGTGCCGCCGTCCGGTGCGGCCGGAATCCGGGTGAATCGTCCCATATCCGCCCTTCCCCCGCCGTCGGTGTTGGCGCGTCCGCGACACACATCCATCGAGGGTACGGGCCACCGCGGCCCGGACGAGCGATCGGCGAATGCCCCGGAGCCGGGCGGGTAGACCCACCGGGAACGGCGCCGACACGACGGACGGAGGCGGGCCTGATGCCAGGACCACGACCGGGCAGCAACGCGTACGACGTGGAACGTGCGCGACTGCGCAAACGCGTCGAGAACTCGGGACGTGCCAACGACAAGAAGGCGGACGAGACAGCCAACCGCTACCTGCGGGAGCAACAGGACCGACCCGGTTTCGTCCGGGGCGAGCGCGGTCTGGGGCCGAAGGGCGAGCGCGGCCCGGGTGAGCCGAAATGAGGAGCCGCCTGCCGGGACTGCGACCGGGCGGCAGCTCACCGGGAGCGTGCCTGTCCGACCTCGCGGTCGACGGGGTCATCGCCGGCGCGGTCGGCAGTGTCGCGCTGAACGTCGTGACCTACCTGGACATGACGGTGCGGGCCCGGCCGGCGAGCAGCACCCCGGAGGAGAGTGCCCGGCGCCTGGCCCAGCTGCTGCACATCGGTCTGGGGCCCGAGGACCGGGCGGCGAACCGCCGCTCGGGCCTCGGGCCCCTGCTGGGCTATGCCACCGGCGTGCTGTGCGGTGCCGCCCTCACCGTGATCGGGACACGGCGACTGTCGGCGTCGGTCGCGGCCGTGCTCTACGGAGCCGGCGTGATGGCGGCCGCGGACGGCACCCTGACCGCCCTGCGGGTCACCGATCCCCGCCGCTGGAGCGTCACCGACTGGCTGTCCGACATCGTGCCGCACCTGGCCTACGGCGTCGCTGCGGTGGCCACCCTGCGCCAGGTGGACCGGTACCGGACGGGCTGACCTCGACCGTCCTCACCCGACGCGGAACGCGGTCAGTCGGCGTCTCGGCCGCCGGCCACCGGCCGGGCCCCGCTGCGGCCGGCCGCCCGTCGGTCCGGGTCCTCGGCTACCGGGCGGGCTGTCCGGCCGTACGGGGAGACCTGGTCCGGCGGTACCCGCCGACCGCCGCCGCCACTGGCCCGGGTCGGCTCGTCCGGCCGCGGTCCCTTGCTGTCCTGCACCGTCGGATTCAGTCCGTTGCGGCGCATCTCCGGCTGCTGCACGTTCGTCATCGTCATCCCCTTCCGCCGGCGTGCCGGTCGCCGTCCGCCGGCTGGCGGAGGCTCCGGGGCGGTCTGGTGCCCGCCACGCGGTGTGTGCGGTCTCGGACCGCCTGGACACACCTCCGGCACGCCCACGCCCTGGTTACCCGGGCCGGGTGGCGGCATTCACGCGCCGGGCCACGCCGGGCGCAGCTCGACGTGGCCCGCCGGGGCGTACCGGGGCGGATGGCGGGTAGTTGGGACGGATGGATCGCCAACGCGCACTGGTCCGGGTACTGCTCGACCGGGAGGGCCGCACGTACGCCGAGGAGGCGGGCATCCGGCTCGCCGACCGGCCGGGCCCGTTGTACCAGTTGCTGCTGCTGACCACCCTGCTCAGCACCCGGATCCGGGCCGGGGTGGCGGTCGCCGCCGCCCGGGAGCTCTTCGCCGCCGGCTGCCGTACGCCCCAGGGGACGGCGGCGACGAGCTGGCAGGACCGGGTCGACGCGCTCGGTCGGGGCCACTACCGGCGGTACGACGAACGCACCGCGACGATGCTGGGCAGGTCGGCCGACCTGTGCCTGCAGCGCTGGGGCGGCGACCTGCGGCGTCTGCACCGGGACGCCGGCGGTGACCGGTCCCAGCTGCGTCGTCTGCTCACGGAGTTTCCGGGCATCGGACCCACCGGGGCGGACATCTTCCTGCGTGAGGCACAGGCGGTGTGGACGGATCTGCGCCCGTACACCGATCGTCGGGTGGCCGGTGCGGCCGACCGGCTCGGGCTGCCGTCCGCACCGGACCGGTTGGCCCGGCTCACCGGCGGGAACGACTTTCCGCGGCTGGTCTCCGCGCTGGTCCGGGTCTCCCTCGGACAGGCGTCGATCGGCGAGTTGACCAGGGCCGCCGGCGCGCGGTGACCGGCCGCGGCGGTGCTGGTCAGCTCACCGGCTTGCCACCGGGCCGGGTGAGGTACCAGACCGCCAGTCCGGCCAGGACGGCCAGCAGCAGGACGCTGTTGGTGACTCCACCTCCGTCCTCCGGCCGGTTGCCGAAATAGATGACCGCCAGCGCGGCGCCGATCGACAGCAGCGTCCGCAATCCCTTATTTTTCACGCAAATTACCCTAATGTTCCCGCGCGTCGGGAGCCGACCTTCGACGGACCACCCCCGGTCCGGGTGACGGCCCGTAGGCGCGGGTCACGGGGTCCGTCGATGGTCCCCGGACGGTCGTCGTACAGTCTCGCCGTGACCCAAATCCGGACCAGCGTCGACCTGCGCCATCCCGCGGACCGGGTCTGGCAGGCCCTGACCGACCGCGAGCTGTTGCCCAAGTGGTTCGCCTCGGTCGAGCCGCGCCCGTCGTCGATCAGCCGGTTCGACCTGCGACCGGTGGACCTGCCCGAACTGGCCGAACGGATCACCGTCGAACTGGTCGAACTCGACGCGCCCCGCCGGATCGAGTTGCGCTGGCCGGAGTCCGGGCAGCGGACCCGGCTGGTGTGTGAACTGACGCCGACCGCCGACGGCTGCCAGCTCACCGTGACCCAGTCCGACGACGAGGAGCCGTGGGACCTCGCCGACCCGGACCGACGGCAACGCTGCTACCAGCGGGTCCTCGAGACCAGGTTGCCGGCCGTCCTGGACTGGCTGGCCTTCGGCGAGGTCGACTTCCCGGAACCGGCCGGTCCGGAGCGGGCCGCCGGACCGGTGGTCGCCGCCGCGCCGCTGACCGGCGGATCGACCGGCGCTGCCGCGCCGCCGCGCCGGTCCCGCTACCGGCTCGGTGCCGGGCTGGCGGTCGCGGCGCTGGTCGTCGGCGGGGCGGTGGTGACGGTCGGCCTGCTCAACGGCCGGGCGGCCCAGTCCCCCACCGGCACGCCGCGCGCGTGGGACGTCAGTCCGACACCCGGGCCCAGCTCGGCCGACGCCACGGCGCGCACCCCGGGGGTCGGCGTCGCGACGGCCCAGCCGAGCAGGTCGACCCGCGCGACACCCCAGCGCACCCAGAGCGCCGGCACCGCCCGGACCCCGGACCGGACCGGGCAGCCCCGGCTCACCGCCCGGTACGCCACGGTGGACCGGGACCTCCTCGACTACCAGGGCGAGGTGGTGGTGACGAACGAGGGCGACGGGACCGCCGCCGAGTGGACCCTCGTGATCACCCTGCCCGGCGCCGCCGAGGTGTCGTCGTCCACCGGCGCGGACTACCGCCAGGAGGACCGGCGGGTGACCTTCACCGGCGCCCGGCTGGCCGCCGACGAGTCGTTGACGATCCGGTTCGAGGTGAAGCAGGACGGGCTGCTCGGTCCGAAACAGCCGTCCGACTGTGTCGTGCAGGACCAGGCCTGCGCCGGGCTCTGAGCCCGGCCGGCCCGGTCAGTAGAGCAGGTAGCGCCGTCGGCGGCGGTCGAAGGCGGCGAGTTCGGCGGACCACGCGCCGACCACGTCCCCGACGTCCGCTCCGGCGTCGATCATCGTCCGCAGCCGGGTCGAACCGCTGAGCTTGTCGATCCAGTACGGCCGGGTCGGGTCCCAGCTGTCGGCCCGCCAGGCGAACGCCGGATACTTCCGGGCCTCGACCAGCATCGCCACCGCGGTGCGGATCGGGTCGAAGCGGCCCGGGTCGACGACCTTCACCTCCACGCCCGCGCAGAGCTTGTTGAGCAGGTCCGGCTTCTGCCCGGCGGCGGTCGGCGAGAAGTACGCCTCACGGAACTCCACCCCCGGCAGGTCCCGGGCGGCGAGCCGGTCCACCCAGTGGTAGTCGAAGTCGGTGGCCAGGCCGCCGACCAGCTCGAACGGCCGGGTCGTGCCCCGGCCCTCGGTCATCGACGCGACCCCTTCGAACATTCCGGTACCGGGATAGACCAGTGCGGTGTCCGGGGTCGGCATGTTCGGACTGGGCAGCACCCACGGCACACCGGTCTCGGCGGCCACCTGGTCGCGGCGCCAGTGCCGGCACCGGATCACCGTCAGGTCGACCGCCCGTCCCGCCTCGGTCGGCAGGAACTCGCCGTTGAAGAACCGGGCCAGCTCCCCCACCGTCATGCCGTGCTGCTGGACGATCTCCTTCTTGCCCACCCCGGAGGTGAACGGCGTGGTCATCATCGGCCCGTACGCCCGTCCGCCGACCGGGTTCGGTCGGTCCAGGACGACGTACCGGCGACCGAGCCGGGCGGCGGCGACCATCGAGTCGTACAAGGTCCAGATGTAGGTGTAGAAGCGGGCGCCGACGTCCTGGATGTCGAAGACCACGGTGTCGACCCCGGACTGGGTGATCAACTCGGCCCACTTCGTCTGTGAGGCGCCGTACGCGTCGTAGACGGTGATCCCGGTGCGGGCGTCGGTGCCGGTCCCCTCGCTCCCGCCGGCCTGGGCCGAACCCCGGAAGCCGTGCTCGGGGCCGAACGCGGCGGTCAGCCGGACCTGACCGGAGCCGTGCATCAGGTCGACCAGGTGCCGGTACGTCGCGTCCACCCCGGTCGGGTTGGAGAGCACCCCGACGCGTTGGCCGGAGAGCGCGTCGAACCCGGATCCGACCAGTACGTCGAGACCGGTGGCGACCCGCCGGCCCGGCCCGCCACCGGGCCCGGAACGGTCGGCGTCCCCGGTCGGCCGGGCCGAGGCGGGGGTCGGGGCGAGGGTGGTGGCTGCCGTGGCGCCCAGGGCGCTCGCGGCGGCGGTGCTGGCGAGAAAACTTCTGCGGTGCACGGCGGCCTCCGAGGCGTGATCCGGGGACGGGGGGATCCTCTTCGGAAATTACCTACGCTGCTGAGGCTCGGTCAAGAAGGAAAGCTACATGCCGACTCGTTTCTCAGAGCACCTCAAGGTCGTCCAGCTCGATGTTCTGCATCATCAGCCAACGGGCCAGTCCCGCCATGCCGTACAGCCACAGCGGCGCCGACTCGGTGGGGCCGTTGGTGGCGTAGATGGCGAACCGCAGGTCAGGTGCGCGGTACGCCTCGATTCGCCACCGGTGGGTCCGGTCCCGCCACACCGCCGACGGATCCATTCCCCCACGCTAACGCCCGAACCAGCCCCGTCGACCGGGTTCGGTGCGGGGCACCACCGCGACCGCTTCCCGCGCCGTCGGGCCGGACCGGCCTCGATCCGGTCCCCGTTCGGGATCGCCCCCGCACCATGCCCGCGCGGCACGCCCCGGCCCACGTCCACCGGTGACACCGCCGTGCCTACGGCCGCTCGGTGCCGGCGCGTCGCCACTCGCTCGGCGTCACGCCGTACGCCGCACGGAAGCGTCGGGTGAAGTGGGTGGGATCGCTGAACCCCCAGCGCCCGGCGACCGTGGCGATGGTGCGGTGCCGGCTGGCCGGCCGCAGCAGTTCCGCGCGGGCGCCCCGCAGCCGCTCCCCGATGATCCACTGCTCCAGGCTGAAGTCGGCCTGCTCGCAGACCTTGTAGAGGTAGCGCAGCGAGACGCCGTGCGCGGCCGCGATGCTGGCCGGACGCAGTCGCGGATCGGCGAGGTGCTGGCGGACGTACGCGCGGACCCGGGTGAGCAGTGTTTCGGCCAGCATCGCCCGGGAAAGCCCCTCGGCGTGCGCGGCGGACGCCAGCAGGGCCCGGGCCAACTCGATGCTGGCACTGCCCAGCGACGGTGCCGCCGCGTCGACACTGAGCCGGCCCGGGTCGGCCGTCAGGTGTCCGACGTGACTGGCGACCACGGGATAGAGCGGGCTGCTGCGCAACCGCCCGAGAGCCCGCCGGATGACGTCGACGGGCAGCCCGAGCAGGTCGACGGGAATCTGGACGCAGCCAGCCGCCCCGTCCCCGGACCAGGAGAAGTCGTACGGCGCGGAGAGGTCGACCGCCATCAGCTCGCCGGGTACGACCGTCTGCTGGTGGGCCAACTGCTCGTGCCGCCCCTCGGCACGCCGCTGTACCGAGAACGCGACCACCGGCATCGTGTCCTGCCGGGCCTGCCTGGCGGTACGCAACAGCCGGATACCGGACGCCTCGGTGGTGAAAACGCGGGCGTTCCCGAGCTCCCACAGTCCCATCCGGGCGTACACGTCACCGTCCGGGTGCTCGTGAAGCACGTAACACGGCGCGGCGGCGTTCACCATCGTCGCGCGGACCGCCTCGACGCGGTCGCCGGTCGGCAGTTGCGCGGTGTCGAGGACAACGGGCATCGCAGCACCTTCCATCCGGTGCACCCGCCCGTGGCCGGGTGTGCACGGTGGGCCGAGAAACGGTGCACGTACAGCCCCGTCACCGACGCGCTCCGCTCATAACGTTCCCACTCGAGTTTTACGGGGAGGTTTTCGTGCCGAGCGGATCGGGAGATCCGGCCCGCCCGGCCCCACTTTCGAGGAGCGCGCATGACCGCACCCGACACCGTCGTCCTCGTCCACGGCTTCTGGGTCACCCCACGCAGTTGGGAAAACTGGATCGCGCACTACGAGCAGCGCGGATTCCGGGTTCTCGCGCCCGGGTACCCGGGTTTCGAGGTCGAGGTCGAGGCGCTCAACGCCGACCCCGCGCCGATTCTGGCGGTGACCGTGCCGAAGATCATCGAACACCTCACGGCGGTGATCAACGACCTGCCGACGCCACCGGTCATCATCGGCCACTCGGCCGGCGGGGCGTTCACCCAGATCCTGCTCGACCGCGGCCTCGGCGCGGCCGGCGTGGCGCTGAACTCGGCACCGACCGAGGGCGTCCGGGTGGTACCGCTGTCACAGGTCAGGTCGACGTTCCCGGTGCTGAAAAGCCCCGCCAACCGGCACCGGGCGGTCGGCCTCACCGCCGAGCAGTGGCAGTACGCCTTCACCAACACGTTCACCGAGGAGGAGGGGCGCGCCCTCTACCAGCGCTACCACATCCCGGCCAACGGCGGCATCCTCTGGGGCAGCGTGCTGGCCAACTTCCAGCCCGGACACCAGGACACCTGGGTCGACTACCACAACAACAACCGGGCACCGCTGCTGTTCGTCTCCGGGTCCGAGGACCACATCATGCCGCCGGCGATCCAGCGGTCCAACGCCAAGCACTACAAGTCCGACACCATCACCGAGATCAGGGAGTACGAGGGGTACGCACACCTGCTGCCGGCCCAGAAGGGTTGGGAGGAGATCGCCGACCACGTACTCGACTGGGCGCTGCGGCACGCCCGGTCATGACCGGCGTCCGCCTCACCCACATCGGTGGGCCGACCGTGCTCATCGAATTCGACGGCTGGCGGATCCTGACCGACCCGACATTCGACCCGGCCGGACGGCGGTACGCGTTCGGCTGGGGCACCTCGTCACGGAAACTCACCGGGCCGGCGCTGGCCGCCGACGCGGTGGGACCGATCGACGCGGTGCTGCTCAGCCACGACCACCACGGCGACAACCTCGACGATGCCGGTCGGAAGCTGCTGCCGTCGGCGCGGACCGTGATCACCACCGAGTCGGGGGCGGCCCGGCTCGGCGGCCACGCGGTCGGGCTCACCCCATGGTCCTCGACCCGACTGGTCCGACCGGGTCTGCCCGCCATCGACGTGAGCGCCACCCCGTGCCGGCACGGCCCACCGCTGAGCGGGCCGATCGTCGGCGAGGCGACCGGGTTCGCGCTGGCCTGGGAGGGGCAGCGGCACGGCGCCCTGTGGATCACCGGCGACACCGTGCTGTACGGCGGGGTCCGCGAGGTCGCCGGCCGGCTGCCGGTCGGCCTCGCCCTCGTCCACCTCGGCGGCGTCCGGTTCCCGGTGACCGGGCCGGTGCGCTACACGATGACCGCCCGCGAGGCCGTGGAGCTGTGCCGCGCCGTCCGGCCGCACACCGTCGTTCCCGTCCACTACGAGGGCTGGCAGCACTTCCGGCAGCCACCGTCGAACGCCCGACGCGCGTTCGACCGGGCACCCGACGTGCCCGTCCGCTGGCTCGACATCGGCGCTCCCACCGACCTGGAGACCTGAGACCCGGGACGGCGCAGACCTCGCCGGGCCGGCGAGGCTCCCGGCCGGCAGGGCTGATCCCCGGCCGGGCTCCGGGCCGGCGGGACGGATCGAACCGGCGACCGGTTTCCGGGCCCGCCGATCCGCGACGACCAGGTCGAGCGCGGACGGGGCCGTCGTCGTGCCGGCGCCCGGAGAGTCCGCTGTGGTCGAGAGTTCATTTGTCGTTTGATGCCGGAACCCCGTCCGGGACCGGCCAGCCCGCGAAGATCGGTGAGGATCGAAGCCGGTGCGTCGCTCCGACCACCAGAACCGAGGTTGCCGCCGTCGGAAGGACGCCCGCTGATGCCTGGACAGTTGACCCGACGAACTCTGCTCGCGAGCGTCCCGGCCACCGGCCTGGCCATGACGATCCCTGGCGTGTCCCACGCGGAGGAGTTGACGTACGCCGCGTTTCGTGTCGTACGCCGCCGACCCGACGTACCCGGTCAACCGCAGATCACGCTGCCGGCGGGTTACGAGATCCTGCCTGGCGCCGCGTACTCGGTGGCCTCTCGGGCGGAGTACTACACGTTCGTACGTGGCCCACGGAATGCCGCCGGCATCGAGGTGACGGTCCGGTGGCCGGACACCCGGGTGGAGGCGGTCATCCACCAGGATCTCCACCTGGAGATGCGTCCCGATCCCGCCGACCGGCACAGTTTCGCCTTCAGTTTGCCCATGACCCAGCCGTCGGCCGACGCGAACCAACCGACGCTCCAGGTCTGGAGCATGCCCGACGTCTCGCCGGGGATGAACTACCGGATCGAGCACAACGACCCCGACCGCGTCGCCGGACCGTGGACGACGGTGCCGTGGCCGGCCAACCCCGTCAGGTCGGTGATCCACCAGCTCGTCGCGGCACATGCGATCTGTCGGGACTCGGGCATGGTCGAGATCGCGGCCGCCAAGGGACACCGGTTCGTCCTGATGGGGTTCGAGACCAACAACACCCTGCATGCCGACAACCCTCCGCACTGGCACATCTCCTACAACTCCGGTCGCGACTTCAGCGCGCCGACGCACAATCCGCACTTCTGGCTCGACCCGGAGGGTCGCAACTTCTACAACGGCATGGACGTCAGCGGGCTCGGACGGCTCCGGTACTACGTCGGCGAGCCCGCCCCGCTGTACGACTTCGTCGGCGACGCGAACGGCGGACGGGGAAACCTCGTGCTGACCTTCACGCTTCGCGAGGACGGCGGCATCGACATCCAGCCGGCCGACGGCCCGGGTTACGCGATCGCGGCCGGACGCGACGGTGGTCTGATCGACGAGGTCACCGCGCTGCGGGACGGGGCGCCCTGGCTACGGATCACGACCAACGACCGGGTCCGCCACGGTGTGCTGAACGTACGGGTCAGGGGCCTGCAGAACCCGGCCGAGTCCTACACCCGGGTCTACCGCTACGACCGGCTCACCGGCGTGCTGGACGCGAGCCGACAGTAACCCGCCCGGAACTCGGACCAGGACCGCAGGGTCAGGAGGCCGGGTGCACCACGATCCGGGCGTCGTCCGGTAGACGCCGGGTGGCGCCCCGCCGGTCGAGCAGTTCCAGCAGCGGTACGGCGACCCGACGGGTCGTACCGAGCGCCTGCCGGGCGGTGCTGAGGGTGAACGGTTGCGGCAGCCCGGCCAGCACCCGGACCGCCTCGTCGACCGCGCCGGGCAGCAGCACGACGTTGTCGGCCAGCCGGAGCAGCGCGCCGGCCCGTACCGCCGCGCCGATCTCCCGGTGCCCGAGGCCGACCTCGGCGAGCCGGGCCGCCTCCGGAGCGACGAACGGCCGCTCGGCCAGCTCCGCCCCGATCCGCCGGACCGCCCGGACGACCTGCTCCGGCAGCACGCCGGTCGCGGCGCCGGGCCCGACCCGGCCGCCCCGGACAACCAGCGGCGCGGCGACCAGGGCCTCGACCAGCGCCCGGTCGGGCAGGCCGAGCAGCCGGCGCAGCGTGTCGACCGGGATCCCCGGTTCCAGCGGATGTGCCGCCGACCACCGGGACACCTCGGCGCCGAGCCGGCGGCCCAACTCCCGCCAGTGCGTGGGGTCGGCGTGCCAGTCGCCGGCCACCGGGGCGGTCGTCACGGTGACCCCCATCCGTTCCAGGTCACGCCGCCGGGCCAGGCCACGGCGGCGCAACTCGCCGGCTTCGTCGGGCCGCCCGTCCAGGCCGGCCAGTACGCCGGCGCGCAGCGCCGCCGCACCTCGACGGGCCAACCCCGGCGGTACGACGTCGAGCACGGTCACCCCGCCGGCCACGTGCCGCCGCCCGGGGTCACGCAGCAGGGCCCGGTCGCCGACCCGCAGCGGCAGTCGCCGGTCCAGTCGCAGCCGGGCGGTGTCCGGGCCGAGCGGACGTACCCGGGCCGGGACGGCCGCCGCGCCGACGTGCAGCATCACCTCCGCCGGCAGCTCCCGCACCGGGTCACCGGCCAGCCGGACGTCGATCAGTTCGGTGTGCTGGAACAGGTCCGGCGTGAGCAGCGCGTCGCCTCGCCCGACCCGGTCCCTCGGTACGCCGCGCAGGTTCACCGCGACCCGGGCCACCCCGGTCACCCGGGGCAGTGGGGTGCCCAGCGACTGGAGTCCCCGGACCCGGACCCGTGCCCCGGTGCCGGTCAACTCCAGTTCGTCGTCGACCCGAAGTTCCCCGCCGCCGAGGGTGCCGGTGACCACCGTGCCACTGCCCCGGACGGTGAAGGCCCGGTCAACCCAGAACCGTACCGGCGCCACCGGATCCGGCACCGGCAACCGGGCGGCGAGCCGGTCCAGCGCGGTCCGGAGTTCCGGCAGACCGCGGCCGGTGACCGCGCTGACCGCGACCGTCTCGACCGCCCCCAGCGAGGTGCCGGCGATCTCCGCCCGCGCCTGCGCGATCGCGTCGGCCGGATCAGCCAGGTCGGTCCGGGTCACCACCAGCAGGCCGTACCGGACCCCGAGCGCGTGCAACGCGGCGAGGTGCTCGGCGGACTGCGGTTTCCAGCCCTCGTCGGCGGCGACGACCAGCAGCGCGGCCGGCGCCGGCCCGACCCCGGCCAGCATGTTCGGCACGAACCGCTCGTGCCCGGGTACGTCGACGAAGGCGACGACGGTGCCGGAGGGCAGAGTGGTCCAGGCGAAGCCGAGGTCGATGGTCATGCCCCGGCGCCGTTCCTCGGCCCACCGGTCGGGTTCCATCCCGGTCAGCGCCCGGACCAGGGTGGACTTTCCATGGTCGACATGGCCGGCGGTGGCGACGACCCGCATGTCAGCCGTCCCACCCGGCGCCGTGCGACACGTCAGTTCTCCCGCCACGGGCCGGGCACCCGCAGTACGGCGGCCCGCACCGCGTCGTCGTACTCGGCCGGTACGCAGCGCAGGTCGAGCAGCAGCCGGCCCCGTTCCAGCCGACCGATCACCGGTGGTTCGCCCCGGCGCAGCGGAGCCGCGTACGTCTCGGGCAGGGCGAGCGCCCACGACTCGAGCGTGACCTCCGGCGCTCCCCCGCCACCCACCACGGCGGCCGCGGCGACCACCTCGGTCTTCAGTCCGGCCGCGGCGAGTTGGTCCCGTAACCGTTCGGTCCGCAGTCGCAGCGCGCCCGAGGTGGCCCGCAGCGCCCGCCAGGTGGGGGTCTCCGGGCCGGTCAGGGTCGCCTCCAACGCGGCCAGCGTCAGTTTGTCCACCCGCAACGCCCGGGCCAGCGGATGCCGGCGCAGCCGCTCGACCAGCTCCGTGTCACCGAGCAGCAGCCCGGCCTGGGGGCCACCGAGCAGTTTGTCGCCGCTGGCGGTGACCAGGGTCGCGCCGGCCCGCAGCGCCGTGGCGGCGTCCGGCTCGGCGGGCAGCAGTGCATCCGGGGCCAGCAGTCCGGAGCCGATGTCCGCCACCACCGGTACGCCGAGGCCGGCCAGCGCCCCGACCGGAACGGCGGCGGTGAAACCACGGACGACGAAGTTGGACGGATGCACCTTGAGCAGGAACGCGGTCTGTGGTCCGAGCGCCGCCGCGTAGTCGGCCAGCGAGGTGCGGTTGGTGGTGCCGACCTCGCGCAGTCGGGCCCCGGTGCTGGTCAGCAGGTCCGGCAGCCGGAAACCGTCGCCGATCTCCACCAGTTCACCCCGGCTCACCACGATCTCCCGTCCGCCGCCGGCGAGCACCGTCGCGACCAGGGCGAGCGCGGCGGCACCGTTGTTGACCACGTGTACCGCGCCGGCCGCCGGGACGGCCGAGGCGAGGGCGGCCAGCGCACCCCGACCCCGCCGGGCCCGCCGCCCGGTCCGCAGGTCGAGTTCGACATCGGTGTGCCCGGCGGCCGCGACGACCGCGTTGACCGCCGCCGTCGACAGCGGCGCCCGGCCGAGGTTGGTGTGCAGGACGACGCCGGTCGCGTTGAGCACCGGGCGCAGCGCGGCGGTGTCCGGAAGTTCGGCGAGGGCGACCGCGAGCACCTGCTCCGGCGGGATCTCGCCCCGCCGGGCCCGGTCCTGGACGTCGCCGACCACCGCCCTGAGCCGGGCCCGGCCGAGCGTGGCCCCGGCGGCGGCGAGCCGTGGGTCGGCGAGCAGCACGTCGGTGCGTGGCACCCGCCGCCGAGGGTCGACCGCCCCGTTCATCCCCACCCCGTTCCGCACCCCTTACCCCTCGGCATTTGACCACGCGTGATCGACCGGCGTGGCCGAAACGTCCGACTACCTCGCCTCGCGGCCCGGCGTGGGCGCCGACGGCTGCGATCACGCCGGTTCGGGTGGGACAGTGGTCCGGTGGCCACGATGGAGCGGTACCGCCTGACCCAGTACGCGCACGGCGGCGGTTGTGCCTGCAAGATCCCCCCGGGCGAGCTGGAGACGGTGGTCGCCGGTCTGGTCGGCAACGCCGCGCCGGCCGGTCCCGGCGAACTGCTCGTCGGCCTCGACGACGGCGACGACGCGGCGGTGGTCCGGCTGGCGAACGGTACGGCGGTGGTGGCCACCGCCGACTTCTTCACCCCGGTCGTCGACGACCCGTACGACTGGGGCCGGATCGCCGTCGCCAACGCCCTCTCCGACGTGTACGCGATGGGTGGCACCCCGGTGGTGGGGGTGAACCTGCTCGCCTGGCCGCGTGAGGTGCTGCCGCTGGAACTCGCCGCCGAGGTGCTGCGCGGCGGCCTGGACGTCGCCCGGTTGGCCGGCTGTCACGTGGCCGGCGGGCACAGCGTCGACGACCCGGAACCGAAGTACGGCATGGCGGTCACCGGGATCGCCGACCCGGAACGACTGATCCGCAACGACGCGGGCCGGGCCGGGCTGCCGCTGACCCTGACCAAGCCGCTCGGCGTCGGCGTGCTGAACAGTCGGCACAAGCAGACCGGAGAGCTGTTTCCGCAGGCGGTGGCGACGATGACGGAACTCAACCAGGCGGCGTCGGTGGCCGCGGTCGGGGCCGGGATCCGGTGCGGGACGGATGTGACCGGCTTCGGTCTGCTGGGTCATCTGCACAAGCTGGCCCGGGCGTCCGGACTGACCGCCCGGGTCGATGCCGGGGCCGTACCGTACCTGGAGGGTGCCCGGCAGGCGCTGGGCGAGGGCCACGTCAGCGGCGGCACCCGCCGGAACCTGGCCTGGGTGCGGCCGCACCTGGCCGCGGAGGGCGTCGACGAGACCGAGTTGCTGCTGCTCGCCGACGCGCAGACCTCCGGCGGGCTGCTGGTCGCCGGGGAACTGCCCGGCTGTCCGGTGATCGGCGAACTCCTGCCGGCCCGGCCCGACGGCACGACCCTCCTGGTCCGTGGCTGAGGCCCCCGGGGAGGCCGGCGTGGTGTCGCCGGCCGGCTGACCGGGCCTCGGTTGTCGCGCGACGACACCGGCCCGGCATTGTCGGGGAGCTGACATGGCGACCGCAGGTGATTGACCCTCGCATCCGGTCGTGCAACGGTTGCCAGCAACGCTGACGGACCCGTTCGACCAAGGCGGCTCAGATGAGTTACGGCTTGTCGCACTCCTTCCCCGGATCCCCGTTTCCCGGATTCCCCCACCCCGGTCTGCCCGGTCACGGGTACCCACCGCCCTGGTGGCAGTGGCTGGTCCCAGCTTCCAGCGGGCCGGAACCGGCCGAACCCTCCCCCGCCGCGGTCGCCCGTGAGGTTGACTCCCTCCTGCTCGCGCTACAGCCCAACGAGTACATCGTCCGCCTGCTCGACGAGGTCGACGCGTTGGCGGTGGTCGACACGGCCGTGCAGGACGCCTGCGATCTGGTCGCCACCGAACTCCAGCCGTGTTTCGACCGGGACGAGGACGGCGTACTCCTTCAGCTGTTGTGGGTGAACGCGCAGGAACTGCTGGCTCAGCCCATTGTCCGGGCCGGCGTCCGTCGGCTGCTGCGCGCCGGACCGGTGCTGGTCGCGGCGACCCGTTGGCAACTGAGCGGCCGGATGCGCTCGACCGTGCTGGAGGCGGCGGGCGCGGAGCTGCGTAGCCGCCGGACGAGCGTTCCGGCACTGGACGAGCGGCTCCGGGCCGCGGAACGCGAACTGGCGACCGCGCTGCCCCGGCAGAAGGGGCCGCTCGCGTTGGCGGCCATCATCGTCGGCGGGACCGCCGCGATGACGTACGCGGCGGACGCCGTTTTCCACGAGCACTACGGGGTGCACCTGTGGGAGACGACGCCCCACTAGGGCCGCCACCGGACGTCGTGGTGGCCCGCCTCGTCCGTCTCCGGTCGCCCTCGGGCAACGCCGGATGCGGCTACCTGATCGCGCCCGACCTCGTCCTGACCTGCCATCATCTCGTGCCGACCCGATCGGCGGCCCGACTGACCGGGATCCTCGGGCCGGCCGGTCACCGCCGACGGCCCGACCCGGGCCGCTTCGTGACCTGTCGGTCGCTCGACTACACCCTGGTCGGCCTCGAGTGCCGGCCGGGTTCCGGGGCGGCGCCGGAGGACCCTCCGCGATCGTCCGGTCCCGCCCCGCACGACGAGCTGGTGCTCGTCCAACCCCGGCCGACGGATCCGTCGGGATTCCGCCTGACCCGGTTACGGGTGACGGACACGGCCGGACCGTTCCTGCGGTACGACGGTCGCACCACGTACGGCTCCTCGGGGGCGCCGATCTTCGACACCTGTTGGCAGCTCGTCGCGATGCACCAGCGGCGGGGTTGTCTCGACGGCGGCGGCCGTACCGCCGCGATCGTCGGCGAGGGTGTCCGGGTCGCCGCCGTCGTCGCCCGGCTCGATCCGGAGCGGGACCGGTTCCGCGGCGGTTCGGACGGCGCCCGGGGGACGTGAACGACGACACGGGCCCCCGGAACCGGAGTTCCGGGGGCCCGTGGCTGCCGTATCCGGCGACTGCCGGACGGCGTGGGTTCTGGTGCTGTTACTTGGTGAGCGCCGACAGCGTCGGGTCGTTGGCGTAGGCCTCGGCGGCGTTCGCCTTGGTGACGATCTGCGGCGGCAGCAGGTACGACGGAACGATTTTGACCCCGTTGTTGTACGAGTTGGGGTCGTTGATCTGCGGCGCGTTGCCGGCCTGCAGGGCCTTCACCATCTCGATGGTCTGCTTGACCAGGTTGCGGGTGTCCTTGTTGATCGTCGAGTACTGCTCACCGGCCATGATCGACTTGACCGACTCGACCTCGGAGTCCTGACCGGTGACCACCGGCAGCGGCTTGCCGGCGCCCTTGACCGAGGTCAGGATGGCCCGGGCCAGGGTGTCGTTCGGCGAGAGCACGCCGTCCAGGGTCTTGCTGCTGTAGGTCGAGTTCAGCAGGGAGTCCATCCGCTGCTGGGCGTTCTCGGCCTTCCAGCCCTGGGTGGCGGTCTGCTTGATGTCGGTCTGGCCGGAGCCGACCACCACGTTGCCCTTGTCGATCTCCGGCTTGAGCACGTCCATCGCGCCGTCGAAGAAGACCGCCGAGTTGTTGTCGTCCGGCGAGCCCGAGAAGAGCTCGATGGTGTACGGACCGTTCGGCTTCTTCGCCTTCATGCCGTCCAGCAGGGCCTGGCCCTGGAGCTGGCCGACCTTGAAGTTGTCGTACGCGACGTAGTAGTCCACGTCCGGGGTGTTCTTGATCAGCCGGTCGTAGGCGATGACCGTCGCGCCGGCCTCCTTGGCCTGCTTGACCTGGGTGCTCAGCTGCGCGGCGTCGGTCGCGCCGATGACGATGACCTTGGCGCCCTTGGTGACCATGGCGGAGATCTGCGCCTGCTGGTCGGCGACGGTGCTGGAGGCACCGGCGTACTGGACGTCGGACTGGAAGCCGGCCTCCTTGAGGCCGTTGGTGAACAGGTCACCGGCGAGCACCCAGTTCTCCGAGGTCTTCGCCGGCAGCGCCACGCCGATCAGCGAGTTGGCCGCGAAGCCCTTCCCGGAGTCGGCCGAGCCGCCGCCGGAGGAGTCCGAGCGCTCGGAGCAGGCGGTCAGTGCCAGCAGGGCGATGGCACCAGCGGCCACACCCCTGGCAAGGTACTTGCGCATCTCAGGTTGCCCTTCTTGTTATGTGGACCGGGATCGGAGGTGTTCCGGTCCCCTGCCGGGTGGCCGTCAGCCGGCCACCGGAGTCTTGGCGGGCTCTTGGCCCGTCTCGACCGGCGTCGCCGGGGTGGCGGGTGCCTCCCGGCGGAATGGCCGCGTGATGCTCCCGATGATCGAGAAGCGGCCGCGGTTCTTGTTGTAGACGTCGAGCGCGACGGCGAGCAGCAGGACCAGACCCTTGATCATCTGGACCCGGTCGATGCCGACACCCATCAGCTGCAGGCCGTTGTTGAGCACGGCCATCACCAGACCGCCGACGATCGAGCCGCTGATGGTGCCGAGACCGCCGGAGACGGCGGCGCCACCGATGAAGACCGCGGCGATCGCGTCCAGCTCCCAGCTGAGGCCGTCCTGCGGACCGGAGGCGGCGGACCGGGCGACGAAGATCATGCCGGCCAGCGCGGCCAGGATCGACATGTTCATCATCACCAGGAAGTTGACCCGCTTGAGCTTCACACCGGAGAGCTCGGCGGCCCGGGCGTTGCCGCCGACCGCGTAGATGTGCCGACCACCTGCGGTGTTCCGGGTGATGAAGGAGTAGAACACCACCAGGACGCCGAGGATGATGCCGGAGATCGGGAAGCTGGTGCCGACCCGGCCGCCGGCGAACCGGAAGGCCGCGAAGAGGATGACCACGACCGGCACGGCGACCCGGATCAACGAGATCCACATCGGGGCGACGTCGGCCGCCATCTCCCGGCGGGTCCGCCGCAGCCGCCACTCGCGGACCACGACCGCGGCACTGACCAGCAGGCCGAGCAGCAGGGTGAGGTTGTTGTAGCCGGTGTTCGGGCCGATCTCGGGCAGGTAGCCGGCGCCGATCTCCCGGAAGCCCTCCGGCACCGGGATGGTGTTGGCGTTGCCGATGTACTGGTTCATGCCCCGGAACAGCAGCATGCCGGCCAGGGTGACGATGAACGCCGGTACCCCGATGTAGGCCACCCAGAAGCCCTGCCAGGCGCCGATCACCGCGCCGACCAGCAGGCCGACGACGATGGCCAGCGGCCAGGGCAGGTTGTAGTCCTGCATGACCTTGGCCACGATGATGCCGACGACCGCGGCGATCGAGCCGACCGACAGGTCGATGTGGCCGGCGACG
Organism: Plantactinospora sonchi; assembly: GCF_036422035.1. Classification (NCBI taxonomy): domain Bacteria; kingdom Bacillati; phylum Actinomycetota; class Actinomycetes; order Micromonosporales; family Micromonosporaceae; genus Plantactinospora; species Plantactinospora sonchi. The sequence continues at coordinate 499,523 of NZ_JAZGQK010000012.1, forward strand.
ATCACCATCAGCATGCCGATGGCCAGGATCAGGATGTACGAGTACTGGCTCACCAGCGAGATCAGGTTGCTGGAGTTCAGCGTCAGCCCGTCGGTGAGGACCTGGAAGAGCAGGACGATCGCCACCAGCGTGAAGATCATCCCGAACTGCCGGGCGTTGGACTGCGTCCCCGCGAACAGGGACTTCTGTAGTTCTTTCACGCGGCTCATGGGTCTATGCCTTCTTCGCTGAGGTCATCTGCTTCATCAGGAGTTCGGGATCGGCGTCCCGTCGCTCGATGCAACCGGTGATCGCGCCCTCGAAGACCGTGTAGATCCGGTCGCAGAGCCCGATCAGCTCCGGCAGCTCGGACGAGATGACGATGACGCCCTTCCCCTGGTCCGCGAGCTGCTGGATGATGCCGTAGATCTCGTACTTGGCTCCCACGTCGATGCCCCGGGTGGGCTCGTCGAGGATGAGCAGGTCCGGGTCGGTGAACATCCACTTGGCCAGCACGACCTTCTGCTGGTTACCGCCGGAGAGCTTGTTGACGCCCTCGTCGACGGTGGGGGTCTTGACCCGCAGACTGGTCCGGTAACCCTCGGCGGCACGGTGCTCCGCGACGTGGTCGAGCACACCGTGCTTGGAGATCTTGCCGAGCTTGGCAGCGGTCACCGAGGTCTTGATGTCGTCGAGCAGGTTGAGCCCGAGCGACTTGCGGTCCTCGCTGACGTACGCCAGCCCGTGGTCGATCGCGTCCGCGACCGAGCGCAGGACGATCTCCCGGCCGTCCTTGAAGATCTGCCCCGAGACGTACGTCCCGTAGGAGCGGCCGAACAGGCTCATCGCGAGCTCGGTCCGGCCGGCGCCCATCAGTCCGGCGAACCCGACGATCTCGCCCCGGCGCACGTTGAAGTTGGAGCCCTTGGCGACCAGTCGGTCGGGCGAGATCGGGTGCCGGACGGTCCAGTCGCGGACCTCGAAGAAGACCTCGCCGATCTTCGGGGTGTGGTCCGGGAACCGGCTGTGCAGCTCCCGACCGACCATGCCCCGGACGATCCGGTCCTCGTCGACGCCGTCCGCCTTGATGTCCAGCGTCTCGATGGTCCGACCGTCCCGCAGGATGGTGATCGAGTCGGCGATCTGGGCGATCTCGTTCAGTTTGTGCGAGATGATGATTGACGTGATGCCCCGCTGCTTGAAGCCGAGGAGCAGGTCCAGCAGGTGCTGGGAGTCCGCCTCGTTCAGCGCGGCGGTCGGCTCGTCGAGGATGAGCAGCTTGACGTTCTTGGCGAACGCCTTGGCGATCTCCACGAGCTGCTGCTTGCCGACGCCGATGTCCTTGATCAGCGTGTCCGGGTCCTCCTGGAGGCCGACCCGGGCCATCAGTTCGAGGGCCTGGCGGTTGGCGGCCTTCCAGTCGATCACCCCACCGCGACCCGGCTCGTTGCCGAGGAAGATGTTCTCGGTGATGGACATGCCGGGCACCAGGGCGAGTTCCTGGTGGATGATCACGATGCCGGCCTGTTCGCTGGCCCGGATGTCCGAGAACCGGCTCTCCGTGCCCTGGTAGAGGATCTGGCCGGAGTAGCTGCCGTACGGGTAGACCCCGCTCAGCACCTTCATCAGGGTCGACTTGCCGGCCCCGTTCTCCCCCGCGATGGCGTGGATCTCACCCTTGCGCACCAGCAGGTTCACGTCGGAGAGCGCCTTGACCCCGGGGAACTCCTTGGTGATCCCCCGCATCTCCAGCAGGACGGGTGCGGTGCTCATGCCACACGCTCCCCGAGCCGGGCCCGTACGACGTACGGGCCGGTGGCGACCGGAACCGCGTGGCCTCCGTCACCGCGGCGCCGGAGGGATCCGGACGCGTCCGGCGGCCGGTGGCCGCGCCACGTCACCAACATCATTGTTGCCTCCGGGCAGCTCGTCATCGCTGACACTGTGCTGACACTGTTTTGTTGCCGCGTGAAACTTATTGGAGGCGAACTTGTTTCGCAACATTTCGGCACCGTGTCCTGGCAGTCAATCCGGTGGTCACCACCACCAGACCCGCAACTACTGGGAGTAGCGATGCCAGCGCACACTCCTGGGCCCGCTGTGGCGGGTAACAGGGCGCTGAAAAGAGAGCAAAAACACGTCCCGCGTCGCGTCCCCTGACGGGCGGGACGCCCCGGGGACGTGTCGCTGGTCCGCTCAGCCGCCGCGACCACCCGGGCGACTCCTCCGGACCATATCGCGTGCTCTGGACCACGATGACGCGGGGTGGCCCAGGTCAGGGCCCGGTCACCCGGTCGTCGGGTTGGCCGCACCCGGCCGGCACGGCATCGGGGTGACGGACGACACCACCAGGACGCGCAGGGTGGCTGGCGGGGTGCCGGCACCGCCGCCCCGGTGATCAGCGCTCCTGACCGCGTCGCGCGACCTGACCGACGCTGATCTGACGAGCATCGGATCGCGGGATCGCACCCGACCGGGCCGACCGGCGGTCAGCGTGGGCCGGCCGCGTCCTGGCCGCCCTTGCTGCGCTTGTCCGGGGTCGGGGTGGTCTGGACGCCGTCGGGTGTGATCGGCCGCGCCTGACCACGCAGATAGATGAACCAGTAGAAGCCGGCGACGAACAGGGCACCGCCCGCCGCGTTGCCGGCGAAGGCGAGGAGGAGGTTGTGCACCACGTCCCAGGCGCCGACCCCCGGAACGTGGGCGAACATCGCCGCCGGGAGGAAGAACATGTTGGCGACCACGTGGTCGAAGCCGAGCGCCACGAACGCCATGATCGGAAAGAAGATCGCCAGGATCTTCCCCGCGATGTCCTCGGCGGCGTAGGCCATCCAGACGGCGAGGCAGACCAGCCAGTTGCAGCCGACCGCGCGCAGGAAGATCTGCACGGTGTCCTCGTTCAGCGCCTTGCCCTCGGCGACGGCGGCGAGCTTGGCGAAGGTGAGCGCGCCGCCGGTGCCGGCGGCGGAATCCGCGGATCCGATGACGCCGCTCTCCACCGCGAACACGTAGGCGACCAGCAGTGAGCCGATCAGGTTGCCGATGGTCACGATCACCAGGCTCATCGCGACCCGCCCCGCCGTGGTCCGGCCGGAGGTCAGGGCCAGCGGCAGCAGCGCCATGTTGCCGGTGACCAACTCGGAACCGGCGATGATGACGATGATCAGGCCGGCCGCGAACACCGCGCCGAAGATCAGGGTGGACAGGTTCCCCCAGATCTGTACCGGCATACCGGCGGTGACGACAACGCCCAGCAGGCCGGCGAAGGCGATGTAGGCACCGGCCAGGATCCCACCGGCGAGCATCCGCCCGGGCGTGAGGTTCGCCTTGACGACGCCGGCGTTCACCGCCGTGGTCGCGACCTGGTCGGGTGTCTTGAAAGCCATGGTTCCCCCTGATGGTTCGACGCTCACGCACCCGGCGCCGCCGGCCCCCCGGCCGGCGTCGACGCCCGTCGGTCGAGCCGCTCACGCTGCGGCACCACCGTGTACCTCGGGTCCCGGGCGGACGCGACCCCCGCCTCGAAGACCCCGAACCGGGTCAGCACCGACGACGCCAGCAGGGCCGCACCCGAGAGCGCCGAGAGCACCCGGCTACGCCGGCCGAGCAACGCCCCGGCGGTACCGGCGGCGAGCAGCAGCCGGCTGGTACGCAGCAACCGCCCCCCGGGCCCCTGCCGGTACGGCTCGCCGGTCAGCCCCCTCCGGACGATCCGGTGCTCGGCCAGCTTCTCCAGCACCGCGCCGGCCACCAGCAGCCGTCGCGCCGGCCCGGCCTGGTCGACCGGTGTGCTGACCAGCCCGGCACCCGCGCCGGCCAGCAGCGCGCTGCCGGCGAACAGGAACGGCAGATCCGGATGGGCGTCGTGCCAGGCCGGCATCGCGGTGTCCGCCAGCAGCACCCCGGTGTACGTGGCCAGGGCCGGCGCCGCGACCGCGGCGGCGAGACCGGCGGCCCGACCGGTCGGGGGCAGTATGCGGCCGGCCAGCCCGGGAAGACCGTGCCGGGGCAGCAACGGCGCGAACTCGCTCACCGCCGCCACACCGGCGACCGGACCGAACACGGCGAGGATCCAGGTGCCCATCGACATCGGCGAGGTCGGTTTCACCACCCGGAGCATGTGATGGAACCGGGACGGCCGGCCGAGGTCGTTGATCAGGAAGTAGGTACTGGCGCCGAGCGCGCCCAGCGCCACCAGCCGACCGGACCGGCGCAGCGCGGGACGGCCGGTCAGGTCGGCACCAGCGGCCAGCAGCGCGGAGCCCGCGGCCAGCCCACCGGTGAACAGGTACGCCGGGATGTCGTGCCGCCACACCGGCGCCTTCAGGATCGGCCGCCCATAGTAGGAGGCGAACTGGGCGGGCGGTACCGGCAGCGGCTCGCCGCCGACCAGACCCGGCCCACCGGAGCCGCCGCGCCGGGCGCCCCGGCGCCGGCCACCGCCGTTCGACTGTTCCAGCCGGGCCCGGAACTGCCGGAAACGCTCCCCCAGCGGCTCGCCGGGCAGGCCCCGGCCGCTCACCGCGACCCCCCGACGAACGCCGCCACGGTGGTGGTCACCATGGCAAGCGCGGCCAGCCCGGCCCACCGCCACATCTCGGGGAGATCCCGGGTGGTCACCACCGGGTCGGGTGGCAGGCCGTACACCTCGGGCTCGTCGAGCAGCAGGAAGAAGGCGCCGTCCCCGCCGACCCCGTCGGCCGGGTCGTGGCCGTAGAGGCGGGCCTCCGGCACCCCGTCGGCGTGCAGCCGCTCGACCCGGACCCGGGCCCGTTCGCGGAGCTCGTCGAGTTCGCCGTACTGGATCGACTCGGTGGGGCAGGCCTGGGCACACGCCGGGGTCCGGCCGCCCTTGACCCGGTCGTAGCAGAGGGTGCACTTCCACGCCCGACCGTCGTCCCGGCGCTGGTCGATGACCCCGTACGGGCAGGCCGGGATGCAGTAGCCGCAGCCGTTGCAGATGTCCTCCTGCACCACCACGGTGCCGAACTCGGTGCGGAACAGCGAACCCGTCGGGCAGACGTCCAGGCAGGCGGCGTTGGTGCAGTGCTTGCAGACGTCCGACATCATCAGCCAGCGCAGGTCGGCCCGCCCGCTCCGGTCGCCCTTACCGGGCAGGTCGGTGCCGGGCATGCCGAGGAACTGGGTGCCGTCGACCATCCGGCCGGCCGGGGCCGCGTCGGGCGCCGGCGGAACCCCTGGGTCGGTGCCGGTGTCCACGTGGGTGTCGGCACCCGCCTCGGCGGTGGCCACACTGGCCGAGGTCCCGGTGGGCGTACCGGTCATCGGCGCCGACGACTGCCACCCGACCGGACGGGCCTGCTCCACGAAGGCGACGTGCCGCCAGGAGTTCGCGGTCAGCGCCCCGGTGTTGTCGTACGACATGCCGAGCAGGTCGAAGCCGCTGTCCGGCACCAGGTTCCACTCCTTGCAGGCCACCTCGCAGGCCTTGCAGCCGATGCAGAGACTGGTGTCGGTGAAGAAGCCCATCCGGGGCGGCGGGTCCACGTACCCGGCCCGCTCGGCGGGGTTCACCGCGACGGCCGGTCGGATGTCGACCATGCTCATTCCTTCCGGTCCGTGCCGTCGTCGGGCCGCTCGGCGGCGGTGACGACCGGTGGGTGGTGGCCGTCGAGTCCGGCCCGTCGGCGGTAGTCGGCGAGCAGGTCGAGGATGTCCGGGCCGGTCGGCCGTCGTCCGGCCCGTACGTCGCAGGTGGCGACCTTGCTCTCCTGGATCAGCACGTTCGGGTCCAGGGTGACGCCGAACAGGTCGTTGACCGAGTCGCCCCGGACCAGACCCTCGGTGCCGAAGTGGTACGGCATCCAGAGTTGGTGGATCATCCGGCCCTCCAGCCAGAGCGGGGCCATCCGGTCGGTGACCATGACCCGCGCCTCGATCACGCTGCGGCTGGTCACCATGTGCGCCCAGCCCAGGTGGGTCAGTCCCCGCTCGACGGCCAGTTCGGGCGAGACCTCCACGAACATCTCCGGCTGCAGTTCGGCGAGGTGGCGCACGGTACGACTCATCCCGCCCGCCGTGTGGTGCTCGGTCAGCCGACTGACGGTGAAGACGAACGGGAAGACGTCGCTGTGCGGTTGCGGCGGGCTGGGGTTCGTCGGGTTGTCCGACCGGCGGTAGAGCTTGCGGGTCGGATTCGCCTGCTGGCCGTAGAGCGGGTTGCGGATCGGCGACTCGGCCGGTTCGTAGTGGGTGGGCAGCGGCCCGTCCAGTACGCCGACCGGCGCGTACAGCCAGCCCTTCCCGTCGCCCTGCATGACGAACGGGTCGATGCCGTCCAGCGCGGTCACCCCGCTCGCGTCATCCGGTGCCCGGTACGACGGCGGCTTCGTCTTCTCGAAGTCCGGTACGTCCGCACCGACCCACTGGCTGGACTCCTCGTCCCACCAGACGTACCGCTTGCGCTCGCTCCACGGCCGGCCCTCCGGGTCGGCGGAGGCCCGGTTGTAGAGCAACCGGCGGTTTGCCGGCCAGGCCCAGCCCCACTCCAGGGCGACCCAGCTCTGCTCCCGGCCGGGTTTGCGCCGGGCCGCCTGGTTGACCCCGTCGGCGAAGACGCCGGTGTAGATCCAGCAGCCGCCGAGGGTCGTACCGTCGTCCTTCATCTCGACGAAGCTCGACAGCGGGCGGCGGGTCTCCACCTCGTACCCGTTGATCTCCCGCAGCACGGCCTCGGCGCTCGGCTCCGCGTGCGGACCGTGCGTGGGATAGTCCCAGGCCAGTTCCAGCAGGGCGCGGTCGCGGGGGCGGGTCGAGCCGGCCAGCCTCTCCCGGACGATCCGGCCGAGGTGGTAGAAGAACCACAGCTCCGAGCGGGCCTCGCCGGGCGCGTCGACAGCCTTCTCCCGCCACTGCAACAGCCGTTGGGTCTGGGTGAAGGTGCCCTCCTTCTCGACGTGCGAGGCGGCCGGTAGGAAGAAGACCTCGGTACGGCAGCGCTCCGGCGTGATCTCGCCGGTCTCCACCTCCTGGCTGTTCTTCCAGAACGTCGCACTCTCGATCATGAAGAGGTCGCGGACCACCAGCCAGTCCAGGTTGGCCATGCCCAGCCGCTGGGCGCGGCCGTGCGCCGACCCCACCGCCGGGTTCTGTCCGAGCAGGAAGTAGCCCTTGACCTTGCCGTCGATCATGTTGAACACGGTCTGGTACGTGCCGTGGTCGCCGGTCATCCGGGGCAGGTGGTCGTAGCAGAAGTCGTTCTCCGGGGTCGCCGCCGCACCCCAGTACGCCTTGAGCAGGTTGACCGCGTAAGCCCGGGCGTTGCCCCAGAACCCCTTCTGACCGGGGTGCTGGATGGCGGTGACCCAGTCCTCGAACTTCTGGTGCTGCTGGTACTGCGGCATCGGCAGGTAGCCGGGCAGCAGGTTGAACAGGGTCGGGATGTCGGTCGAGCCCTGGATGCTGGCGTGCCCACGCAGCGCGAGGATGCCGCCGCCGGGCCGGCCCATGTTGCCGAGCAGCAGCTGGATGATCGCCCCGGTTCGGATGTACTGCACCCCGACGGTGTGCTGGGTCCAGCCCACCGAGTAGACCAGCATGGTGGTCCGCTCCCGCCCGGAGTTCTCCGTCCAGGCCCTCGCCACCTCCTCGAACTTCGCCCGAGGCACCCCGCAGACCCGCTCCACCAGCTCCGGGGTGTAGCGGGCGTAGTGCCGCTTCAGGATCTGGTAGACGCAGTTCGGGTGCTGCAGCGTCTCGTCCCGCATCGCCTGGCCGGAGATCGGCGCGCCGTGCGACTCGTGCCGGAGCCCGGCCGCGCTCTCCCGCTCGGTCGCGGTGTCGTTCTGTCCGTTGCTCTCCTGCCCCCGGTACTGCCAGCTGGTCTGGTCGTAGCTGGAGGTCTCCGGGTCGTAGCCGGAGAAGAGGCCGTCGAGTTCCTCGGTGTCCTGGAAGTCATCGCTGACGATGGTCGCCGCGTTGGTGTAGGCCAGCACGTACTCCCGGAAGTCCAGCTCGTTCTCCAGGATGTAGCGCACGACGCCGCCGAGGAAGGCGATGTCGGCACCGGCCCGGATCGGGACGTAGCTGCTCGCCAGCGCGCTGGTCCGGGTGAACCGCGGATCGACGTGGAAGATCTTGGCGCCGCGCTCCTTCGCCTCCATCACCCACTGGAAGCCCACCGGGTGGGCCTCGGCCATGTTCGAGCCCTGGATGATGACGCAGTCACTGTTGATCAGATCCTGCTGGAAGGCCGTCGCGCCACCGCGACCGAAGCTGGTCCCCAGACCGGGGACGGTGGCGGAGTGTCAAATGCGGGCCTGGTTCTCGATCTGGATCGCACCCATCGCGGTGAACAACTTCTTGATGAGGTAGTTCTCCTCGTTGTCCAGCGTGGCGCCGCCGAGCGCGGCGATGCCCAGGGTGCGGTTCAGCGGGCGGTTCTGGTCGTCGACGTCCTCCCAGGTGGCGTCCCGGGCGGCGAGCACCCGGTCGGCGATCATCTCCATCGCGGTGGGCAGGTCGAGTTCCTCCCAGTCGGTGCCGTACGGCCGACGGTAGAGGACCTTCTGCTGGCGCAGTTCGCTGGTGACCAGGTTCTTGCTGGCCGCCCCCTTGGGGCAGAGCCGCCCCCGCGAGATCGGGCTGTCCGGGTCGCCCTCGATCTGGGTGACCCGGCCGTCCGAGACGTAGACCCGCTGGCCGCAGCCGACCGCGCAGTACGGGCAGATCGAGCGGGCCACCGAGTCGGCGGTGTCGGTACGCGGGGTCAGCCCGACGGACCGGGCGGACTGTGCCGCCGCGCCCCGGCCGAGCGGATCGGTGCCGGTCAGCTGCCGGTACACCGGCCAACCTTCGATGAAGGTGCGGATCCCCATTCCCGGCACCTCCTCCACCAACCAGGTCGGTGACCCGACCACCGTTCGCCTCGTGGTTCCCGATTCCGCCGGGCAGGCAAGCCCGGCAGCCGCCACGGGCCGGACGGAACGTCCATCCGGTTCCGGGAAATGCCGGTGACCTGCGAGAAGGGATGAAGCGCGGAAACCCACCCAGACCGTAGCCCGAACCGCTCTCACCGTGGAGCGTTTTTCGGCAGTACGCTGTCGCGATGTCTGTCGATCAATCTATCGGTGCCGATTCGGCCACACCCCCACGTATCGACTTCGACCACCACTCCCCCGAATACCGCGCCAACTGGCGGGCGGTCTCCGACGACCTGCTGGCCCGCTGCCCGGTGGCCCGGACAGATGCCTACGGCGGCTTCTGGGTGGTCGCCGACCACGCCAGCCTCAACCAGGTGATGCGCGACGACGCCACCTTCAGCTCCGGTCGCAACGCCGCCGACCCGTCCGACCCCCGCCAGGGCATCGTCATCCCGCCGAATCCGCTTCCCCAGATCCCGCTGGAACTGGATCCGCCGCAGTACAACGCGTACCGCCGGATCCTGAACCCGTTCTTCAGCCCGACCGCCGTCCGGGCCAGCGAACCGTTCGCCGCGCAGGCCGTCGACGCCCTGCTGGACCGGGTCTGCGAGAGCGGGCGGATGGACCTCGTCCTCGACCTCGGCAACCCGATGCCGGCGCTGGCCACGATGAAGCTGCTCGGCCTGCCGCTGGACGACTGGCAGACGTACGCCGAGCCGATGCACCGGCTCGCCGCCTGCCCGCCCAGCGACCCGGACTTCATGCAGAACGTACAGGTGGTGGGCCAGCTCGGCGGCGCCGTCGCCGCGACGCTGCCCCGACTGCGGGAGACCCCCGACGAGACCCTGCTGAGCGCACTGGCCAACGGCAGCATCGACGGCCGACCGCTGCCCGACGAGGAAGTGGTGATCATCGCGCTGCTGGTCATCCAGGGCGGGGTGCACACCACCACGGCGCTGTTCGCGCACGCGACGAACTGGCTGGCCGAGCACCCCGAGCACCGCAAGATGCTGGCCGCCGACCCGGCCCTGTGGGAGCACGCGACAGAGGAGTTCCTGCGGGTCTTCCCACCGGCGATGGGCTTCGCCCGGACCGCCACGAGGGACGCCGTGGTCAACGGGCAGCAGATCCGGGAGGGCGAACGGGTCTTCATGTCCTTCGCCGCCGCGAACCGGGATCCCAAGGTCTTCCCCGAGCCCGACGAGGTACGTCTCGACCGTACGCCGAACCGGCACACCAGCTTCGGGGTCGGCATCCACCGCTGCATCGGGCTGCAGTACGCCCGGCTCTGGTTCCGGTTGATGGCGCAGCGGCTGCTGGAAAGGATGCCCGACTACACGATCGACGGGGCCGGCACCCGGCAGAACGAGAGCGTCGGCATCATCAACGGCTACGTCACGATGCCGAGCACCTTCACGCCGAGCGCACCACTGGGCGTGGCGATGCCGCGCTGACCACGGCGGGCCACCACCCGGCGCGGGCCAGGTGGTCGACCGTCAGCGCGGTGACCGCCTGGCCGGCCCGGAGCCCGGGCCGAACCGGGAGAGCGGGTACGTCGAGGCCGCTGTCGACCGATCGGGCAGTTCCGGCCCGGTCGGGTTTAGGGCGCGCGGCACCGGCTATCCCGACGCATGCCCGATCCCACGCCGGTGGACGTCGTCCCGCCCTGCCTCGACGGGCCGACGACGCCCGGCGTACCCGGACCCGACGGGTTCCCGGCATGACACCGGTCCTGGCGCCGGCCGCCGAGACACGACCACCGGGACACCCCCACCCCGGGCGGGCCCCGGGGTCGAGCCGAAGGGGCGACGGGTGGGCTCGTTCCTGACCCGGCTCTACCGGGACGGCAACCTGGTCGACGAGGACTTCCCGCCCGAGGAGGTGGGTGACAGGCTCGACCGCGACGACCGGGCGATCGCTTGGCTGGACATCTGCCGGCCGGAGGAGCGTGACCTGCGGCTGCTCGCCGAGAAGCTCGGAATGCACGAACTGGCGCTCGAGGACGTGATCCAGCAGGACCAGCGGGCGAAACTCGACCGCTACGACACCCACCTCTTCCTGAACACCTACATGGTCCGGCTCGACGCCGCAGGCGGCCTGGACGACGTCGAGGTGTCGGCGTTCATCAAGCCCCGGGTGCTGGTGACGGTCCGCTACGACGAGCGGTTCAACATCCAGGAGGTGCTGGCCCGGTGGGAGGAGGGCGCCGAACTGGGCCAGCACGGCGTCGCCTTCCTGCTCTACGGGCTGCTCGACACGTTGATCGACGGGCACTTCAGCGCCGTACAGCAACTGGACGCGTCGCTGGAACAGGTGCAGGACGCGATGTTCAACGGCCGGAGGATGAACCGGAACGAGGTGCAGAAGCGGATCTTCCTGGCCCGACGGGACCTGGTCCGGCTGCGGCAGGTCACCCTGCCCATGCGCGAGGTGGTGAACGCGCTGATGCGGCCGACGATGCACACCGTCGACACCGAGATGATCCCCTACTACCAGGACCTCTACGACCACGTGCTGCGGGTGATCGAGTGGACCGACTCGCTGCGCGACCTCGACACCACGATGCTCGAAACGAACCTGATGCTGCAGAACAACCAGTTGAACCTGATCGTCAAGCAGGTCACCGGGTGGGCCGCGATCATCGCCGTACCGACCGCGGTGACCGGGTTCTTCGGCCAGAACCTGGCGTTTCCCTGGCGGCACACCCAGGGCGAGTTCATCGTGTCACTGGTCCTGACGTTCGGCCTGGCCATCATCCTGTATCTGGTCTTCCGCCGGAAGGGGTGGATCTGACCATCCCGGCGGTGCACGGCCCGGCGATCCTGCCCGGGCGCCGAGCGCGGCTCCCTGCCGGGCGGACGGAGCACGGCCGAACGGGGAAGGACCCGGGTCGGTCGTGACGTCGGGCGACGGGAAAAGGGGCCGGCCTCCGGCCGACCCCTTCCGCTGTGCCGAGGATGCTCAGTGTGCGTGCGGCCAGACGTGCGCAACGATGTCGGCGGCCTGGTCCTCCCACTGCGCGTACGCGAACGGGTACGCCGAGACCTGCACCGCCTGGGCGGCGTCGGTCAGGGGCAGGTCCCGCCAGTCGTTGACCCGCTTCAGCCCGTTGAAGAACGCACTCGCCGAGTAGTCCCGGTCGGTGAGCTGGTCGGGTGCGCCCCAGCCGGACGACGGCCGCTGCTGGAACAGGCCCAGCGAGTCGTGGTCGTTCCAGGCGCCCAGGTGGCCGAGGTTGCGCAGCTTCGACTCCTGCAACGAGGTGGCCACGCCGATCACCGCGCCACGCGGTCCGACGTCCTGCTGCCGGGCGACCCGCACGATCTCCCGCGCGTTGTCCCACTGGTCGTCGTCGAGATCGACGTGCGACTGGTCGCCCTGCACGCCGTACGGGACCAGGGCGTCCCGGCCCGGGTTGTCGTCCGAGTGCCGGTCGTTCGACCGGTCCTGGGCACTGCTGTCCTGCGCGGTCCTGTCCTGGGCCGTACCGTTCTGCGGGGCGTCCGCCCGCGTCGTCTGGGTGTACGCCGCCGGCGTCGCCGGGCCGGCCGGCGCGGCGGCGGTCGTCGCCGCGGACACCCCACCGCCGACGGCGGCGCAGGCGGCCGCGCAGGTCAGCCCCGCGACAGCCAACGCCGTACGCCGGGCGACCGGTTTCTCGGCGAGGGCCGGCAGATGGCGTACCGCCGGGCTCTCCGCGATGGCGGGTAGCCACCGTGTGGTGACGGTCTCCGCAGCGGCGGGGATCCGCCGTACCGCCCGATTCTGTGCGACGGCCGGCAGCCACCGCGTGGTGACGGTCTCCGCGATGGCGGGGAGCCATCGCCCGAAGATCGGGTTCATCTGATGGTTGCCCTTTCGATCTGGATTCCGAGGAGCGGCGCTGAGCAGAACCGGCCAGCGCACAGAGGTACGCCCGCGATCCAGGGGGCGGAGCTCGCGGGCGTACCGAGAGACACAACCAGGCGGACGGGTCCGGCATTCCGGATTTGCCAGCCCAGCCCTTGATCCGCCAGGGACCGGCTCCCGTGGTCCGTTGAAGCCGGACGGACCGGCGAAATCAGGTAGGGATCATCCGGGTCCGCCACCTTCGGGCTACCCTGAGCGCATGCAGTACGTCGCCGGGCCGCCGACCAGCGTGGCCCCGCTCGCCCGACCGGGCCGACCGGCCGTGGTGACCCGGACCGTGACCGAGCTGACCGGGCCGACCCGGGGCCGGGTGACCCTGCCCCTGCGCCTCATGTGGGGCCCGGACCGGGTCTTCGAACTCGCCGACCCGGACCAACTGCTCTGGATGTACGAGAACGTGCTGCGGGAGAGCACCCGCACCGAGGACCTGCGTCGGTACCTCAACGGGCACCTGCTCCACCAGGTGTGGCCGGTGCTCAACCTGCCGCGTGGCGTACGGGCGGCCTGGGAACTGCGACACCCGTCGCTGAACGCCGGATCCACCGCCGAGCCGTCAGGTGACCGCCGGGCGGCATGACCACCAGCCATCTCGACGACTTCTACCGCCAGGTCGCCCGGGTCGCGCTCTCCGTGGCCGACAAGCACGGTTTTGTGCTGGGTGGCGGTATCGCCTGGGCCGCACACGGACTGGTCAACCGCCCTACCGAGGACGTCGACCTGTTCGCCGACGTCGACGGAGCGGCGGCCAACGCCGCGGCGGAGGTCCGGGCCGCCCTGGAGGCGTCCGGGTTCACCGTCGCCGACGAGGACCCGTCCGCCGACCTTGCCGGGCTGTTCGACGGCTTCGCCCAGGACATGAAGGACTTCCTGGTCGGCCAGGGCGGACGACGGCTGCGACTCAGCCTGGGCAGGCTGGACCGACACCGCAGCCCGGTGGTGATGGACCTCGGCCCGGTGATGCACGTCCAGGATCTGGTGGCCAGCAAGACGGCCGCGCTGATCACCCGCCGCGAGGTGCGGGACTACATCGACATCGCCGCCGCACTGGACCGGTACACGGTCGCGGACCTGCTCCGACTCGCCCACGAGTACGACCCGGCGATCGAGCCGGAGGATGTCCCCGCGGTCGGCCGCTACCTGGACCGGCTGCCCGACCGACGCTTCGCCCGCTACGGGCGCGACGCCGATCAGGTACGGCAGATCCGCGAGAAGCTCACCGACTGGCCCCGCTGAGCACGGCCGGACGAGCGTTTCCCGCAGGTTGTGGACCGGCCGGCGTGCACCGTTGGACACGCCGCTGGCCGGGTCCCCGTGGTGGGGACCCGGCCAGCGGTCAGAGTTCAGAGTTCATGCTTCTTTAGCTGTTGTTCCAGGCGTTGGCGACCAGGTCAGCGGCCTGGTTCTCCCACTTCGCGTACGCGTCCGGGTACGCCGACACCTGCACCTTCTGCGCGGCCACGGTCAGCGGCAGATCATGCCAACCATCAACCTCACGAAGACCCTTCAGGAACGCGGTCGTCGAATACTGCGGATCAGTGACCTGCTCCGGCGAACCCCAACCCGACGACGGACGCTGCTGGAACAGACCCAGCGAGTCATGGTCGTTGCTGGCACCCAGATGACCCAGGTTCTCCAACTTCGACTCCTGCAGCGACGTACCAACGGCGATCACCGCGGCCCGCTCGTCCAGACCAGCCTTCTTCGTGGCCTTCACGATCGCCTTCACGTTGTCAGCTTGCTCACCCGAGATCGGGATCGACGCCTGCTCACCCTGCACACCATGCGGCACCAACCGGTCCCGCGACGGCCTGCCGTCCTTGTGCTCGTCCTTGTGGTCACCCTTACCGTGGTCCCTGTCGGCCATCACCGACATCGCAACCGGCGACACATGCTGCTCGGGAGCGGCCTGCGCGGCCACCGCCGGACCAGCAACAGCGCCACCAACAAACGCCAGACCAGCGGCACCCAGAACGGTCCTACGAACCAGAGAAGTCTCAGTGATGGCCGGAAGCCATCCAGCGAACAGCTTGCTGTTCATGATGGTTGTTCCTTCCAATCGGGGATGAACACCCACACGCGGGGGGGGCGTGTGAAGTGTCAGAGAGAAGAACAACGGCCCACACCAGAAGAAGGAGACTCTTCCGGGGACCAGAAACCCGCCGGCACCATAGGGGGTCGGTGCTCAAGCGAACACGAGATGTAACGACCGCAGGCCCCGGATCATTCCCAGACCCGAACCCATCAGCCCAGCTCACAAGCCGTGCTACTCAGCCGTACGCGTAATGTAACGACCCCAGCCCCGCCAACATTCCACCACAGCCTGTCGATCATGAACCCGAACCGGACACCAGGGACGACGTACCCGCCGCCCCATCCGTGGTCGGACGCGGGGAACGGACCGGTCGGTACGACGCAGGGACCCTTGAGATCGCGTTCCGGACATCGATAATGGGCGGGTGGAGACGACTCGGTGCCGGCCGACGGCCGAAAGACCGCACATGATGACGACAGCCGTACCGCTCGGGACGACTGTGCCTCGGACGGGACTGCGCTGACGATGCTCGCCCGGGGACTGTGGTTGAGTCTCGGCCTCGTCACCGGCATCGGCCTCATCTGGTTCGGGGTCTACCAGATCGTCAACTTCACGCCCTACTGCACGCCGTCACCCATGTGGGACTGCGTGCAGTCGGTGGAAAGCCAGCGGACCAGTCTCATCATCGACTCGTTGATCCCGCTCTCGATCGGCGCCGCGATCCTCCTGGCCACCCTACTGGCCTGGATATCAACGATCCGTAGCCGCGGCAGGCGCTAGGTCGTCGAGGGCGCACAGCGCCGACGGCTACCGCTTCTCCGGCGGAGTGACCAGGCCGGACTCGTACGCCAGCACAACGAGTTGCGCCCGGTCCCGGGCCCGGAGCTTCGTCATCGCCCGACTGACGTGGGTCTTGGCTGTGGCCAGGCTGATCACCATCTGAGCCGCGATCTCCTCGTTGGACAGTCCCCGGGCAGCCAGCGCCACCACCTCACGTTCCCGGTTGGTCAGCACGCCCAGGACGGTGGTGAGATCACCACGTGGCGGGCGGGAGACGTACTCGCCGATCAGCCGACGGGTGATGCCGGGTGACAGCAGGGCATCACCCCGGGCCGCGACCCGTACCCCGTGCAACAGGTCCTCCGGTTCGGTGTCCTTCACCAGGAAACCGCCGGCACCGGCCCGCAGCGCCGAGTAAACGTACTCGTCGAGGCCGTAGTTGGTCAGCATCACCACGTGCACGGCGCTGAGTCGGGCATCGGCGGCGATCCGCCGGGTCGCCTCGATACCGTCGAAGACCGGCATCTGGATGTCGATGAGCGCGACGTCGGGCAGGTGTTCGACCGCGAGCGCGACGGCCTGGCCGCCGTCCGCCGCCTCCGCGACGACCTCGATGTCGTCCTCGGCGTTCAGCAGCGCCCGGAAACCGGCCCGGATCAACCCCTGGTCGTCGGCGAGCAGCACCCGGATCATCCGTAGCCTCCGTCGCGCATCCCCGAACGCTAGACGATGGCGTGGGCCCGCCGCGTCAGGCAGCCGTGGTAGTCCGGACTACCACCGTGGAGGTATCGCTCCCCCGGAGTGCGCCGCTGTCGGCAGTGGCGGTTGTCCTCTCCGGCACGACGCCCGAACCCGGCTCGTCAGGCATCGTCACCAGGCAACGCCGGTGCCTGTCCAGATCCGCCCAGGTCGACGGATCACCGTCGCGGGATGTTCCGCGGCACGCCGGTCAGGACCGTCATTCCGAGCTGAGGAGCAAGGCCATGGGTACATCCGCCGAGCGCGTCCGCACCCCCCGAGCGGAGCGGACCCGACGAGCCGGCTCCGGCGCCGACCCGAGATCGCGGGCGACCGCCGTCCGCATCGTCCGGGCTCTCGCCCTGATGTCCACCGGGCTGCTCGCCGGCGCGTTCTGCTACGGCGCGCTCAACGTCGTGCAGGCGTTCCAGGCCGTGCCGCTCGACGTCCGGCTCACCTTCCACAGCGCACTGATGCGGATGAACGGACCGGTCATGCAGAGCGCGATGGGCGTCGCCGTACTCAGCTCGCTGGTGCTGGCCATCCTGCTGCGTGGTACGCCCCGACGGCTCGCCGGGGCGGCGAGCGCCCTGGTCGTGACCACGTTCGTGGTGACCCGGTTCGGGAACGTCCCGATCAACCGCCAGATGCGGGACTGGTTGACCACGTCGCCCTCGGCCGACCACGCCGCGATCCTGTCCCGTTGGGAGATGCTCAACTACATCCGGTCGTTCACCGCGCTGGCCGCGTTCATCCTGGTGCTGATGGTTGTCGATCGTGCCCTGACCCGTGCCGACGGTACGGCGTACCCGGTGGAGGGCGCATGACGGCGGCGGACGGAGCGGGTGGTGGCGGACGGCTGGTCCGGCTGGTCGTCGGACGGCGTACCAGTTGGTTGGTGCTGGGATTCTGGCTGGTCACCGCCGTGCTGGCAGCCGGGCTGTCCGGCCGGCTCGGCTCGGTGCAGGCCGACGGACCGGGGGGATTGCCGGCCGACGCCGAATCCAGCCGGGTCCGGCAGGTGCAGATGTCGACCGTCACCACGGACACGCTCGCCGCGGTGGTGGTCTACGAGCGGGCCACCGGGCTGACCGACGCCGACCGGGCCACGCTGGCCGCGGACGCCCGGGCGTTCGCCGGGCGTCCGGACCTGGCCGGCCCGCCGGTCGGTCCAACCGTGGCCGGCGACGGCACCGCCGCCCAGCTTGTCGTCCCGCTCGACCTCGGCCCCGATCCGTTCGACCGGGCCGCCGACGTGGTCGAGAGCATCCGGCAGGTCGCGGTCCCGGACGCCGCCGGCATGCGGGTGTACGTCGCCGGCCCCGTCGGGTCCCTCGCCGACCAGAGCGCGGCGGTCCGTGGTCTCGACACCCGGCTGCTGCTGGCCACCGTGGCGGTCGTCGTGGTGATCCTGCTGCTCACGTACCGCAGTCCGGTGCTGTGGCTGCTGCCGGTCCTGTCCGCCGGGCTCGCCCTGGTCACCGCGCAGGCGGTCGTCTACCTGCTCGCCCGCTACGCCGGGCTGGCCGTGGACGCCGACAGCAGCGCCATCCTGACCATCCTCGTGTTCGGGGCGGCCACCGACTACGCGCTGCTGCTCGTCGCCCGCTACCGCGAGGAACTCCGTCGTCACCAGGACCGGTACGAGGCGATGGCGGTCGCGGTACGGCGGTCCGCCCCGGCGATCGCGGCCAGTGCCGGTACGGCCGCCGCCGCGATGCTGTGCCTGCTGCTGGCCGACGTGCGGTGGGCCCGTGGGCTGGGCCCCGTTCTGGCGGTCGGTGTGCTGACCGGGCTGGTCGTGATGCTGACCGCCTTTCCCGCGCTGCTGGTCAGGGCAGGACGCTGGATCTTCTGGCCGGACCGGCCCCGGTACCGGAACATCCCGGTACCCGACCCCGGGATTGGCGGCCGATGGTTCCGGATCGGCCGGATGATCGGGAGACGGCCCCGGCTGACCTGGGTGGTGACCAGCCTCGTCCTCGCCGCGATGGCACTCGGCACCACCCAGCTGGAGGCGAACGGCCTGAGCGGCGGGGAGGCGTTCCGGGGCAGCCACGACTCGACGCTCGGCGAAGCGGTGCTGGCCCGGCACTTCGCCGCCGGCGTCGGTACGCCCCTCGTGGTGGTGAGCCATCCGGACCGGGCCGCCGAGGTACGGGCGGCGGTGGCCGCCACCCCCGGCGTCGATCCCGACTCCGTCACGGCCACCGGGTTGCGGGCCGGTCAGGCGTACCTGGAGGCGACTCTGACCGACCCCGCCGACAGTTCAGCCGCGTACCGGACGGTGGACCGGGTACGCGACGCGGTACGGGCCGTGCCGCAGGCGCAGGCCCTGGTCGGTGGGGAGACCGCCGCCCGACTCGACATGCAGCGGGCCGCGCGGGACGACCGGACCCTGCTGTTGCCGATCGTCTTCGCCGTGGTCTTCGTGATGCTGGTGCTGCTGCTGCGGTCCCTGGTCGCGCCGTTGGTGCTCATCGCCACCGTGGTGTTGTCGTTCGGTGCCGCGCTCGGCGCGAGCGTGCTGGTGTTCCGGCACCTCTTCGGGTTCAGTGGCGAGGACAGTTCGCTGCCGCTCTACCTCTTCGTTTTCCTGGTGGCGCTCGGCGTCGACTACAACATCTTCCTGATGACCCGGGTACGCGAGGAGGCGGCGCGGCACGGCACCCGCCGGGCCACCGTCATCGGGTTGGCCGCGACCGGGACGGTGATCACTTCGGCGGGTCTCGTCCTCGCCGGGACCTTCGCGGTCCTCACCACGCTGCCGCTCACGATGATCGTGCAGCTCGGTTTCGCGGTGTCGTTCGGCATCCTCCTGGACACCGTTGTGGTCCGGTCCGTGCTGGTGCCGGCGCTGAGTCTGGACATCGGCCGGTTCCTGTGGTGGCCACACCGGCTGTTCCGTCAGCCGGACCCGGTGGACGATCCAGCACTTCGAGTCGCGGTGGAGGTGCGGTAGCTGGATACGCCGCTGGCCGGGTCCCCGTGGTGGGGACCCGGCCAGCGGATCGTTCGTGTGGGTGGGTCAGCTGTTGTTCCAGGCGTTGGCGACCAGGTCAGCGGCCTGGTTCTCCCACTTCGCGTACGCGTCCGGGTACGCCGACACCTGCACCTTCTGCGCGGCCACGGTCAGCGGCAGATCATGCCAACCATCAACCTCACGAAGACCCTTCAGGAACGCGGTCGTCGAATACTGCGGATCAGTGATCTGCTCCGGCGAACCCCAACCCGACGACGGACGCTGCTGGAACAGACCCAGCGAGTCATGGTCGTTGCTGGCACCCAGGTCACCCAGGTTCTCCAACTTCGACTCCTGCAGCGACGTACCAACGGCGATCACCGCGGCCCGCTCGTCCAGACCAGCCTTCTTCGTGGCCTTCACGATCGCCTTCACGTTGTCAGCCTGCTCACCCGAGATCGGGATCGACGCCTGCTCACCCTGCACACCATGCGGCACCAACCGGTCCCGCGACGGCCTGCCATCCTTGTGACCGTCCTTGTGGTCACCCTTACCGTGGTCCCTGTCGGCCATCACCGACATCGCAACCGGCGACACATGCTGCTCGGGAGCGGCCTGCGCGGCCACCGCCGGACCAGCAACAGCGCCACCAACAAACGC